>DASVDK010000214.1:0-19100 GCA_036381125.1 Thermodesulfobacteriota bacterium | reverse complement strand
GGCTCGGTAGGGCGCGGCGCGGAGGCTATACTGGCGCCGATGAGCGCTCCACGTGGCCTCGGCCGCGGCCTCACGAGCTACGGCGACCCCGACTTCGCGCGCTACCTGCGCCGCTCGTTCGCCCGCTCGATGGGCTACTCGCGCGGCATGCTCGACCGCCCGGTCGTCGGCATCGCCGTCGCGCCCTCCGGCTTCAACAACTGCCACCGCACCACGCCCGAGCTGCTCGAGGCGGTCAAGCGCGGCGTCCTGGCCGGCGACGCCCTGCCGCTCGAGTTCCCGACCATCTCCCTGGGCGAGGTCTTCCTGAGCCCGACGAGCCTCGTCTTCAGGAACCTCATGGCGATGGACGTCGAGGAGATGATCCGCGCGCAGCCGATGGACGCGGTGGTCCTCGTCGGCGGGTGCGACAAGACGGTCCCGGCGCAGCTCATGGGGGCGGCCTCCGCGGGCCGGCCGGCGGTCCAGCTCGTGGTCGGCCCGATGATGACCGGCCGCTACCGGGGGGAGCGTCTCGGTGCCTGCACCGACTGCCGCCGCTTCTGGGCGCGCCATCGGGCCGGCGAGGTCTCCGCGGCCGAGATCGAGGTCGTCGAGGGGAGCCTCGCCACGACCGCCGGGACCTGCGCCGTCATGGGGACGGCGAGCACCATGGCGGTCCTGGCCGAGACGCTCGGCATGGCGCTGCCCGGCACGGCCGCCATCCCCGCGGTGCACGCCGACCGGCTGCGCGCCGCCGAGGCAAGCGGCGCCCTGGCGGCTCGCATGGCGGCCGAGGGCGGACCGACGCCGCGGGAGGTCCTCGCGCCCGAGGCGCTCGAGAACGCGCTCCGGGTGCTGCTCGCCATCGGCGGCTCGACGAACGCGGTCGTGCACCTCGCCGCGCTCGCGGGGCGGGTCGGCGCGGAGCTCCCCCTCGCGCGGCTCAACGAGCTGTCCGATACGACCCCGGTCCTCGTCGACCTCAAGCCGGTGGGGCGGCACTACATGGAGGACTTCCACGCGGCGGGCGGGGTGGGGGCGGTGCTGCGCGAGCTGCGGCCGCTCCTCCACCAGACGGTGCGCGGCGTGACCGGGCAGGCGCTTGCCGATCGGCTCGACGGGCCGGACGGTTTCGTGGACCGGGCGGTGATCCGCCCGGCGAGCAACCCCTTCCGGCCGACCGGCGGCCTCGTGGCGCTCTTCGGCAGCCTCGCCCCCAGGGGGGCGATCCTCAAGGTGGCGGCCGCGGACGAGGCGCTCCTCGAGCGCGAGGCGCGCGCCGTCGTCTTCGACGGGCTCGATGACCTCGCACGACGGATCGACGACCCGGATCTCGACGTGACGCCCGAGGACGCGCTGGTCCTCAAGGGGGCCGGCCCCCTCGGCGCCGGGATGCCCGAGGCGGGGTACCTGCCGATCCCCTCGAAGCTCGCGCGCGCGGGCGTCAGGGACATGCTGCGCATCTCCGACGCCCGCATGAGCGGCACCGCGTTCGGCACGGTCGTGCTCCACGTCGCGCCCGAGGCCGCGGCCGGCGGCCCGCTGGCCTTCGTGCGCACCGGCGACCGCATTCGCCTCTCGGTCCGGGAGCGCCGGCTCGACCTCCTCGTGGCCGAGGCGGAGCTGGCGCGACGGCGGGCGTCCTGGTCGCCGACGCCCCTTCCCGCCCGCGGCTACGCCGCGCTCTATGCGCGGCACGTGCTGCAGGCCGACCAGGGGTGCGACTTCGACTTCCTCAGGGCCGACGGCGGGCGCGGCGGGGCAGCCTGGCCGAACGGGGAGCAGGGCGCTAGATTCACCGGGTGCTGATCGGTGTCCCTGCGGAGGTGAAGCCCCACGAGTACCGGGTCGCGCTCGTGCCGGCCGGCGTGCGGGCGCTCGTCGAGTCGGGCCACCGCGTGATCGTGCAGGCCGGTGCGGGCCTCGGCAGCGGGGTCGACGACGCGGACTACGCCCGAGCCGGGGCGCGCATCGCGCCCGACGCGGCGGCCGTCTTCGGCGAGGCCGATCTCGTCGTCAAGGTGAAGGAGCCGCAGCCGGAGGAGTGGCCGCTCCTGCGCGAGGGGCAGCTCCTCTTCGCCTACCTCCACCTCGCCCCGGCCCCGAGGCTCGCCCGCGCGCTCCTCGATCGCCGCATCATCGGCATCGCCTACGAGACGATCGAGCTCGCCGACCGCTCGCTTCCGCTCCTGACGCCGATGAGCGAGGTGGCGGGTCGCATGAGCATCCAGGCCGGGGCCAGGGCGCTCGAGAACGTCTCGGGCGGCCGCGGGGTGCTCCTGTCCGGCGTCCCCGGCGTCGAGCCGGCGCGGGTCGTCATCCTCGGGGGCGGCGTCGTCGGGTCGAACGCGGCCAGGGTCGCCGCCGGGATGGGCGCCGACGTGACGATCCTCGACGTGAACGTCCAGCGCCTGCGCGAACTCGACGACCGCTTCGGCGGGCGGGTGAAGACCGTCGCCTCGAACCGCTACAGCGTGGAGGCGGCGCTGGCCGAGGCCGACCTCGTGATCGGCGCCGTGCTCGTCGTCGGCGCCAGGGCGCCGCGGCTCGTCACCCGGCAGATGCTCGGCCTCATGAAGCGGGGCGCGGTCATCGTCGACGTCGCGGTCGACCAGGGGGGATGCGTGGAGACCACCCGGCCGACGACCCACGCCGACCCGACGTACGAGGTCGACGGCGTGGTCCACTACTGCGTGGCCAACATGCCGGGCGCGGTCGCGCGCACCTCGACGTTCGCCCTCACGAACGCCACCTTGCCCTACCTCCGCAAGCTGGCCGACCGGGGCTACGCGAGGGCGATGCGCGAGGACCCGGCCCTGGCGCGCGGGCTCAACGTCTGGCTCGGGCAGTGCACGCACGCCGCCGTGGCGCGCGACCTCGGGCTCGACTACCTTCCGATCGAGCGGGCGCTCGCGGGGATCGAGGCATGACCACCCGGGATCGCGCGTCCGGGACGTCCGCGCCGTCGGCCGACATCCGCGAGAGGGCCCGGCGCTACTTCCTCCCGGGAGCGGGCCACTACTACGACGAGCCGCTCGTCGTGGCGCGCGGGGAGGGGAGCCGGCTGTGGGACGCCGACGGCCGCGAGTACCTCGACTTCTTCGGCGGCATCCTCGTCACGTCGGTCGGCCACGCGCACCCGGAGGTGGCCGAGGCGGTGGCGGCGCAGGCGCGCACGCTCGTGCACGTCTCCGCCCTGTACGCCACCGAGCCGGCCGTCGACCTCGCCGAGACGCTCGCGCGCCTCGCGCCGGGGGACCTCCGCCGCACCTTCTTCACCAACAGCGGGAGCGAGGCGGTCGACACCGCGGTCCTCCTCGCCAAGGCGGCCACCGGCCGCCAGGAGGTGGTGGCGCTGCGCCACGGCTACTCCGGCCGCAGCGCCCTCGGGCAGGCGCTCACCGGGCAGGCGGGCTGGCGCGGCGTCCCGACGCAGGTCCCCGGCGTCGCGTTCGGGCACGCGCCCTACTGCTACCGGTGCGACTTCGGCCTCACCTACCCGTCGTGCGAGCTGCGCTGCGCCAAGGACCTCGAGTCGGTGCTCCAGACGTCGGGCAGCGGCCAGCCGGCCGCCTTCGTGGCCGAGCCGGTGCAGGGGACCGGCGGCTTCGTGACGCCCCCCAGGGAGTACTTCCAGGTGGCCGTCGGGATCGTGCGCCGCTACGGCGGCCTCTTCGTGGACGACGAGGTCCAGAGCGGCTTCGGCCGGACCGGTCGGTGGTTCGCGATCGAGCACTACGGCGTCGAGCCGGACCTCATGGCCATGGCCAAGGGGATCGCGGGCGGCATGCCGCTCGCCGCCACGATGGCGACCGAGGCGGTCGCCTCCGCGGTGAAGGGGGCCGGCTTCTCCACGTTCGGCGGCAACCCCGTCTGCGCCGCCGCCTCGCTCGCCACCATCCGGGTGCTCGAGCGCGAGGACGGGCCCGGCCGCGCCGAGCGGCTGGGGCGGCGGCTTCGCCAGGGGCTCGAGGCGCTCAAGGCCAGGCACCCCGTCATCGGCGACGTCCGAGGTCTCGGCCTCATGCAGGGGCTCGAGCTGATCGACCCCGAAAGCGGGGCGGCCAGGGCGCCGGCCGCCGCGCTCCTCACCCGCGTCATGGACGAGGCGCGGCGGCGCGGCCTCCTCGTCGGCCGCGCCGGCCTCTACCGCAACGTCCTGCGCATCGGCCCGAGCCTGCTCGTCTCCGAGTCCGAGGTCGACGAGGCGCTCCGCCTCCTCGACGAGGCCTTCACCGCCGCGACGGCCGCGGCGGGGCCGATGTAGGCCCCCACTCATCACCTTCGGATCGCGCTGATCACGATTGCGGACCGGCGACCGAACCCGTACTCGCCGGGCGGCACGAGCGTGGCTCCACCATGCGGCAGCGCGGAGGAGAGCCGACGAAGGACCTCTTCCCGCCGGCCCTGGCCGATGTCTCGGCGTGGACTCCGTGCGTGCTTCTTGACTGCCCTATCGGTATCCGATAGAATACTGCCCAATCGAGCGGCGCGTCTTTCCCGACTCTCCCGTCCTCTCTTCGATCGGCTCTCCGCGTTCACGTCAGCACGCTCCGCGAGAGGGTCGTCCGTGCGTCAACTGGCATTGTCGCTCCCCGACACCTGGGGCGACCGGCGCCCTGGTGCCGGCCGCAGGCCGCGTGGTCCCCGGCCGAACGTGCCGCATCGGACGCGCCCCTACCACGACGCCCGGCACCCCGCGCACATCACCCTGCGTGCGCGCGCCGGGCTACCAGGCCTGCGCGGCATGCGCGCCTCTGGTGCGCTGCGCGAGGCGATTCGCCTCGCGCCGTGAACCGCGCGCTGCGTCGAACGGGGAGCGTGTGGGGGGACCGCTACCACCGGCGGGACCTGGCAACTCCGCGTGAGGTGCGCCATGCGCTCGTGTACGTGCTGATGAACGGGAGAAAGCACCAGCCCGCCGAAGGCGCGCTGGATCCGTGCTCGTCGGCCCGGTGGTTCGACGGGTGGCGCGAAGTGCGGGTCTTTCCCTCGGCCGGCGTGCCGTGTCCGGTGACGGCAGCCCGCGCGTGGCTACTGAGGGCGGGCTGGTGCCGGCACGGCGCGCTCCGCTCGGACGAGCGGCCGAAATTCGGCTGGAGACGACACTGTCGGAGGATTACCAGGAACCGATCCCGAAAATGTCACAGGGCCTGGCGCAACGCGATGAGCGCGCATGGATGCCGCGTCTGCGGCCGTAGAACTCGAGGCGCGTGCAGAAGACCTTGGTGAAGACGCGAGCGGCGCACCACGCCTTGACGCGTCGGTGGCAGGTCGAGCCAGAGCCGAACTCCCTGGGCAGGGCCTTCCACTGGCGGCCGGCGCGGAGTCGGTACACGATTCCGGCGAGCCGGAATGAGCGGGGCGATCTGCTCCCAGAAGCCATCAGGAACGTTCCGCAGCCAGGGGCCGAGGGCTGCCAGCCGGGCGGCGGAGGAGCCGATGCACCATCGAACAACTTCCTCAAGCACCCACAGCTAGCGCCGGCGATAGTGCAACGCCACGATACCCGATTTGAGCCGTGTCGCGGTCACGAACTTCAGGCGCAATGATGGCCACAGGCCGGAAAACAAGAACGGACCGTGCCCGGCCACCACGGGGTGGACCACGAAGCGATATTCGTCCACGAGGTCCAGGCGCTGAAGCGCGGCCGAAAGTTTGGGGCTACCCACCAGCAGTCCGCGCGGCGTGGCCTTCTTCAACGCCTTCACCGCCCGGGTCAGGTTCCCTTCGACGTGATACGTGTTGCTCCACGGGAAGTCGCGGCGCGTAGTCGAGACCACGTACTTGGGCTTGGCTTCGAGCTTCTTCGCCCAGTCCCGGTCCGACGGTTTCGCCTTCGGGTCTCGCGCCACCTGGGGCCAGGCCTCCTCCATCAGCTCGTAAGTCCGGCGCCCGAAGAGCATCGCTCCCGCCGCGTCCATCACGCGTGTCCAGTAGCGGAGCATCTCGTCGTTGGCGACCATTTCGCGGTGGTCGTAACACCCGTCCAGCGTCACGTTGAGCGCGAAGGTCAAGAGCCCCATGGCGCTGACTCTATCCCACGCTGTATGTCGCTTCAAGCGCGGGCGAAATCGGTTCCAATGATTCCAGCCTGGAAAAAGGAACAGAAAGCGGCGTTCCCGAATCCCCGTGCCGGGCTCGGCCGCCGGTCGCGGCTCAACCGGACGGCGTTGCGGCGGTGGACGGCGGCTCGGGTCACCACCGTGCTCCAGCGCCACTGCCGGGGCGCCGGGCGCGCGAGCGCGACGAGGCGGCCATCGCCCACTGCTTGACGCCGGCGCCGGCCCGGCTGCTCTTTCTCCGTGCTGCGCAAGCTGCGCCGGCATCAGCGGCGCCCGCGGCTACGTGGCCACGCAGCCGGCGATCGAAACCGTGTCGCTGCCGGCCTACGCGCCGGAGCTCAACCCGGACGAGCGCGTCTGGGGCCACGTGAAATGCAGACGGCTGGCCGATTACGCCGCGGCCGACACGGCCGCCCAGCGACGGTAGGACGAGCAGCGCGGCCCGAGCACGCGTGAAACGGCACACGATCTCAGAGTTCCCGCAGGGTCGCCGCGATCCGCGCGCGGGCCGCGCGAACGGCCGGCGGCAGGCCGCCGACGAGCCCCATGAGGAGCGCGAACAGGAGCCCCCAGAGGAGCAGGACGGGCGTGATGCGGAACGCGAAGGCGAGGTGGGAGAAGGTCGCCCAGTTCATGGTCCCGGTCGTGAGGCCGTTCAGCGGCAGGACGGCGAGGCAGCCGAGGATCCCGCCGACGAGCGCGATGCAGAGGGCCTCGGCCACGAAGGACAGCACGACGCTGCCGCTGCCGAACCCGATCGCCCGCATGGTGGCGATCTCGCGCGAGCGCTCGGCGACGGCCGAGTACATGGTGTTGAGCGCCCCGAAGACGGCGCCGACGCCCATCACCAGCGCCACGATGCTCCCCAGGACGGTGATGAGGGTCGTGAGCGCCCGCGACTGCTTCGCGTAGTAGTCCACCTCCCGGTCGACCTGTACGGACAGACGGGGGTCGGTGGTGAGCGCATCCTTGAACCGGGTGAGGGCCTCGGGGGAGGCGAGTCGGACGGTGACCGACTGGAAGAAGTTGGGGGGGCGCTGGAACGCCTGCTTGAGGACGGCGGCGTCGCACCAGATCTCGGAGTCGAACGCGCTCCCGCCGGCGTCGAACACGCCGACGACGGTCCAGGCGCTGCCGCCGAACCGGACGGTCCGGCCGAGTTCCAGCCCGCCGTAGCTGGCGGCCACGTTCCGGCCGATGACCAGCTCGTTCAGCCCGGGCTCGAAGAACCGGCCGTCGACCACCCTCACCGCCGGCCGCACCGAGAGCGCCAGGGGCGAGACGCCGCGCACCGAGACGTTCGCGTCGGTGTCGCGGGCCTTGAGCGGGAAGGGGGCCACGACGACGACCTCGGGGCTCACCAGGGGGCGGCCGTCGGCGCGCGCGACGCCGGGCGCGTCCTCGATGACCCGCACCTGGTCGAGCACGATGTTGCTGTCCAGCTCGGAGGTGGCGCCCGCCCGCCGGACGATCGCGTTCTGGGGGGAGCCCGACGCCACGAGCGCCGCCTCGAAGCCGCGCGCCAGCGACAGCATGGCCACGAACACGCCGACCGTCCCGGCGATGCCGAGCACCGCCACGACCGACGAGGTCCAGCGCGCCTTGAGGCTCCGCACGTTGTAGATCAGGGGAATGGCCATGTCAGACCCGCCTGAGCGCGTCGACGACGCGCAGCCTGCCGGCGGAGAGCGCCGGCAGGATCCCCGCCGCGAGCCCCACGGCGACCGCGACCGCCGACCCGAGGAGCATCGCGTCGGGAGGCAGGTAGAAGAAGGGGAGGAAGCCGCCGGTGGGATCGCCCCCCAGGGTGAAGAGCTTCGCGAGCCCGAGCCCGATGCCGCCGCCGACCGCCGCGATGACGATCGTCTCCGCGATGACCAGCGCGAGCACGAAGCGGTCGGAGAAGCCGACCGCCTTGAGGACCGCGAGCTCACGCGTCCGCTCGCGCACGGCGATGGCCATCGTGTTGCCGGTCACGAGCAGGAGCGTGAAGAAGACCACGCCGCCGACGCTCAGGATCAGGAGCTGGATGTTGCCCATCTGCTTGACCCAGGAGGCCGCGAAGGCCTTCTCCGTGTCGGTCCTGGTCTCCGCGGGCGAGTTGGCGAACGCCTCGTCGATCGCCTTGACGATCCGCACCGCGTCGTCGGGGTCGGCGATCCGGACCGTGTACCAGCCGACGCGGCCCCTCTGCTCCGCGTCGATCCGCTCGTCCAGGTAGTCCCAGCGGAACCAGAACTGCGTGGTGTCGTCCTCCGCCCGCCGGCCCCGATAGACGCCGCGGATGTTGAACTCCCAGGTGCCGGGGTAGATGGTGCCCCGAATGGGGATGCGGTCGCCTACCTTCCAGCCGAAGCGCTCCGCCAGGGACTCGCCGACGATCGCCCCCTCCTTGTCGCCCAGGAACGCCTGCCACTGGTCGTCGGGCACGACGAACTCGGGGAACATCTGCCGGTAGCCCTCGGGGTCGATGGCGAACTGCGGGAAGAAGTTGCGCTCCTCCTGGTAGACGCCGCCGAACCAGTTCGCGAACGTCACGCCGGTGATCCCGGGCATGCGGGCCAGCCGGTCCCGGTAGGCGAGGGGGAGCGGCTGGATGATCGAGACCCGGTTGACGACCACGAGCCGGTCGGCGCCGGCCACCTCCACCCCCTGCTGGAACGCGCCGTGGACGACCGCGAGGATGCCGAACAGGAAGAGGGCGACCGCGAAGGAGCCGACGGTCAGGACGGTCCGGACCTTCTTGCGGAACAGGTTGGCGAGGACCAGGTGGCGGTACTTCATCGGCCCCGTCCCGCCGTCGCGCCCTCCACGAGAACCCCCTTCTCCAGGTGCAGGACCACCCGGGCCCGTTCCGCGGCCAGCGGGTCGTGGGTGACCATGAGCACGGTCTTGCCGTGCTCCCGGACGAGCCGGTCGAGGAGGTCGAGGATCTCGTCGGCGCTCTTGCGATCGAGGTCGCCGGTCGGTTCGTCGCAGAGCAGGAAGGTCGGATCGGCCACGATGGCGCGCGCGATGCCGACCCGCTGCTCCTGCCCGCCCGAGAGCTGTCGCGGGTAGTGGTGCATGCGATCGGCGAGGCCGACGACCGCGAGCGCCGTCTCCACGTGGCGTCGGCGCTCGGGCTTCGAGAGCCCGGTCAGCAGGAGCGGAAGCTCGACGTTCTGGAAGGCGGTGAGCACGGGGATCAGGTTGTACATCTGGAAGACGAACCCCACGTGGCGCGCCCGCCAGGCCGTCAGCTTGCGGGCCGACATGCGCGTGATCTCGTCGCCGTCCACCCTGATGCTGCCGACCGAGGGGAGGTCGAGCCCGCCGAGGAGGTTGAGCAGCGTGCTCTTGCCCGAGCCGCTCGGCCCCATGAACGCGACGAAGTCGCCGCGGTCGACGTCGAGGTTCAGCCCCTGGAGGACGTGGATCTCCTCGCCGCCGCGCCGGTACGTCTTGCCGAGCCCGCGCGCCTGGATCAGGCTGCTGCCGTCGCCCCGCCCGTCGATCCTGGCCATGGCGCCTCCTACCGTCTCACCCGTACCTGCTGGCCGTCGCGCAGCGTGTCGATGCCGCTGACGACGACTTCCTCGCCGTCGGAGAGCCCCGCGATCACCTCGCGCTCGTCGCCTCGCGTCCCGCCGAGGCGCACCGCGCGCCGCTCGACCCGGCCCTCCCGGTGGACGAACACGGCGACGGTCTCGCCCTCCTCGCGCAGGGCGGCCCGCGGGACCAGGACCGTGCCGGCCGCCGCCGGCGCGCTCGGCGCCTCGCCGAGGAACGCGACCTTCACCCCCATGTCCGGCAGGATGCGCGGGTCCAAGCGGTCGAACGCCACCCGGACCTTCACCGTCGCCTTCTGCCGGTCCGCGGTCGGGATCACGGTGCGGACCGTCGCCGGGATCTGCCAGTCGGGGTAGGCGTCGAGGACGGCCGTGACCGGCTGGCCGGGACGGACCCGGGCGATGTACGACTCGTTCACGTCGACCTCGATCTCGAGCGACGTCATGTCGACGATGGTCGCGATCCCGGTCCGCGTGAAGCCGCCGCCGGCCGAGACGGGCGAGACCATCTCGCCGCGCTGGGCGTCCTTCGAGACGACGACGCCGCCGAAGGGGGCCCGCACCGTGCAGTTGTCGAGGTCCTGCTCGGCGACCCGGACGCGCGCCTCGGCGGCGTCGACCTGCTCACGGGCGAGCGCGATGCGCGCCTTCAGCGCCTCCACGGCGGTGGCCGCCTGGTCGCGCGCCTGCTCGGCGACGAACCCCGCCTTCCACAGCTCGTCCATGCGCGCGAGCCCGCGCTCGGCGTTGGCGAGGTTCACGCGCAGCTCGCCGAGCGTCGCGGCCGTCGCGTCGCGATCGGCCCTGGCCGAGAGGAGCCGCGCCCGGGCGTCCGAGTCGTCGAGCCTCGCCAGGACCTGCCCGGCCTCGACGTGCATCCCCTCCTCGGCGAGGATCTCGTTGACCCGCGCGGTGATCTTGGCCGCGACCGTGGCCCGCCGCCGAGGCGTGACGTACCCGCTCGCGTTGAGCAGGGCCGGACGGCCCCCTCCGGCGGTCGCGCGCACGGTGACGACGTTCACAGTCGGCGCGCCCTCCCGCAGCAGGGCGAACGCGCCGGCGGACAGGACGAGGAGGACCGCCAGCCCGACGGCAATCGCGCGCGGGCCGACGCGCGCCGGGTGCCGCCTGGCGCGCTCGTCGATCTTGAGGCCCGAGAGATCCGGGCCGCGAGGGCTGCCGTTCGTCGGTGTGTCGGGCACGTTCGGGTTCCAACCAGGCGGATGCGTGACGGTGCGCCGTCTCCGGAGGAGCGGAGATATAGCACATGGGCCAGGCCCATGCTACCAGGTACGATGGCCGCCCGCTCGACGCGGCGGCGACCGGCGCCGGTTGACTTCGCGCACGGCCGAGACTAGAAGTAGCGGTATGACGGTCCGGCCAACGGTGGACTGGACGCACCCGCCGACACCACTCTACTACCAGATCGCGCTCGTCCTCCGGAACCACCTCGGGACCACCTGGAAGGCGGGCGACCTCCTCCCCGCCGAACAGGACCTCGCGCGCGAGTTCGACGTGAGTGTGGGGACCATGCGCCGAGCGATCCAGATGCTCGTCGACGAAGGGCACGTCTCGCGCCACCAGGGCAGGGGGACGATCGTCCTGCAGCCCGCGCCCCGCGTGAACAGCCCGCGGCTCACCGGCTCGCTCGTCGACCTCATGCAGTTCGAGCCCGACTCGCGCGTGCGCCTCCTGTCGCGGCGCCGGCTCGTGCCGCCGCCCGAGGTGCGCCTCTCGCTCGGCCTCGGCGACAGCGACGAGGCGACCATGTTCCGGCGGCTCGTCTCGGTGCGTGGCCGGGTCCTGGCGTACCTGGAGTCGTTCGTCCCGGGGGCCTTCGACGCCGACCTCCCCACGGCCGAGCTGGCCAGGGCGCCGCTCGTGTCGCTCCTCGAACGCTTCTGCGGCGTGCGGATGGGGCGGTGCGAGCAGTCGATCGGCGCGCACGTGGCGGGCGCGACCGCCGCCAAGCTCCTGCGGGTCCCGCTCGGGTTCCCCATCCTCCACATCGCTCGCACGTATCACGACGCGCGCGGACGCGGCGTGCTGGTCTCGAGCGGCGAGTACCGGGCCGATCTCTACCGCTGCACGGTGACGCTCGAGCCGGAGCAGCTCTAGCGAGCCGGGCCTGCCGTTCGACGCCCGGGCGGGCGTCGAACGGCTTTTCGCTTGACCGGCCCCGGCGGCTCCGATAGCCTGGACCACTACGCCTCCAATCCTATAGAGGAGTGGAGGTTCCGCCACGCGGGAGCGACGTCAGCATGAGCCAGCCGGCAACGGGCGGCGACCTCCTCATCGAGCGAGACGGTCCGACCGCCATCGTCACCTTCAACCGTCCCGACGCCCGCAACGCCATGACCTTCGAGATGTACGAGGGGCTCCACGACGCGTGCGAGCGGTTCGACGCCGACCCGGAGGTCCGCGTGGTGGTCCTGCGCGGCGCCGGCACGAAGGCGTTCGTGACGGGCACCGACATCCGCCAGTTCCTCGACTTCACCACCGCGGAGCACGCCCTCGCCTACGAGGCGCGCGTGAGCCGCGTCCTCAGGCGGGTCGTGGCGATGACGAAGCCGACCATCGCCATGGTGCAGGGGGACGCGGTCGGCGGCGGGCTCGGCATGGCGATCGCGTGCGACCTGCGCATCGCGGCGAGCCACGCCCGCTTCGGCATCCCCATCGCGCGGACGCTCGGCAACATCGTCGCGCCCACGGGGGTCGCGCTCCTCGCGGCCACCGTCGGGCCGGTGCGCGCGCGGGAGATCCTCCTGACCGCCCGCCTGGTCGACGCGGCCGAGGCGAAGGCCATCGGGCTCGTCGACGAGGTCCACCCCGGCGAGGCGCTCGAGTCGCGCGTCCGCGAGCTCGCGGCGCACATCGCGACGCTCGCGCCCCTCACGCTCGCCGGCGTGAAGGAGTACGGCCGCCGGCTCCTCGAGGCCTTCACGGTGAAGGACGCCGAGGACATCATCCTCTCCTGCTATCTGAGCGAGGACTTCAAGGAAGGCGTGCGCGCGTTCCTCGAGAAGCGCAGGCCGCAGTGGCGGGGCCGCTGACCATGGCGGGGCCGCTCGAGGGGATCCGCGTCGTCGACCAGACCCAGGTCATGGCCGGCCCCTCGTGCAGTCAGCTCCTCGGCGACATGGGGGCCGAGGTCATCAAGGTCGAGCCGCCGGACGGCGACAGCACGCGCCGCCAGCTCGGCGTCGACCCGAGGTCGGCGTTCCTCGCAGTGAACCGCAACAAGCGGGGGATCACGCTCGACCTGAAGCAGCCGGAGGGGGTCGCGGTCTTCACGCGCCTGATCGCCACGGCCGACGTCGCGGTGGAGAACTTCCGACCCGGCGTCGCGGCGCGTCTCGGCGTCGACTACGCGAGGCTCCGGGAGGTCAACCCGCGCCTCGTCTACTGCTCCATCTCCGGCTTCGGGCAGTCCGGGCCCTACGCGTCGCGCGGCGGCTTCGACCTCGTCGCGCAGGGCATGAGCGGGATCATGAGCGTCACCGGGGCCGAGGGCGGGCCGCCCGTCAAGGTGGGCGTGCCGGTGACCGACCTCGGCGCCGGGCTGTTCGCCGCGTTCGGCATCCTCTGCGCCCTCAGGGCGCGGCGGGTCACCGGCCGCGGGCAGTTCGTGGACACCTCGCTCTTCGAGGCGGGGCTGGCGCTCTCGGTCTGGGAGGCGACCGAGTACTGGTTCACGGGACGCGTCCCCAGGCGGCTCGGCACGGCCCACCGGCTGAACGCGCCCTACCAGGCGCTGCGCGCGTCCGACGGCTACTTCACCGTCGGCGGCGCCAACGAGCGGATGTGGCACCGCCTCGCCGAGGCGCTCGGCCTGCCCGAGCTGATCACCGACCCTCGCTTCGCCGCGCCGGGCGACCGCCACGACAACCGCAACGAGCTGGCCGAGATCCTCGAGCGGGTCACCGTCACCCGGCCGCGTGCGCACTGGATGGCGGTGCTCGAGCGCGCGGGCGTGCCGTGCGGCCCGATCTACACCGTGCCCGAGGCGCTGGCGGATCCGCACGCGCAGGCGCGGGGGATGGTCCAGGAGATCGACCACCCGACGGCCGGGCGCGTGAAGGTGCTCGGCAACCCGGTCAAGCTCGAGAAGTCTCCGGCCGCGGTGCGCAAGGCGGCGCCGCGGCTCGGGGAGGACACCGACGCGGTGCTCCGGGAGATCGGCTACGGCCCGGGCGAGATCGCCGAGCTTCGGCGCAGGGGGGTCGTGTGAGCGCGGCCGCCGTGGACCTCGCCGCGACGCGGCACGGAGCGGTCGCCGTGCTGGCCGGCGCGCCGGGGCCGGCGGACCGGTGGCTGCGCGCGCTGGCCGACGCGCTCGCGTCGCTCGAGGCCGACCGGAGCGTGCGTGCGGTCGTCGTCGCGGGGTGGGGCGACCGGCCGTCCGGCGGCGAGGGGGCCGCCGTGGCCGACGAGGTGCGGCGCCGCTTCAGGGAGGGGCGGCTTCCGGTCGTGGCGGCGCTCGACGGGCACGTGGGCGGGCCCGCCCTGGCGGCCGTTCTCGAGACCGACGTGCGCATCGCGGCCGAGACGGCGCGCGTCGCCGCCGCCGGGATCGACGGCGCGCCGGCCCGCTGCGTGGCCCGCCTCGTGCACCTGCTCGGCGAGGCGGGGGCCCGCGACGTCGCGCTCACCGGCCGCACGCTCGACGCCCGCGATGCCCGCCGCGTCGGCCTCGTCTCGCGCGTGGTCCCGGCGGCCTCGCTCCTCGAGGAGGCGCGCGCCGCGGCCGGGACCATCGCCTCGCGCGCGCCGCTCGCCGTCGCCGCCGCCAGGCGGGCGGTGAGGCAGGCGCGCGACCTCGGCCCGGCGGCGGCCCTGGCGATGGAGCACGACCTCTTCGCTCGGCTCGTCGAGACGCGCGACCACAAGGCGGCGGTGGCGGCGTTCTTCGCCGGGACGCGGCCGGTCTTCCGGGGCGAGTGACCGTGCGCGGCGGCGGCGAGGCGTGCTGGCGGATCGAGCGGGAGGTCGGTTACGTCGTGCTCGACAACCCGCCGATGAACGTCCTGACCGACGCGCTCCGCGGCGGGATCCTCGAGGCGTTCGAGCACTTCGAGCGCGACCGGGTGCGGGCGGTCGTCGTCACCGGCGCCGGGGAGCGCGCCTTCTGCGGCGGGGCGGACCTGCGCGAGGAGGCGGGCCTCGCCCCCGAGACCGTCGGCGACTTCCAGCGGCGGGCCGAGGCGGTCGGCGACGCCATCCGCGCCTTCGCAGGGCCGGTGATCGCCGCGGTGAACGGCTGGGCCATGGGCGGCGGGCTCACGCTCGCCCTCTGGTGCGACGTGCGGATCGGGTCGACCGCGGCCCGGCTCGGCGCGGTCGGGGTCAAGGTGGGGCTCATCGCGTCGAACGTGCAGCTCAGGCGGCTCCTCCCGGAGGGACGGGCGCGCGACGCGCTCCTCACCGGCCGCACGCTCGACGCGGGCGAGGCGTACCGGATGGGGCTCCTGTCGGCGGTCGTCCCGCCCGGGCGGCTCCTCGCCGAGGCCGGCCTGTGGGCGGCTCGCGCGGCGGCGCTCGACCCCGACACGGTCGCCGCGACGAAGCGGCTCATCAACGGGGCGCTCGACGTGACCCTCGAGGAGGCCGAGGCACAGGAGCGCCGAGCCGTTGGCGAAGGCGCGGCGGCAGCCGCGCCGTGAGGCGAGCGGCCACCGGGCGGTTGGCGCGCCGCAGGCGCGCCGAGGAGCGGAGCGCGGGCTTGCCCCGGCCGGAGCGGACGGCGGCCGCGAGCCGTTGATAGGAGCGCGCGATGCGGGAGGCAGCCGGATGATCCGGAGCGTGCAGGGCTGGACCCCGAAGGTCGATCCCGAGGCCTACGTGGACCCGGCGGCCCAGGTGATCGGGGACGTGACCATCGAGGCGGGGGCGAGCGTCTGGCCCTGCGCGGTCCTGCGCGGCGACGAGGGGAGCCCCGTCAGGCTCGGCAAGAACTCGAACGTGCAGGACGGGGCCGTCCTCCACGTCACGCCCCACAACCCGTGCATCATCGGGGACAACGTCACGATCGGCCACGGCGCGGTCGTGCACGGGGCGACGGTCCACGACGACGCGCGCATCGGCATCGGCGCCGTCGTCCTCAACGGCGCGGTCGTCGAGCGCGGTGCCCAGGTGGGGGCCGGGGCGCTGGTGCCGCCCGGCAAGGTCGTGCCGGCCGGGTGGCTCGTCATGGGGGTGCCGGCCAAACCGATCCGGCAGATGAGCGAGGAGGAGCTGGCCGACATCCGCCACAACGCCGCCTCCTACCTCGAGCTGTGGCACCGGAACTTCCGCGGGGCGGGGGGCTAGCGCCGTGACGGTCCGCGTCGAGGTCGACGGGACGGTCGCCACGCTCGTCGTCGACAACCCGCCGCTCAACGTCATCACCGACACGGTGCGGGCGGGGCTCCTCGCGGGCCTGGCCGAGTGCGAGGCGAGACGGGTGCGAGCCGTGGTCCTCACCGGGGCGGGGGAGCGGGCGTTCTCGGCCGGCGCCGACCTCCGGGAGGAGGAGACGCTGACGCGCGAGACGGTGCGGCCCTTCCTCGAGGCGGACGAGGCGGTCCTCTCGCGCATCGAGCGGTACCCGGGCGCCGTGATCGCGGCGGTGCGCGGCTACGCGTACGGGGGAGGCTTCGAGCTGGCGCTGGCGTGCGACATCCGGGTGGCGGGCGAATCGGCGCGCTTCGCCGGCGTCGGCGTCAAGGTCGGGCTCATCGCCTCGACCGCCCGCCTGACCCGGCTCGCCGGCGAGACGGTCGCCCGCGACCTCCTGCTCACCGGGCGAACGGTGCCGGCGGACGAGGCGCTCGAGCTCGGCCTCGTCTCCCGCGTCGTCCCGGACGTCGACCTCCTCGCCGAGTCGGCGGCCGTGGCACGCGTGGTCGCCGAGCGCGCGCCGCTCGCGGTCCGGGCGAACAAGGCCGCGATGCTGGAGGCGGCCGGTCCGGAGCCGCTCGCCGGCGCCCTCGCGCGGGAGCGGGCGCGCTTCGCCGCCCTCCAGGCGACGCGCGACCACCGGGAGGCGCTCGCCGCGTTCTTCGAGAAGCGACCGGCGCGATTCACGGGGGAGTAGACCGCGATGAAGCCGCTCGAGGGCATCCGGGTCGTCGATCTCACGCAGGCGATGGCCGGCCCGTTCTGCACGATGAACCTCGCCGACATGGGGGCCGACGTCGTCAAGGTCGAGCCGCCCGGCGGCGAGGAGGGCCGCAGGCCCGGCGTCGTGCAGCGCAACGGGCACAGCGGGGCCTTCCTGGCCGTCAACCGCAACAAGCGCAGCCTCGCGGTCGATCTCAAGCGACCCGAGGGGGTCGAGGTCCTCCACCGCCTCGCGGCGCGATCGGACGTGCTCGTCCAGAACTACCGGCCCGGCGTCGTCGACCGCCTGGGGGTCGGCTACGAGACGCTGCGCCGCGTGAACCCCCGTCTCGTCTACTGCGCCATCAGCGGATTCGGTGCCACCGGGCCGTACGCCGCGCGCGGCGGCTTCGACCTCGTCGCCCAGGGGATGAGCGGGATCATGAGCGTCACGGGCGAGCCGGACGGTCCGCCGGCCAAGGCGGGCATCCCCATCAGCGACCTCGCCGCCGGCCTCTACGGCGCCATCGGCGTCCTCTGCGCGCTCGAGTACCGCGAGCGGACCGGGGAGGGGCAGTTCGTCGACACCTCGCTGCTCGAGGCGGCCATGGCCCTGACCGTGTGGGAGTCGGCGGAGTACTGGCTGACCGGCCGCGTGCCGGGACCGCTCGGCTCGGCGCACCGGCTGTCGGCGCCCTACCAGGCTCTGCGCGCCGAGGACGGGTACTTCACGGTGGGGGCCAACAACGACAGGCTGTTCGAGGGCTTCGCCCGCGGCATCGGCCGGCCCGACCTCCTCGAGGACGCGCGGTTCCGGGGCCGCAAGGAGCGGCTCGCGCACCGGGCCGAGCTGGTCGCCGAGGTCGAGAAGACGACCGCGACCCGGCCGCGGGCGTACTGGCTCGCCCGCCTCGAGCGGGAGGGGGTGCCCTCGGGCCCCATCAACACCTACCCCGAAGCGTTGAGCGACCCGCACGCCCTCGCGCGCCGGATGGTGGTCGACCTCGACCACCCCGGCGCCGGGCCGATCAAGGCGCTCGGGGTGCCGGTCAAGCTGTCGGAGACCCCGGGAGCGGTCGACCGGCCGGCGCCCCTGCTCGGGGAGCACACGGACGCGATTCTGGAGGAACTCGGTTACGGGAAGGCGGAGCGCGCGCACCTCTTCGACACCGGCATCGTCGCCTGACCGCACGGTCGAACGACCCCCCAACGGAGGTGACACCCGCATGACGAAGCCACGCGTCATCGCCCTCGCCCTCGCTGCTCTCGGCCTCGCCGCCGTCACGGACGCCCCCGCCGCGGACTACCCCTCCCGCCCCATCGAGGTCGTCGTCCCGTACGCGCCGGGCGGCGGCACCGACAACCTGATGCGCACCATCACCGGCATCATGGACGAGAACCGGATCTCGCCCGTGCCGCTCAACGTCGTCAACCGGGCCGGCGGCAGCGGCGCCGTCGGCTACAACTACCTCGTCGGCAAGAAGGGGAACGACTACGTCATCGCCGGCGCCACGCCGACGATCGTGTCGGGCAAGATCGAGGGGCGGGTCCCCGGCGACCACCGCGACGGCATGACGATCCTCGCGATCGTCGCGGTCGACGAGCTGACGCTCGCGGTCCGCTCCGACTCGAAGTACCAGACCATCCAGCAGTTCCTCGAGGCGGCCAAGTCGCAGCCGAACACCCTCTCCGTCGGCGGCACGAGCACGAACGCCGAGGACCACATCTTCACCTACCTGATGGAGAAGGCGACCGGGATCAAGGTGAAGTACGTGCCGTTCAACTCGGGCGGCGAGGTCACGGCCGCGCTCCTCGGCGGCCACATCGACGCGGCGGTCGAGAACCCCAACGAGGTCCAGGCGCAGATCGAGGCGGGCAAGGCGAGGTTCCTTGCGGTCGCCGCCGAGAAGCGGATGCCGGACGCCAACCAGGTGCCGACCTTCAAGGAGCTGGGCTACGACGTCCTCTGGGACCAGATGCGCGGCGTGGTCGGGCCGGCCGACATGAGCCCGGAAGCGGTCACGTGGTGGCAGAACGCGCTGCGCAAGGTCAGCGAGACGGAACGGTGGCAGAAGGGCTACATCAAGAGGAACCTCCTCACCCCCGTCTTCATGACCGGCGAGGAGGCCAACGCGTACCTCGACCAGGTCCGGGAGAAGTACCGCAAGGCGCTCATCGACATGGGCGCGGTCAAGCCGTAGGGGCGGGCCGCCGTGAGCCGGGCCGATCGGATCGGCGGCATCCTGCTCCTCCTCTTCGCCGTCGGGTTCGGGGTCGCCGGGCGGCAGTACCCGTACTGGAGCGAGACCGGGCCCGGCTCCGGCTTCCTGCCCTTCTGGCTGTCGCTGGCCATGGGCGTCCTGGCCGTGCTGCTGCTCGTCTCGGCGGCGCGGCCGGGATCGGCCGGGGACGAGGCCTGGGC
>DASVDK010000213.1:0-13901 GCA_036381125.1 Thermodesulfobacteriota bacterium | reverse complement strand
GGCCGGGCCCGCGACTCGCCCGGCGACTTGCCGTTGCGAGGGGTGCGCGTGGTCGACCTGACGGCCATGTGGGCGGGTCCATACGCGACCCGCCTGCTGCTCGACCTCGGGGCGACGATCTGGAAGGTCGAAGGGCCGCGCCGGCCCGACGGCATCCGGGGCCGCGGAGCCGCCGCCGCACCCTTCTTCCACGAACTCAACCACGGGAAGCTCAACCTGGCGCTCGACCTCGCGACGGAAGCGGGGCGGGCCGACCTCCTCCGCCTCGTCGCCCGTGCGGATCTCGTCATCGAGAACTTCAGCCCCCGCGTCATGGGGAACCTCGGCCTCGCCTCGGCAATCAGGCGCGTGAACCGCGACGTCGTCACCGTGTCGATGCCCGCCTTCGGCAGGAGCGGGCCGTATCGCGACTACGTTGGTTACGGCGCGACCCTCGAGGCGCTCGCCGGGCTCGTCGTCCAGGGCGGCGCCGGGGGCGAGCCGCGCCTGCCGGCGGTCGCGGTGAGCGATGCCCTCTCGGGCGTGCTCGGCGCCGCCGTGTCGGTCGCCGGCCTCTACCGCCGCGCCGCCGGCCACGGCGGCGCCGACGTCGAGCTGTCCCAGTGGGAGGCGCTGCTGCAGGCCATCGGCGACGAGCTGCTCGACGCGGCCCGCACCTCGCTCCGCCACGCCCCCGCCCCTCCGGCGCCGCGCCGCCGGGCCCCGGCTCGCGGCCCGCTGGCGGGGATCTTCGCGTGCGAGCATGGACGGTCGTGGGTGGCGATCGCCTGCGGCACGCCGCAGCAGACCCGCCTGCTCGATCGGATCGCGGCCGCCGACGAGGCCTCGTCCGGAGCGGCCGGCTCCCTGCCGCCCCCGCGGCGAGGCTCGGGGGCGGCGCGGCTCGACGCCTGGCTCGCCCGGCACTCGGCCGAGGCGGTCGCCGCCCGTCTGGCCGCGGTTGGAATTCCGGCAGCCCCGGTCCGCGACGTCGCGGCCATCTGCGCCGACCCACTACTCGAGGCGCGAGGGTTCTGGGCGGCCGTCGAGGACGAGACGGGCCGGCGCTTCCGCGTCCCGGGTCCGCCGTGGCGGATCGCCGACGCGCCGCCCCGGCGCGGGACCGACGGCGCCCGGCCGCTCGGCGCCGACACGGCACGCGTGCTGTCGGAACGGGACGACGGGAGGTGAAGGCGTGGGCTTCCGGACGGTGATCTTCGAGAAGGCGGGTCGGGTCGCGCACGTGCGGCTCAACCGGCCCGAAGCGCTCAACACGCTCAACATGGCGATGCGCGATGACCTGTCCGAGGTGCTCGCCGCCGTGCGGGACGACCCGGACGTGGGCGCGTTCGTCCTCTCGGGAGCCGGCCGCTGCTTCTGCGCCGGCGCGGACCTCGGCGAGTTCGGCTCCGCCCCGTCGGTGACCGCGGCGCGCGAGGTGCGTGACGCGCGCGACAACTGGGAGCTGCTACGGAGCCTCGACAAGCCGGGGATCGCGGCGCTTCACGGACCGACGCTCGGCGCCGGACTCGAGCTCGCGCTCCTCTGCGACCTCAGGCTGGCCGCGGAGGGCACCACCCTCGGCCTGCCGGAGACGGGTCTCGGGCTGATCCCGGCCGGGGGCGGGACGCAGACGCTCATCCGGGCGATCCCCAGGGGCCCCGCGGTCGAGATGCTCCTGACCGGGAAACGAGTCGACGCGGGTACCGCCCTCGCCGTCGGCCTGGTCAACCGCGTCGTGCCGATCGACGCGCTCGTCCCTGCGGCCCTCGCACTCGCCCGGACCGTGGCCGCGCTCCCCGGGGAGGCGGTGCGGGCCGCGAAGGCCGCGGTCCGAGACGGCCTCGATCTCCCGCTGCCGCACGCGCTCGATCTGGAAAGGCGGCTCGCCGCACGGGCGTCCGCGCGCCGGCGGTCGCGGCGGTGAGGCCTCACGTCGGGCCGGGGGTCTCCTCCGCCCCGACGGCCGCGAGCCGACGCAGGAGAGCCTCGTGCTCCGGCCGGAACTCCCGGACGCCGGCCGCGGCCTCGGGAACGAACTCACGAAGCGCGTCGACCGCCGAGAGGAGGAGCGGCACGAGCCCGTCGCGTGCCCCGAGCGTCCCGGCGCCGAGCCGCTCGAGCACCTCCTCGACGGCGCGGGCGAACTCGGCGACGCGGTGGAACTCGAGCATGGCCGAGGTGCCCTTGAGCGTGTGGACGGCCCGGCAGATCGTCTCGAGCCGGCCCGCGTCGTCCGGCCGCGCCTCGAGCGCGCGGAGCCCCTCCTCGATCTGCCCGAGCTGCCCATCGGCCTCCGCGAGGTACGTGCGGATGACCGCCTCGCGGTCGATGCCCACGTCGGTCCTCCTAGGGTATCCGCGGCCGCCCGATCACAGGCCGCCCCCCGCCGCTACCGCTCGGGCGTGCAGCCGCGTGCAGTAGAGGGCCATTGCCGCGTGGGTCCCCAGCACGGCGAACAGCTCCCGGTCGACCGCTTCGAGGCCCGCCTTCTGCGGGAGGAGCCGGAAGATGACGATCGCGCCGGTCACCGTTCCCCCGACCTTGAGCGGGATCACCGCCGTCGGCTCTCGGCCGGCGGCCGGCCGGCGCCCACCCGCCGCGGACGGCGCGACGTAGGTCTCCCCGTCGAGCACGGCCTTCCCGATGACGCCCTCGCCGAGCGGGATCCGATCGAGGCCCGACGCGTCGACGCCGAACGACGCGACGAGCCGCAGGAGGCCGCGGTCGCGGTCCAGCTCGAAGATCGCCGCCTCCTCGGAGCCGATCAGGTTGGCGATGATCTCCTGGATGGTCCGCACGAGCTCGTCGCGGTCGAGCGTTCCGTTGAGCCGATAGCTCGCGACGTAGAGGTTGAGCTGGATCCAGTTCTGCTGCTCGAGCTGCTCGCACTGCGCCGCGAGCCGGCCGCTGTCGGCCTCGATCTTCCCGAGCCGCTCCTGCAACTGGGCACGCGCCTGCTCGTGCTGCTCGAGCAGGGCGCGAGTCGAGCGGAGCCGCTCCTCGAGGAGCCCCTTGTCGCTCTCGAGGAGGGCGACCGCCGCGCGCAGCCGCTCGTTCTCGGCCAGCAGCTCCTGCGCGAAGCGCCAGGTGCTCTCGTGGACCCTCTGGGCGTAGGCAGCCGCGCCGTCGTCGGGCCGACTCATTGCCCGAGGTACTGCTTGACCTTGGCGAGGAGCTCCGCCCCGTTGATCGGCTTGGTGAGGTAGTCGGTGCACCCGCTCTCGAAGCCGGTCTGCATGCTCTCGGCCTCCGCGCGGGTCGTGACGAGGACGATCGGGATGTCCTTCGTCGCCTCCGATTCCCGGAGCCGCCGGCACGCCTCGAAGCCGTTCATCTTCGGCATGACGACGTCCATGAGGATCAGATCGGGCCGCATGACGGTCGCCTTCGCGATCGCCTCGGCGCCGTCCTTCGCCGTCACCAGCTCGTACGGCTCCTTGCCGAGCGCCATCCGCTCGACGAGCAGGACCGTCTCGGCATCGTCCACCAGGAGGATCTTCTTGCGCGTCATCGGGCCCCTCGCGCGGTCGGCGGGTATGGGAGCGCCCGTCCTCCTAGCAACCGACGTGCCGCCGGGCGTCCCGGCCGCGCGGCATCGGATTTCGCCATGCTCCGCGCAGGGTTCCGATCATGGACCCGCAGCCCGGTCACGGCCGGTGACACTCTGCGGCACCGGCTCTGACGCTGGCCGTCCGGAACACGCGCTTCGCCGCGGTCGCGGCAACGGCGCCGCGAGGAGGGAGGAGCGGCAGCTCGACGTGGGGACCTGCCGGCGGGCAGGGGGGCGTCGGGCCTGGGCCCGAGGCCGCTAGCGCCATCCGGTCCGAGATCGCACAGGCGTGAGTGGCGCGCCCGGAGGGGCTCGAACCCCCGGCCCCCAGGTTCGAAGCCTGGTGCTCTATCCAGCTGAGCTACGGGCGCGCGATCGGAGTATACCAGGCGCGGCCGCCTTGCCCGGTCGTGCAACGGCCGGCCCTCGGTCCACGCCACACCGACCGGTCGCTCCTCACGGGCGTCCACCGGGCGAGCACTGGCCGTCGACCGGTCTCTGCACCACGGCGGTCCCGCGCCGCTCGCCACGCCGCAGCAGTCCCACCGCGGCAGTCCGAGGCGCGCTGGCCATAGCGTGAGTCCCGTGATGACCGCCTGCGGCCGCGGCTCTCCGTCAGTCCCTAGTCCCTGCGGCGCCTCGGGCGAAGGTGCGGAGATGCACTGGAGGCACGCGCTCGTTTTCGAGCCAGCCGGACAGGCGGTTGGCAACGTCGAGCCGCCCAGGCCTCTCACGTTCCCGACCGGTGACGCCGGGAGCATCTCTGCGGAGACCGCGCGGGACGTGTGCGACGTCGCCAGCGCCGATAACGTGGCGGTCCTGGTCTTCGACGAGGCGAGCACGCTGCACGGCGACCTTCCGCCTTCCGAGACGCGCGAACTCCTCGTCGCCACCGCCCCGGCGCCTCGCCCCGCAGGACGACGGCCTTCCGAAGCGGCCGCAGGGTCGTCCGCCTCGAGCCCTCCGGTCGATCCCCCGTTTGCACCCGGCCTCCCGCGATGCCTACACTGGTTCCCTGCCGAACCGGCCCGGTTCCGTCGCGGGACCGGCCGTGCCCGGCGCCGGCAAGGGGAGCCTCGCCATGAAGGCGATGAAGCGGAACGTGCTCGAGGCGGTCGGCGGGACGCCGATCGTGAAGCTCAACCGGGTGACCGGGCGGCTCAGGTCGACGATCGCCGCCAAGCTCGAGTACCTGAACCCGGGCGGGTCGATCAAGGACCGGATCGGCGTGACGATCCTCGAGGCGGCGGAGCGGCGGGGCGACATCGGGCCTGGCGCGACGATCGTCGAGGCGACCTCGGGCAACACCGGCATGGGGCTCGCGCTCGTGGCCGCCATCAAGGGCTACAGGCTCGTCTTCGTCATGCCGGACAAGCAGAGCCAGGAGAAGATCCAGAACCTCCGCGCCTTCGGCGCGAAGGTGATCGTCACCCCCACGAACGTCGCCCCGGACGACCCCCGCAGCTACTACTCCGTCGCCGAGCGCCTCGCGCGGGAGACGCCGAACGCCTTCTACGCGAACCAGTACCACAACCCCGACAACCCGCTGGCCCACTACCGGACCACCGGCCCGGAGATCTGGGAGCAGACCGGCGGCGAGATCGACGCCTTCGTGGCCGGGATGGGGACCGGCGGCACGATCACCGGCGTGTCGCGCTACCTCAAGGAGCGCAAGCCCGACGTCCGGATCGTCGGCGTGGACCCCGAGGGATCGGTCTACAAGGACTTCTTCGAGCGTGGCGAGGTCGTCGAGCCGCACGCGTACCTCATCGAGGGGATCGGCGAGGACTTCTTCCCGAGCACGATGGACCTCACGGCGATCGACGAGGTCGTGCGCGTCAACGACAAGGAGTCCTACCTGATGGCGCGCGAGCTGCTCACGAGCGAGGGCCTCTACACCGGCAGCTCGGGCGGTGCCGCGGTCGTGGGCGCGCTCCGCTTCGTGCGCGAGCACGAGGAGGCGGGCGGCCGGCCGCTCAACGTGGTGGTGGTCCTGCCGGACAGCGGCAGCCGCTACCTGTCGAAGCTCTACAACGACGACTGGATGCGCGAGGCCGGCTTCTTCGAGCGGCGCGTGGCGCTCGGCACGGTGAAGGACGTCGTCTCGCGCCGGTACGACCGCGGGGAGGTCGTCACGTGCGGGCAGTTCGACACGGTGCGCGACGTGATCACCAAGATGAAGGCGCACGGCATCTCGCAGCTGCCGGTCATGGCGGGGGACAAGCTCCTCGGCATCATCGACGAGTCGGACCTCGTCGTCCCGCTCGTGCAGGGCCGGGTCACGGCGACCGACACGATCGAGCGGCTCGTCGTCACGAAGCTCAACACGGTCGACCCCGACGCGCCGGCCGAGGCACTCATGCCGATCCTCGACCGGGGCGAGGTGGCGATCGTGACGCGGGGCGACGACTTCTACGGCCTCGTGACGAAGATCGACCTGATCACCTACCTGGGCGAGCGGATCAAGTAGGCAAGCAGGATCGAGGGAGGCGGACGGCGTGAAGACGAGGCCCGAGCACCGGTTCGAGACGCTGGCGGTCCACGCGGGGCAGGAGCCCGACCCCGCGACCGGCGCCATCATGACGCCGATCTACCAGACCTCGACGTTCGTCCAGGAGTCGCCGGGCCGGCACCGCGGCTACGACTACTCGCGCACGAAGAACCCGACGCGAGCGGCCTACGAGGCGAACGTGGCGGCGCTCGAGGGGGGCCGCTTCGGCTTCGCCTTCGCGAGCGGGATGGCCGCGTCGACGACGGTCATGCACCTCTTCAAGGCGGGCGACCACGTCATCGCGATGGACGACATGTACGGCGGCACCTTCCGCCTGTTCGAGCGGGTGCTGCGCGACTACGGGCTCGACTTCGCCTACGCGGACCTGACCGACCCGGCCAACCTCGCCCGGGCGGCGACCGGACGGACGCGCGGCGTCTGGATCGAGACCCCGACCAACCCCGCCCTGAAGCTCGTCGATCTCGAGGCGATGGCCACTGTCGCCCGCCGGCACGGATGGCTCACCATCTGCGACAACACCTTCCCGAGCCCCTACTTCCAGCAGCCGCTCCGCTTCGGGATCGACGTGGTGGTCCACTCGGCCACCAAGTACCTGGCCGGGCACTCGGACGTGATCGGCGGCGTGGTCGTGACCGACCGCGAGGACCTGGCGGAGCGCCTCGGCTTCCTGCAGAACGCCATCGGCGCGGTCGCGGGCCCCATGGACAGCTGGCTCGCCATGCGCGGGGTGAAGACGCTCCCGCTCCGGATGCGGCAGCACGAGGCCAACGCCATGGCGATCGCGCGGTTCCTCGAGACGCATCCGAGGATCGCCCGGGTGCGCTACCCGGGGCTGCCGTCCCACCCGCAGCACGCGCTCGCGAAGCGGCAGATGCGGGGCTTCGGCGGCATGATCACCTGCGACCTGCACGGCGGCCTCGAGGAGGCGCGCCGGTTCCTCGAGCGGCTCAGGCTCTTCGCCCTGGCCGAGTCGCTCGGCGGCGTCGAGTCGCTCGTCGAGCACCCGGCGATCATGACGCACGCCTCGCTGCCGCCCGAGCGGCGCGCGGCGCTCGGCATCTCCGACACCATGGTTCGCCTCTCCGTCGGCATCGAGCACGTCGACGACCTCCTGGAGGACCTCGAGCAGGCCCTCTCGTAGCGGGGTCAGGTCTTTCCATTTTCCATGGGGTCAGGTCTTTCCGTTTTCCAGGGGGTCTGACCCCACTCGTTTTCCAGGGGGTCAGGTCTTTCCGTTTTCCGGGGCGGCCGAGCCGGCGCGCCGGGAGGTCGCGACCGGCCGCGGCGACGCGTTGCCGACACGACCGGGGAGCCCCGAGGCTCGCGGAAGTTGACAAGCGCCGGTCATGCGGCCATGCTTGAGAGTATTTTCACAAAGAGGGAGGGCCATGGCACTCGAGCGGCCGATCGTACTGGCCGTCGTCGGCGACAGCGCGGCGGGCAAGACGACGCTCACGGACGGGATCGCCGAGATCCTCGGGCCGGACCGCGTCACGAAGGTCTGCACCGACGACTACCACAAGTACGATCGCCACGAGCGCCGGATCCGAAACCTGACGCCCCTCCACCCGGACGCCAACTACCTCGACGTGCTCGAGCTCGACCTGCAGCGCCTCTGTCGCGGCGAGCCGATCCTCAAGCCGGTCTACGACCACCGCGACGGCACCCTCGCCCGGCCGGAGTACGTGTCGCCGAAGCGCTTCATCATCGTCGAGGGCCTCTTCGGCCTCTACACGGAGCGGATGCGCGAGTGCTTCGACGTGAAGGTCTACCTGGACCCCGCCGAGGAACTCAGGCGCCTCTGGAAGATCACGCGCGACACGACCAAGCGCGGGTACACGCCCAACGAGGTGCTGCGCGACCTCGAGCGGCGCGAGCCCGACTCGGCCCGCTTCATCCGCCCGCAGCGCGCACACGCCGACCTGGTGGTCCGCTTCCATCCCGGCGCATCCGGGCCGGCCGCCGGCGGGGACGGCCACCTCAACGTCCGGCTCGTGCTGCGGCCGAGGATCCCCCACCCCAACCTGAGCGCCATCCTGGGAGACGCCGACGACGGACCGGTCCGCCTGACGCTGGGGCGCGACGACGGGCTGCCGGTGGACTTCCTGGAGATCGACGGCCAGGTCACGCCCGAGGAGACGGCCCGCGTCGAGCAGGCGATCTGGCGCTCCATGCCCGCCGACGTGCGCCCGCTGCCGGCCGCCATCGGGCTCTACGCCGATCGCTTCGAGCGGCGGCACAGCAACCCGCTCGCCATCACGCAGGCGCTCATCACCTTCCACCTGCTGCGCGCCGCCCACGCGGTCACGTCGCGAACCGTCCGCTGAAGCCCTCGAGCGAGGCGCGGACGGGGCGCGGCCTGCGCTCCCGCCCGCACTCGCGCCGCGCTACTGCGGGCTCGACGACGGCTGCGCACCTCCGGACTGCGCGCCGCCTGGCTGGGAGCCGCCCGGTTGCGGGCCGCCCGAGCCGGACATGCTGCCCGACTGGCTGCCCCCCTGCTGCATCTGCTGCCGGGCGACCTGCTGGAACTGCTGCTTGACCGAGGGGTCCTGGTCGAGCTTCTCGGTGATGAAGCGGAACTCGTCGTTCGACAGCCCCGACTGCTGGATGGCCTTTTTCGCGTCGTCCTGCGGGACCCGGTTGAGAACCGAGAAATCCACGGGCTGCCCCTGCTGGAGCGCCTGCTCGATGTCGGGCTCGACCTGGGACATCGACTGAAGGGCCTGGACGTACTTCTGGAGGTCCTGCCGGCTCACGTCCTGCTGGCCGCCGGACCGGCTCGTCTGCGACTGCGTCGACGACGTACCGCTCTGTTGGGCGATCGCGGGCGACGCCGCCAGGGCGAACGCGAGCGCGGCCGCGGCGGTTCGGGTGGTACGCATGAGGGAAACGACCTTTCCTGCCCTGCGCCAGCACCGCGCCCGCCGCGGGAGCAGGGCTTCCCGCGCGGACGGTGCATCGAGGTCGCAGCGGTCGGGCCCTCGAGGGGTGAGCCTTGACGACGCTCAGGAGGCGGCCCGAACGGTGAGGACCGGGACGGAGGCAGCGCGGACAACCCCTTCCGCGACGCTCCCGAGGAGGACGTGATCGAGCCCGCGCCGCCCGTGCGTGCCGAGCACGATCAGGTCGGCCCCCCAGCGCTCCGCCTCGTCGGTGATCGCCCGGCTCGTCCGCTGTCCGCCGGGCTTCTCGATCAGCGCGGTCTCGGTCTCGGCGCCGGCGGCCTGCGCGATCGCGGCCGCGCGGTCGAGGTACGTCTGACCCGTACGGCGCCAGGCCTCGTGAACCTGCGGCTCCTCGCCGAACACGTCGAGGTAGAGAGCCGTGTCGAGCACGTGGACGAGGCGGACACGCGGCCTGTCGCCCGCCGAGAGCCGGAG
The DNA here is from genome assembly GCA_036381125.1 of Thermodesulfobacteriota bacterium. Classification (GTDB taxonomy): domain Bacteria; phylum DASVDK01; class DASVDK01; order DASVDK01; family DASVDK01; genus DASVDK01. The sequence continues at coordinate 4,474 of DASVDK010000213.1, read as the reverse complement.
CGCCTCCCGCAGCGCTCGCTCGCTGCCCTCGCTGCCGTCCACCGCGACCAGCATCCGTACACCCATGGCATGGACCTCCCGCTGCACCGTGTGCCCCACACGGTGCATCGCCGCGGGCCGCTTGTCCACCCGTCTCGTGGCGAGCGGCGGTCAGCGCCGGCTCACCGGGGGTCGCGTCCGCCTAGAGGGTCGCCTGCGCGGCGGCGACCTCCTCGGCAAGCTGGATGCGCTCGGTCGTGGAGAGGATGGCGTCGAGGCGCAGGATGGTGACGAGGCGGCCCTGCACCTCGCACACGCCCTCGAGGTAGTCCGCCTTGAGGCCGGCCACGAGGGGCGGCGGAGGCTCGATGGCGGCCTCGTCGAGCTTGAGGACCTCGAAGACGCGGTCCACCTTGATGCCGACCTGGCAGTCGGGCAGCTCGACGACGATGATCCGGGTCTCCTCGTCTCGGACCTTCGCCGGAAGCTCGAAGCGGACCCGAAGATCGACGACCGGGATGATCTCGCCGCGCAGGCTGATGATCCCCTCGATGTAGGCCGGGGTCTTGGGGAGCGGCGCGACTTCGAAGCGGGCGAGGATCTCCCGCACCTTGCTGACCTCGACGGCGTATCGGGACGCGCCGAGGCCGAGCGTCACGAACTTCTTGATCACGGCGACTCCTCCGTGAGCGAGAGCGGGCCGCCGCAGTGGGCAGCAAGACCCGTACCACAGCTAACCTCGCGACGTGCCTCGCAGATCGCCCGGTCCGGACGGCTCGGGCACGAAACGCGCTGCGGGGGAGTGCCGAGGGGCGTCACCGGCCGGCCTCCAGACCCAGGCCATTCGCCAGAGCGGATGCCGCAACTCGCGGCCGTGCTCGCCAAGGCCCGCGCGGGCCGCCAGGTCGCGGAGTTCCGCCTCGGTGTAGGCGCGCCGGACCGAGAGCGCGCCGTCGTGGCGCGTCATCGGGTGGAAGGGGCCGAGACGGGTGAGCACGCGGATGCCGAGCAGGGCGAGCGGGTGGCGGACGAGGTCGCTCACGACGACGCCCGTGCGGGCCACCCGCGCCAGCTCGCGGAGGAGCGCCACGGCCGCATCACCGTCGAGGTGGTGGAGGAGCAGGGAGGCGAGCGCGACGTCGACGCCGCCGTCGCCGAGCGGGAGCGAGAGCGCGTCGCCCCGCACCAGGCGCACCCGGGCCCCGGCGCCCCGCCCGACGCGAGCGAGGTACCGCCTCGCGACGCCGAGCACCTCCGGGTGGTTGTCGAGCGCGAGCACCGTGAGGGGGAGGCGCTCGCGGTCCGCTCGCCGGGCCAGCGCGAGGGCGATGTCGGCGGACCCGGCCCCGGCGTCGAGGACGACCACGGGCCGCCCTCGCCTCCGGCTCGCCGCCTCCCGGACGAGCGGCCACACGTCGGACACGGCGCCGGCCGTGTAGCCGAGGATGCGGTTGATGACGCGCAGGTCCGCGAGGCTCGCCTCGAGGGCGCGAGGGTCGACGCGGGGCTCGTCGAGCAGCTCGTGGCGCCCGACGAGCCTGGGCGGCACCCGAACCACGCGCCTACCGGTACGCGCGCGCGACGATGCCCCCCGGCTCCTCCGGGTAGCGGGCGAGGAGCGAGAGCGCGTCGTGCAGCACGTGCCGCTGGACCTCGCGCTCGCCCGGCCGGCCGAGGCTCTCGCCGATGGGGAAGCCCTCCGGGTAGAGCCCCCGCGGAGGCCGCGCGGCCCGGGACTGCTCGGGGTCCACGGTGACCAGGACGGTCGACACGCCGGTCATCTCGATGGCTCGCTGGATCGTGACCACGCTCCTGTGGCAGAGCGGTCAGCCGGCCGTGAGGACGCAGGCGTCGACGCTCCAGCGGTTCACCTCGTCGACGATCCGGGGGGTCGTCTCGTCCCGGACGACCCGGAAGGACTGCGTGAAGCCCATGGAGACCGCGCCAGGCGCGAGTTCCTTGATCTCGCCCGCCGCCGCCATCTCGCGGAGCCGGTCGAGCGGGAAGACGACGTTCGGATCGCGATCGGCCGACGCGTGGTCGTAGTGCCCGTGGGAGACGCGCAAGGCGCCGGTCGCCGCGCCCGAGGGCACCACGCGGATGGAGACGTCGTTGTCCGGATCGAACGGCTCCTGGCCGGCCGCGTAGACGCCCGCCGTGGAGACGAGCGCCACGCGGCAGTCGGCGAGCGGGCGCGCGAGCGGCGTGAAGGGGATGCAGAGGCGCGACATCTCGATCGTCATCGACGCTCCGGACGGCCTAGCGCTGCAGGGTCCGCAGGACCTTGAAGAGTTCGCCGTTGTCCGGCTGCTCGTTGATGTCGTGGATGTCGACGTACGCGATCTTCCCCTGCTTGTCGACGACGAAGATCGCGCGCTCGGTGTAGCCCTCCGGGCGGAGCACCTGGTACTTCGTCGCGACGAAGCCGTGCGGCCAGAAGTCCGACAGGAGCGGGTAGCTCAGGCCGCCCATCGACCTGGCCCAGGCGGCGTTGGATGGGTGATTGTCCACGTCGATGCCCACGACCTGGGCATCGTACCGGGCGAACTCGGGGAGGTCCTCCTCGTACGCCGGCATCTGGACGGTTCAGACGGGCGTGAACGCGGCGGGGACGAACGCGAGCACCGCGTGCTTCGCGCCCCGGAGGCCGGCAAGCCTCCAGGGCCTGCCCTCCTGGTCGGGCAGCGTGAAGTCGGGCGCCTCGTCGCCGACGGTCAGCTTCGCGGTGGGGCGAGCCATCGATACGTCTCCTCCTTGGGTGCCCTCGGCGGTTTGACATCGGCTCGCCTGCATTCGAAGATCGTACCATGTCGACGCCGATCGCCGCGAACACGGCCTTCTACCGCGCCATGGAGGCGCAGGACCTCGACGCCATGGCCAGCGTCTGGAAGCAGACGGACGAGGTCCGCTGCGCGCATCCGGGCGAGGCGCCGCTCAAGGGCTGGGCGGCCGTCGAAGCGTCCTGGCGCCGGATCTTCGAAGCGACCGACCTCTTTCGCGTCCGCGTGTCCAACGTTCACCTCTTCGAGAGCGAGCGTCTCGCCGTGGTGATCTGTGTGGAGCACATCACCGCGGTCGCGAACGGGGAGGCGATGGAAGGCGCGGTGGCGGCGACGAACGTGTTCGAGCGGGTGGCAGGCGCCTGGCTGCTCGTTCACCACCAGGGCTCGGGGCTCTCGGTGCGGTCGACCACGATCGGGATGCCGACGTCGAACACGATCAACTAGGCGCGGCCGCGCCGGTCGGTCGGCGCGACGTTCAGGCGCGCGCGAGGTCGGCCACGAGCCGGGGCAGTCGCGCCGAGAACTCCGACCGGGCAACCACCTTGTCGGCGCCGAGGGCCTCCGCCCGGGCCCACCGTTCGGCGTCGACGTGCGAGACGTAGGCGAGCACCGGCAGGTCGCGCCCCGCCGGGTCCCCCTTCACCGCCTCGAGCAGGGCGAAGGGGTCGACGCGCCGGTGCCCGAGGTCGAGGATCAGCAGGTCGCCCCGCCCCGCCCGTCTGGCCGACAGCACCGCCTCCGCCTCCGACACCGCCTCCCGCTCGAACCCCACCTGCGCGAGGCCGTGGTCGATCTTCGCGATGAAGAAGAGGTCGTCGACCGCGGTGAGGGCGACTTTCACGCGACCTTCACCTGCACGTCGGTCCCCACCACCCGCACCGGGTAGCAGGCCACCTTGACCTTCGACGTGGCGACGTGCTCGCCCGTCGCGAGCCGGAACGACCAGTTGTGCCAGGGGCAGGTGACGGTGTCCCCCTCGACCAGCCCCTCTCCGAGCGGGCCGCCGCGATGGGGGCAGGTGTTGTCGAGGGCGTAGAAGACGCCGCCCGCGTTGAAGAGCGCGATGCTGGCCCCGTCGACCTCGACGACCCGGCCCTCTCCAGGGGCGAGGTCACCCACCTGGGCGACGGTTACGAAGTCCGGCATCGGGAACCCTTGGGGCGCGTGGCGCTTGCGGACGAGGATGTTGGGGTGAGCGATGGGATTTGAACCCACGACCTCCGGGGCCACAACCCGGCGCTCTACCGACTAAGCTACGCTCACCGCACGACGAACGAGAAAGCGTAATCGACGGCCGCCGGGCCGTCAAGGCGGGGCGAGCCGCTCGCCCCGCCGGCACGGCTATCGGGCCTTGGTCCTGGCCTGGGCCGCGGCCCGGCGCCTGGCCTTGAGCGCCTTCTCCCTGCGGTGGCGTCGGCGCTTGATCTCGCGCTTGCGCTCGCTGATCACGATGCTCTCCTTCTCCTCCAACAACGGCTCGCGGCCGCCGTCCGCTCCGCCCGGGGTCAACCCGGGCTCCGCTCCACGCGAGCCTTCGGCTCGCTTCGACCGGTGGCCGCTCGCCTCACGGCGCGGCTCCCGCCGCGCCTTTGCCAACGGCTCGCGGCCGGCGTCCGCGCCATCAACGGCGGGCAGGCCGCCGTCCGCTCCGGCCCCGCAAAGCCGGGCCTCCGCTCGACCGGGGCGTCGCCCCGGACCCACACCCGGGGGCC
>DASVDK010000212.1:0-9275 GCA_036381125.1 Thermodesulfobacteriota bacterium | reverse complement strand
CAGGTAGTCGAGCATCAGGGCGGCGGTGAGGATGGCCGCGATCGGGTTGGCGATCCCCTTCCCCATGATGTCGAACGCCGAGCCGTGGACCGGGTCGAAGAGTCCCGGCTTGCTGCGGTCCGGGCGGAACGACCCGCCGGGCGCCACCCCCATGCCCCCCGTGACGGCCGCGATGAGGTCGCTGATGATGTCGGCGAAGAGGTTCGAGGCCACGACGACGTCGTAGGCCTCCGGCTTGCGGATCACGTCCATCGAGGCGGCGTCGATGAGCTTCGACTCGGTCTGGATCTCGGGGAACCGCGCCGCAACCTCCTTGAAGACCCGGTCCCAGAAGACCATGCCGAACTTCTGCGCGTTCGACTTGGTGATGGACGTGACCTTCCGGCGGCCGTGGTTGCGCGCGTACTCGAAGGCGTATCGGATGATCCGCTCGCACCCCTCGTACGTGAAGAGCGCCCCCTGGAGGGCGACCGTGGAGGTGCCCTGGCCGACGATGCCGCCGATGTCGACGTACTCGCCCTGCGTGTTCTCGCGGATGAGGACGATGTCGATCGAGCCGGGCGCCTTGTTGGCCAGGGCCGAGTCGACGCCCGGGTAGAGCCTGACCGGCCGCAGCCCGACGTAGAGGTCGAAGCCCATCTTGATCGGCAGGAGCAGGTTGTGGAGCGTGATGTGGTCCGGGATGCGCGGGTCGCCGACGGCGCCGAGGTAGAGCGCGTCGAACTTCTCGAGCGTCTCGAGCCCGTTCTCGGGCATCATGCGGCCCGTCTTGAGGTACCGCTCGCTGCCCCAGTCGAACGTCTCGGTCTCGAAGCGAAGGCTGCCGCCCGAGACGTCCGAGACCGCCTTGAGGGCCTTGAGGCCCTCCGCCACCACCTCCGTCCCGACCCCGTCGCCCGGGATCACGCCGATCCGATGTGTCGCCATGATGTCCTTTCTCCGTGGCTCATCCCGCCAGGTACAGCCGCCTCACCTGGGGGTCGGCGAGCAGCTCCGCCCCCGTCCCCTGAAATCGATTGCGCCCGAGCTCGAGCACGTAGGCGCGGTCGGACGCGGCCAGGGCCCGCGCCGCGTTCTGCTCGACGACGAGCAGCGTCACCCCCGCCCGCCGCAGGACGCCCAGCGTCTCGAAGATGAGCGTCACGAACCTGGGCGAGAGGCCGAGCGACGGCTCGTCGAGCATGACCATCTCGGGCTCGAGCATGAGCGCCCGGCCGATGGCCAGCATCTGCTGCTCGCCGCCCGACATCGTGCCCGCCTGCTGCGTCCGCCGCTCGGCGAGACGGGGGAAGAGGTCGAAGACCCGCTCCATCCGCCGGCGGACCGCGCCCGGGTCGCGCTCGAGGAAGGCCCCCATCTCGAGGTTCTCGACGATGGTCATCTGCGGGAAGACGACCCGCCCCTGCGGGACGTACGCGAGGCCGCGCGCGAGGACCCGGTTCGCCGCAAGCCCCGTGATGGGCTCGCCCTTGAAGCGTACCTCGCCGCGCGACGGGACGACGAACCCGGTGATCGCCTTGAAGACCGTCGACTTGCCGGCGCCGTTGGGGCCGATGAGCGAGACGATCTCCCCCCGCCCGACGTCGAGCGAGACGCCGTGCAGGATCTGGATCTTCCCGTACGACGCGTGGAGGTCGGTGACCTCGAGCAGCGCGCTAGCGGCCAAAGTACGCCTCGATCACCCGCTCGTCCTCCCGGATCTGCCGCGGCGGCCCTTCGGCGATCTTCTCGCCGTGGTCGAGCACGACGACCTGGTCGCAGAGCCCCATGATGAACCCCATGTTGTGCTCGACGACGAGGACGGTCACGCCGCGGTCGCGCAGCCCGCGGATGTAGCCGACGATCCGCTCGAGGAGCGTCGGGTTCACGCCGGCGGCCGGCTCGTCGAGCAGGACGAGGACCGGGTCGAGCATCAGCGCCCGGATGAACTCGAGCAGCTTCGACTGACCGTAGGAGAGGTTCGCGGCCAGCTCGTGCGTGACCCGCGTGAGGCCGACCAGCTCGATCAGCTCGTGCGCCCGCGCCTCGGCCCGCCCGCCCTCGAGCGGGCCGCGGACCGCGAGCAGGTTCTCGAGCACGGAGAGCCGGCCGAAGAGGCGATTGAGCTGGAACGTCCGGCCGACGCCGCGGCGGGCGATCTGGTACGGGGCGAGGCCCGAGATCCGGCGGCCCGCGAAGCGCACCTCGCCGCCGTCGAGGCGCTCGGTGCCGGTGATGCAGTCGAAGAGCGTGCTCTTGCCCGACCCGTTCGGGCCGATGAGCCCCACGATCGTCCCCTCCGGCACGTCGAAGGAGGGCCCCGCCAGCGCCTGGAGGCCGCCGAAGCGCTTGCGGACCTCGCGGACCTCGAGGATCGGCCCGCTCACGGCGCCGGCACCTTCGCCGCCCGACGGCGCGCCTGCACGACCCCCATGACCCCCTCCGGCATGAAGAGGACCAGGGCGATGATCAGCACCCCGAAGAGCGCCTGGTAGTCGTACGGGTACCGGGCCCAGAGCGCCTCGCGCACGACGCTCAGCACCACCGCGCCGATGACCGGGCCGAGCACCGTGGCCCGCCCGCCGAACATGGTCATGATGATCATCTGGATCGTGATGAAGACGTTGAACGTGCTGATCGGCTCGATGAAGCCGACGCGCGAGGCGTCGATCCCGCCGGCGATCCCCGGGATGACGGCCGACAGCACGAAGGCCGCGAGCTTGTGGGCCGTCGTGTTGATGCCCATCGTCTCGGCGCCGACCTCGTCCTCCCGGAGCGCGAGGAGGCGCAGGCCGAACCTGGTGCGCGAGACGGCCAGCGTCACGCCCACCGCCGCCAGCGCCACGCCGCCCATGAGGAAGTAGAAGCCTCGCAGCGAGAGCGCGGAGAGGAGCGGGATCCCGGTGCCGCCGTACGTGACGCTCTCCCAGGTGAGGCCCACGATGCGCAGGACCTCCGCGATCCCGAGCATGGAGATCGCGAAGTACGGGCCCTTGAGGCGCAGGCAGGGCCACCCGATGACCGCCGCGAGCAGCGCCGCCGCGAGGCCGCCGGCGAGGAAGGCCGGCGCCCAGCTCCAGAAGTGGTCGAACATGAGGATGGCGGCCGTGTACGCGCCGACGCCGTAGAACGCGACGTGGCCGAAGGACGTGTAGCCGGTGAAGCCCGACATGACGTTCCACGAGGAGGCGAGGGCGACGTAGAGGAAGATCGAGTACCCGACGGAGAGGTAGTAGGTGTTCTCGGTCGTCGCGCCGAAGGCGCCGAGGGCCGCCAGGACGACGATCGTCGCGACGGCCGCGCGGCCCTTCACTGCCGCCGCTCTCCCAGCAGCCCCTGCGGCCGGACGAGGAGGACCGCGACGAGGAGGAGATAGGCCACGGCCTCCGCCGCCTGCGTCCCCACGTAGAGCCCGGTGAACGACTCGGCGAGGCCGAGGATCACCCCGCCGAGGAGGGCGCCGAGGTAGGAGCCGAGCCCCCCGAGGACCACCACGCAGAACGCCTTGAGCGTGTAGAGCGAGCCCATCTCCGGGTAGATGGCGTACATGATGCTGATCAGGCTCCCCCCGACGCCGGCGAGGGCCGCGCCGAGCCCGAAGGCCACCAGCCGGATCCGCTTCACGTCGACGCCGCAGACGACGGCCACCGTCTGGTTCTGGGCGGTCGCCCGGATCGCCTTGCCGAGGCGGGAGCGCTTGAGGAAGAGCATGGCCGCCGCCGTCGCGGCGACCGCCACGGCGAACGCGATCAGGCGGGGGACCGAGAACGCGACGCCGCCGAGCGTGAGCGAGCCCGACAGGTAGGTCACGGCCCGGATGTCCGGCTTGAAGACGCGCAGGGCGAGGTTGATGAGGATGATCGACACGCCGAAGGTGACGAGGAGCCCCTGGAGCTCGGGTGCGCCGACGACCCGCTCGACGACGAACCGCTGGACGAGCACCCCGAGCAGGAAGAGGAGCGGCGCCGAGACGAGGAGCGACGCCAGCGGGTTCATGCCGAGGCCGTTCGCCGCGGTGAACGTCACGTACGCGCCCACCATGAGGAGCGTCCCGTGGGCCACGTTGATGACGCGCATGACGCCGAAGATCAGCGTGAGCCCGAGGGCGACCAGGGCGTAGACGCCCCCGAGGAGCACGCCGGTCACGAGGCCCTGCGCGAGGAGCGCCGGGCTCACGGGTCTTCGGCCGTCATCGGTGAGACCCCCCTCCTGCGCCGCCCCGCGTCACGGGACGGGCTCCCCCGACCCCGAGGGAGCCCGTCCCGCCGCTCGAGCGGACGCCGCGCGCCGCCGACCTCAGGTCCTCTGGCTCCAGGCGGGCATGGGGAAGGCGTACTGGCCCGTCGCGTACTGGTTCGGCCAGACGACGACCTTCTCGCCCTTGAGCCACTGGATGAGGAGGATGTCGTGGCCGACCTGCAGCCCGGTCTGATCGACCTTGAACCGGCCGTTGACGGTCATGACGTCGAGGCCGCGGATCGTCTCGCGCAGGCGCTCGCGGTCCCTGTCGTTGTTGCGGTCGTACTTCTCGATCTTCTCGAGCGCGATGGCGAGGACCTCGCCGGCCTGGTAGCCCGACGACGAGTGGTAGTCGGGATCGCGGCCGTAGGTCTTCTTGTAGTCCGCGATGAACCGCTTGATCCCCGGGTAGGGCAGGTCCGGGTTCGGCTCCCACTGCGACGACCCGAAGATGTACTCGGCGTCCTTGCCGAGGTCGCGGCCGAAGCTGTCGAGCGCGGCCCCCACGGTGACCGCGATCATCTTCGGGTTGACGTTGAGCTCCTTCGCCTGCTTGACGAGGAGAACCGCGTCCTGGAAGTAGGAGCCGGCGAAGATCGCGTCGGCGTTCGCGTCGCGGATCCGGGTGAGGATGGCCGAGAGGTCGGTGACCCCCTTCGGGTAGGACTCCTGGACCACGATCTCGAGGCCGGCGGCCTTCGCCTTCTCGACCGCGCCCGCGATCGAGTCCTTGGGGAAGAGCGTGTTCTCGTTGATCGCCGCGATCCGCTTGAGACCCTTCGTCTTCGCGATGTCGATGGCGCCGTTCAGGTACTCGCCCGCGGGCGAGTAGGTCATGAAGACGTTCTTGAAGCCGCGCTTGAAGATGCTCTCCGACGACGCGCCGGCGCAGAGCATCGGGAAGCCGTGCCGCTCGACCACCGGGGCGGCGGCCTGCGTCGTGGCGCTCGAGTAGGGTCCGAGGACGAAGTCCACCTTGTCGTCCGTGATGAGCTTCTCGAAGAGGCGGGCGGCGGTGGCCGGGTCGCTCTGATCGTCGTACTTGATGAGCTCGATCGGCCGGCCGAGCAGCTTCTGGCTCGATTCGTTGACGTGTCGACGCCAGAGGTCGTAGCCTTCATCCTGGTACTTGCCGACCTCGGCATAGGCACCGGTGAGGGAGAGCGAGAACCCGATCTTCCAGGGGTTGGCCTGCGTCTGGGCCGCGACGCGACGGGCGCGGACGAGCGGTCCGGCCGCGCCAGCGACCACGGCGCCCTTGAGGACGGTCCGACGGGTCAGCATGGGCGTGCACCTCCAGCTGTTGAACTGGGTACGCCGATTCGACGTGTCGACCTGGGGAGGGATTCTGCTAACGCTAGCGAGCGGTCGAGATGCAATCAAGAGGCGGAGGGAGCGCCGTCGTTGCCGCCGCCGGTCGGCCCCTCGCCGCGGACGACCCTGCGGAGCACCTCGCCCCCCAGCTCCGCCGAGCCGCGCACCAGCGCCTCGGCGCGCTCCGGGTCGCGCGCCCTGAACGCCTCGATGATCCGCGCGTGGTCCTCCACCGACCGGCGCATCCGTCCGGGCTGCACCAGCGAGGCGAGCCGGTAACGCTCGAACTGCTGCACGAGGCTGCGCAGCATCTGCTCGAGGCGGTCGTTGTCGGCGGCCCTGAGGAAGACGTCGTGGAAGGCGTTGTGCACGTCGAAGAAGGCGTGCACGTCGCCCTCGCCGGCCAGGCGGGCCAGCTCGGCGTTGAGCCGCTCCAGCTCGGCGAGGTCGGCGTCCGTGAGCCGGGTGGCCGCGCGTCGCGCCGCATGCCCCTCGAGGACCGCCTTCACGTCGTAGAACTCGGAGACGTCCTTCTCGGTGAGGGCGACGACGACGGCCCCGCGGCGCGGGGTGATGCGGAGGTACCCCTCGCTCTCGAGCTGGCGGAACGCCTCCCGGATGGGCGTGCGGCTGATCCCGAAGCGGAGCGCCAGCTCCGGCTCGGCGACGCGCTCCCCCGGCTTGAGGACGCCGTGGATGATGGCGTCGCGGATGGAGTCGACGATCTGCTCCCGCAGCGTCTGGGGCCGCTCGATGCGGAAGTCGATCCGGCGCCGCTCGGTCACGTGCTCTTTGTATGCAGTATGCGCCGTGCCGTCAAGGTGTCCCGAGGGCGACGACCGGCTTCGCCGGGTCGGCCTGCGGCGTCGCGGCCGCCATCGGCGTGGCCGCCCCCTACCCGCCCCTCGCGCGGCGCTGCTCGCCCGCCTGCCGGGCCGTCCGTCGGTTCGCCGATGCGCGCGACCGACATCGGCCTCACCCGGAGGGGTTGTCCTAACCAGGCCTTGCGCCTATACTTTGTGGTCCTTTGCGTAACCGGGTAGGGACCACGGCATGGCCGAATTCGACCTCTCGCAGGTCAGCAAGCCTTCGCGCTACCTCGGCACCGAGGTGAACGCCGTCCACAAGAACCCGGCGGCCGTCGACCTCCGCGTCGCGCTCTGCTTCCCCGACGCGTACGAGGTCGGCATGAGCTACCTCGGGCTGCAGATCCTCTACCACATCCTCAACCGGCACCCGCGCGTCTGGGCCGAGCGGGTCTACACGCCCTGGCCCGACATGGAGGCACGGCTGCGCGAGACCGGCACGCCGCTCACGAGCCTCGAGTCGCGGATGCCGCTTCGCGACTTCGACCTGCTCGGGATCACGCTGCCCTACGAGCTGACCTACACGAACATCCTCGCGGTCCTCGACCTGGGAGGCCTCCCCCTGCGCGCGGCCGATCGGAACGAGCGCTACCCCATCGTGATCGGCGGCGGCTCCTGCGCGGTGAACCCCGAGCCGATCGCGCCGTTCTTCGACGCCATCCTGCTCGGCGACGGCGAGGACGCGGTCCGCGAGATCGCCGAGGTGATGCGCCGCTGGAAGGCCGAGGGGCCGGCGCGCCGCAAGGCCGACCTCCTCGTCCGCCTCGAGCGGGAGGTCGAAGGCATCTACGTGCCGGCGCACTGGGACGTCGAGTACGCGGACGACCACCCGGCCGGCAGGATCGCGCGCTACGTGCGGAAGGACGGCACCGACTTCCGCCCCGTGCGGCGGGTCGTGCCCGAGCTCAGGGCCGAGGACTTCCCGGACAGCCCCGTGGTCCCCTTCACCAGGATCGTCCACGACCGCCTGTCGGTGGAGATCAGCCGCGGCTGCACCCAGGGGTGCCGCTTCTGCCAGGCCGGCTACATCTACCGGCCGACGCGCGAGCGTGACCCCGAGGCGATCGCGAAGATCGTCGACGAGTCGCTGCCGAGGACCGGCTTCGAGGAGTTCTCGCTCCTCTCGCTCTCGACCGGCGACTACTCCTGCCTCAACCCGCTCCTGCAGTCGCTCATGGACCGCTACGCGGAGCAGCGGGTGGCGGTGTCGCTGCCGTCGATGCGGGTCGGCACGCTCACCGACGCGGTCGTCGGCGAGGTCAAGCGGGTCCGCAAGACCGGCTTCACCATGGCGCCCGAGGCGGGCAGCCGGCGGCTGCGCGAGGTGATCAACAAGGCGGCCACCGACGAGAAGCTCCTCGAGGACGCCAAGCGCGCCTTCGACGCGGGCTGGCAGTCGATCAAGTTCTACTTCATGCTCGGGCTGCCCACCGAGACGGACGAGGACCTGTACAACATCGTCGCCCTGGGGCGCACGGTGGCCATGCTCTCGCCGTCGCGCAGCCCGAAGGCGGTGGCGGTGTCGGTCTCGAACCACGTGCCCAAGCCGCACACCCCCTTCCAGTGGGAGCCGCAGGCCGGCCGGGCGGAGATCCTGCGCAAGCAGAAGCTCCTGCGCGACGCCTGCCGCCAGGCGCGGATCCAGTTCAAGTGGCACGAGGCGGAGCTGTCGGTGCTCGAGGGGGTGTTCGCCCGCGGCGACCGCCGGGTGGCCGACATCCTCGAGCGGGCCTACCGCCTCGGCGCGCGCTTCGACGGCTGGCGCGAGCACTTCAGGCTCGACGCGTGGCGGCAGGCCTTCGCCGGGATCCCGGACGGCATGGAGGCCTGGATGCGCGGCCGGGACCTCGACGAGGTCCTCCCCTGGGACCACCTCGACACGAGAGTCCTCAAGAAGTTCCTCCTGCGGGAGCGCAAGGCGGCCTACGCGCGCGCCTACACGCCCGAGTGCCGGCCCGACTTCTCCGACGCGCGCTGCGGGGCGTGCGGCACCTGCACCTTCGACGGCCTCCAGCCGAGGCCGGTGGTGCTCCAGCCGTACGTACAGCGGCGGGCGGCGGCCGGGCAGACGACCGGCTACAGGCGGCTGCGCCTCGCGCAGGAGGACTGGCGCGCCGACATGTCGGCCGACGGCACCGAGGCGCCCGGCTCCTCGGCGCTCGAGCCCTGGACGCCCGGCACCCCCGGCGCCACCGCGCCGCTCGACGACGAGATCGAGCGGATCATCCGCGGCGAGGGGGGCCGCGGCGCGGTCGCCGCGCCGGAGGGGGAGGAGGCCGCCTCGTCCATGCTGCTCGGGCTCGCCGACATCCCGAAGCTGCCGGCCGTGCAGCGGATCCGCGTGCGCTTCGCCAAGCGGGACGAGGCGCGCTTCATCGCGCACCTCGAACTGTCCGGGGTCTTCGCCCGCGCCCTGCGACGGGCGGGCCTGCCGGTCAAGTTCTCGGAGGGCTTCCACCCCCTCCCCCGCCTCGTCTTCGGCCCGGCCCTGCCGGTCGGCGTCGAGAGCGAGGCCGAGTACCTCGACGTGGAGCTGACCGCCCGCGTCGCGCCGGCCGAGTTCCGCGCGCGGCTCGCGCCCGAGCTGCCGCGCGGCTTCGAGCTCGTGGAGGTGCACGAGGTCCCGCTCAAGGCGCCGGCCCTCGCGACGCTCGTCGACGAGGTGGACTACGAGGTGGACTACGAGGTCGGCCTGCCGGCCGGCGGCGACGCCGACGCCCGCCTCGCCGACTTCCTCGGGCGCGACGAGGTCGTCGTCGAGCGGATGCACAAGGGGCGTCGCCGCCGCGTCAACGTGCGGCCGCTCGTGCGCCGCGCGCGCGTGCTGCCGGGGCGACTCGTCCTGACCGTCGCCGCGGCGGAGGGCGCGTCGGCCAA
>DASVDK010000211.1:0-2152 GCA_036381125.1 Thermodesulfobacteriota bacterium | reverse complement strand
GGGCTCGGTCGCGCCGCCCCGTGGCGCGATCGCCCTTTCGAGTGCGGCCAGGCGGGCCTCGAATCGCAGCGCGATCCGATCCTCGAGCCGCGCCTCGAGGTGGACGGCCAGGCGCTCGGCGAGATCCTCGAGCGCGTCGGCCGTTAGCGCACCGCCGCGAGCTGCTCGCTGAGCCAGCGCCGTGCCGCCTGTCGCTCCTCCGGCGCCGGGATCCTCGCCAGGACGCCCTCCAGCATCCGCTCCACGATCGGCTTCGGGACGGTCGTCACGAAAGGGGCCCGGGGACGGCGTCACCTCCGGGACGCGATCAGGCAGACCGAACCGCGACTGGACGCGCTCGACGGCGCGCGTCCGGCGCGCCACCTCCGCCCAGGCCAGCCACGTCGCCGCCGCCTCCTCGACGCCGTAGAGGCGCGCGAGCCCCACGAGCACCTCGTCGCTCGGGATGGCATCGCCGAGCTCGTATTGCGAGATCGCGCCGTCTGAGACCTTCGGGGCGCCGACCTCCTCCAGCCGCTCCCCCGCTTCCTTCTGCAAGAGCCCCTTCGCCTTCCGAGCTCGCCGGAGCGCCAATCCGAGCTGATTCGTCACGCCAAACCTCCCGGTTAGACCAGCCGAGAATACCGGAGAAATCCCAGTCACGCAACTAGAGTTTATCGGGTCGGATGGGCCCGACTTTCCCAAGCTTCATTTTTCGGCTTGACTCTACTAGAGTCTCTGGAGTACTCTCCCGGCCATGGCGATCAACGGTCTCCAAGAGGTCGAGCGGGTCGTCCGGGTGTACGTGCCCTCCGGGGCCCTGGTGAAGAAGTACCGCGAGAAGGCCGGCTTGACTGTCGAGTCCGCCGCCGAGCTCGCCCGCATCACCCCGGTCCAGCTCCGGAAGATCGAGGCCGGCCAGGCCACGCCGAGCTCCCGGACGTTCGGCCGGATCGCGGGCGTCCTCGACGTGACCCCGAACGACCTCTACAAGTCGGTCGACCTGAGGCGGTAACCCGACCCGCCGCGCCCACCTCGGGCCGGCGGGTTTTCTGTGGCCAAGGAGCAAGCGATGCCCAGACCCCCGACGCCAGCGCCCGACCGCCGCCCCGAGCCCCTGGTGGTCCAGACGGCGCGCACCCGCCCGCTCGGCGAGCCCGACGTCGTCGCGGTCGGGTCGACCGCTCACCGGCATCTCGAGCCGACGACCGGCCGCGAGTACCTGCACACCGAGGCGGTCTGCACCGACGGCTACGAGCGGCCCTCGGCCGACGCGCCTCAGGGCTTCGCGAGCGGGCTCGCGATCGCCCGCCTGCGCGAGCTCGTCGCCTGGCACGACGAGCGGGCCGACGAGGCCCAAGCCGACGCCGCCAGCGCCGAGATCGCGGCGGCCGCCGAGCCGGATCCGGACGAGGCCGCGCGCCGGCGCGGGCACGCGCGCGCGGCGCGGCAGCTCGAGGCCGAGTACCGCGCCTACGCGGACGGCTACCGCGTGCGCCTCCAGCAGGCGGAGGCGCGCGGCGCGCAGCTCGCCCGAGCCGAGGCGCGGTGATGCCGCGCGGGTCAGTCGACCGGCCGCTCACGCGGCGTGAGGCCGAGACCCTCGACGCCATCGTGCGCCTGCGGCGGCCGAACGGCCTGGGGCCGACGGTCCGGGAGCTGGCCCAGGCGTTCGGCATCACGAAGTACGCGGCCGACTGCCGCGTGCAGCGGCTCCTCAAGCGGGGGCTCGTCACGCGCGAGCGCCGCGCCGCTCGGACCGTCCGCGTGGTCGAGCCGTACCTCGTGGACGCGGCCGGCCACGTGACGCCGCTGCAGGCCGCGGCGCTTTGCGCGCCGGCGCTCGTGTGACCGATGACGCGGGCACTCGTGGGAGCACGGGGGGCTCATAACCCCCCACCGCTGGGTTCGACTCCCGGGCCCGCCACCAAGTCTGCCGGGGTGCCTCCCGAGGGGAGGCGGGCCGCGGGGCGAACTCCTCGTCCCGGGCTACGCGGAGTGGAGGTGAGTGGGGCTCACACAAGGTAGGGAGTCGCGCCCGGCAGACATCCCTACGAGCCCTCACGCAGGAACCCGGCGCGGCTGAGCACCGCGCTGGGAAGGAGTACGGCGATGCCGAAGGAGCACCAGACGATCGAGGGCGTGATCGCCTCGACGAACGACAAGGGCATCA
>DASVDK010000210.1:0-5580 GCA_036381125.1 Thermodesulfobacteriota bacterium | reverse complement strand
AAGCCGGCTCCCGCCGCAGCGCCGAGACCGGCGGCCGCGAGCCCCACGCCGGCGCCGACCGCGCCGAGGCCTGCCCCGGCCAGGCCCGCGCCGCCGAAGCCACCGGAGGCGGCAAGGCCGGCGGCGCCGAAGCCGGCGGAGCCTGCACGGCCGGCGGTCACCGCGAAGCCCGCGGCCGCCGCGAAGCCGGCGGAGCCTGCACGGCCGGCGGTCGCGGCGAAGCCAGCCGCCGCGCCCAACCCGGCGGCGACCGCGAAGCCGGCCGATCCGGCGCGCCCGGCAGCGAGCGCCGCGCCGGCGAGGCCGACGCCGCCGAAGCCGCAGGCAGCGCCCGCGCCGAGGCCTGCCGGGCCCGCGGCCGATGAGGGCGCGGTCGGGCCGGCGGCGGCCCGCGCGGGGCGCAACATCCAGACCCTCGAAGCCTGGCTTCGGAACATCAAGCGGCGATGACGACGTCGTTCGAAGCGCTCCTGCGCGATCTGGTCGAGAGGGTCCCCGGCAGCCAGGCGAGCCTCCTCATGGGCGTCGACGGCATCCCGGTGGAGACCTACGTGCCGGACACCGGGCTCGACCCGCAGCAGGCGGGAGCCGAGTACGCCACGGTGCTCGCCGCCGCGCGCCGGGCCTCGCAGTCGCTCGAGACGGGCGACGTCGAGGAGCTGGCCATCCAGACGGATCGAGGGACGCTCCTGGTGCGGCTCGTGACCCCGGACTACTTCGTGGCGCTCGCTCTCGGGCCGGGCGCCATCCGGGGCCGCGGGCGCTTCCACCTCCGCCTCGCGTCGCTCAAGCTGGCGCCGGAGCTGGCCTGAGCGGGCGCCGGGTCCCCGAGCCCCGTCGGCTTGTCAATCGTCGACACCGCGTGCTATCCTCCCGCCGTTTTGGGCCGGGAAGGAGGCCTGCCGGGTGGAGGCGCGCAAGATACTCGTCATCAGCGGCCCCAACCTCAACCTCCTCGGCAGCCGCGAGCCCGAGGTCTACGGTCGGACGACCCTCGCGGAGATCGAGGCGAGCCTGCACGCCCTCGGGCGCGAGCTGGGCGTCGAGGTCGAGACCTTCCAGTCGAACCACGAAGGGGCCATCGTCGACCGGATCCATCAGGCGGCCGCGGGGCCGACGCCGGTCTCGGCCATCGTGATCAACCCGGCGGGCTACACGCACACGAGCGTGGCCATCCGGGACGCCCTGGCCGCCGTGCGGATTCCGGCCGTCGAGTGCCACCTGTCCAACACCCACCGCCGCGAGGCGTTCCGGAGGCGGTCGTACGTCTCCGGTGTCGCGGTCGGGATCGTCGCGGGGTTCGGTGCCGAGAGCTATCGGCTCGCGCTTCGGGCAGCGGCGGCCCTGACCGCATAAGGATTCCGATGTCGCGTTCGCGTCTCGCACGAGCCGCGAGCCTCGTGACGGCTCGCGGGCTCGATGCCCTGCTCGTCACGTCGCTCGAGAACCTGCGCTACCTCTCCGGCTTCACCGGATCCGACGGCGCGCTCCTCGTCTCCGCGGACGGCGAGGGGCGCTTCCTGACCGACTCCCGGTACGAGACCCAGGCGGCTCAGGAGACGCGCGACGTCTCGGTCACCGTCTACAAGCGCAAGCTCGACGGCATCGTCGACGCCGTGAAGGCCGCCGGCGTGACCCGGGTCGGCTTCGAGGCGGCCGCCGTGTCGGTGGAGACGGCCGACGCGCTGCGTGCCCAGCTCGCCGCGGTCAAGACCGCGGCGGGCGGCGCCGTCGCGCTCGAGCCGGTGCCGTCCGAGGTGATGGCCGGCCTCCGGATGCGCAAGGACGCCGAGGAGCTCGACCTCCTCAGGCGGGCCGCCGCCATCGCGGCCGACTCGCTCGCCCACACGCTCGCCCTCGTGAAGGACGGCATGCGGGAGATCGACCTCGCGCTCGAGCTGGAGCTCGCCATGCGCAAGCGGGGGGCCGAGCGCCTGGCGTTCGACACCATCGTGGCCTCCGGCGTCCGCTCGGCCCTGCCGCACGGCCGCGCGTCCGAGAAGCGGCTGGCGGAGGGCGAGTTGCTCACGATCGACTACGGCGCCCGCTACAACGGCTACAACTCCGACGAGACCTGGACGGGCGTCGTCGGGGAGCCGTCGGCCGAGCAGCGCCGCATCTTCGGCATCGTCAAGGAGGCACAGGCGGCCGGCATCGCCGCCGTGCGGGCCGGCGTCAAGGCGTCCGAGGTGGACGCCGCGGCACGCCGCGTCATCGACGCGGCCGGCTACGGCCGCAACTTCGGGCACGGAACGGGCCACGGCATCGGGCTCGCCGTCCACGAGGCCCCGGGCGTCAACACCTCGGGCACGGTGGTCCTCGAGCCGGGCATGGTGATCACGGTGGAGCCGGGCATCTACCTGCCGGGCTGGGGCGGCGTGCGGCTCGAGGACATGGTCGTCGTGACCGAGACCGGCGCCGAGGTGATCACACGAACCCCCAAGGACCTCCGGAGCGTGGGGTAGGAGCGTCGTTCATGGCCAGCGTGTCCACCGCCGAGTTCCGCAAGTCGCTCAAGATCGAACTGGACGGCGAGCCGTTCGTCATCGTCGACTTCCAGCACGTCAAGCCCGGCAAGGGCGGCGCCTTCGTGCGGACCAAGCTGAAGAGCCTCAAGAGCGGCCGGGTCCTCGACCGGACGTTCCGGTCGGGCGAGACGGTCGGCACGCCGGACCTGGACGAGCACGAGGCGCAGTACCTCTACCGGCAGGACGACCAGTTCTGCTTCATGGACACGTCGACCTACGAGCAGATCTTCCTCGACGCCGACCACGTGGGCGACGCGGCCCAGTGGCTCCAGGAGAACCTCGGCGTCCGGCTGGTCTTCCACCAGGGCAAGCCGCTGTCCATCGACCTGCCGATCACCGTGAACCTCAGGATCGTCAAGACCGACCCGGGCGTCCGGGGCGACACGGCGACCGGCGGCAGCAAGCCGGCCACGCTCGAGACCGGCGCCGTGATCCAGGTGCCGCTCTTCCTCAACGAGGGAGACGTCGTGAAGGTCGACACCCGGAGCGGCAGCTACATCGAGCGCGTCAAGTGACGGTCGGCTCGCGTCGCCGCCGGGTCTCCGGACCGCGTAGTCGAGTTCCTGCATCGCGTAGTCGAGTCTCTGCACCGCCAGCTCGACGAGAGGAGAGCCGGGTGTGGATCTGAAGGAGCTGCGCGCCCTCTTCAAGCTGATGGCCGAGGCCGACATCGCCGAGCTGGAGGTCGACCACGGCGAGGAGCGCATCCGCGTCAGGCGGGGACCGACGGGCGGCGCGTCGGCGCCGGTGCCGGCCTACATCCCCATGTCGACCCCGCCGGCGGTCCTCCCGGCCGGGGCCGCGCCGCCGGCCGGCACGCCTCACGCCCAGGGCGAGGCGGCCGGCGCCGCCGGCGACAAGGCGGGCGCCGGCAACTACCGCAGCATCACGTCCCCCATGGTCGGCACGTTCTATCGCGCGCCGGCGCCGGACGCCGCGCCGTACGTGGAGGTCGGCACGGTCGTCAAGAAGGGCCAGACGCTCTGCATCATCGAGGCCATGAAGCTCATGAACGAGATCGAGGCCGAGGTGAACGGCAAGATCGTCGCCATCCTCGTCGAGAACGGCCAGCCGGTCGAGTTCGGCGAGGAGCTGTTCCGCATCGAGCCCTCGTAGCTCCGTGTTCACGAAAGTCCTCGTCGCCAACCGCAACGAGATCGCCGTTCGGGTGATCCGGGCCTGTCGCGAACTCGGCATCCGCACGGTCGCCGTCTACTCGACGGCCGACCGCAACGCGTTGCACGTCAAGCTGGCCGACGAGGCGATCTGCATCGGGCCGCCCGCGTCCAAGGACTCCTACCTCAACATCGCCGCCATCCTGTCGGCTGCCGAGGTCACCGACGCCGAGGCGATCCATCCCGGCTACGGCTTCCTCTCGGAGAACTCGGCCTTCGCGGAGGTCTGCGAGTCGTCGGGCATCAAGTTCATCGGGCCGACCTCCGAGAACATGCGGCTCATGGGGAGCAAGATCGCCGCGCGCGACACGGTCACGCGGGCCGGCGTGCCGATCCTGCCCGGCGCGCGGGGGGCGGTGAGGACCGAGGAGGAGGCCGTCCGGATCGCCAAGGAGATCGGCTTTCCGGTGATCATCAAGGCGTCGGCCGGCGGCGGCGGCCGCGGCATGAAGGTCGTCAACTCGAGCGCGTCGCTCGTGAACGCGTTCCTCACCGCGCAGAGCGAGGCGATGGCCGCCTTCGGCAACCCGGACGTCTACATCGAGCGCTACGTCCGGCGGCCGCGGCACGTCGAGATCCAGATCCTGGCGGACAACTACGGCAACGTCATCCACCTCGGCGAGCGCGACTGCTCGATCCAGCGGCGCCACCAGAAGATCGTCGAGGAGGCGCCGTCGCCGGCGATGACGCCGAGGCTGCGCGAGAAGATGGGCGCGGCGGCGGTCAAGGCGGCCAGGTCGGTCGGCTACCAGAACGTCGGGACCGTGGAGTTCCTGCTCGACGAGTCGGGCGACTTCTACTTCATGGAGATGAACACCCGCATCCAGGTGGAGCACCCGGTCACCGAGGCGGTCACCGGCGTCGACCTGGTCAAGGAGCAGATCCGCGCGGCCTACGGCGAGCGCCTCACGCTCCGGCAGAAGGACGTCCAGATCCGCGGCCATGCCATCGAGGTGCGCATCAACGCGGAGGATCCCGAGACCTTCACGCCGTCCCCCGGCCGCATCACCGCCTACCACCCGCCGGGGGGGCTCGGCGTGCGGGTGGAGTCGGCGGCGTACCAGGACTACGTGGTCGTCCCGTACTACGATTCGCTCATCGGCAAGCTGATCTGCACCGGCACCACGAGGCAGGAGGCGATCGCCCGGATGCGCAGCGCCCTCGGCGAGTTCGTCATCGAGGGGATCAAGACCACCATCCCGCTCCACCAGCGCATCATGGGAGACGCCGAGTTCGTGAAGGGACAGGTCGACACCGGCTTCCTCGATCGCTTCCAGCAGCGGCAGGGACAGGGCGAGGGCTAGGGCCGTGGAGCGCTGGCGCCGGCTGGGATTCGAGGTCCGCAGCGGCGCCGCGAACATGGCGCTCGACGCCGCCACGCTTGCCGCGGTCGAGGCGGGCGAGGCGCCGCCGACCCTCCGGCTCTACGCCTTCGAGCCGCCCGCGCTCTCGCTGGGGTACGGGCAGCCGGACGACGAGGTCGATCGCGAGGCCTGCCGGCGTCTCGGCATCGACGTGGTGCGCCGCCCGACCGGGGGGCGCGCCGTCCTGCACGAGCGCGACCTCACGTACGCGGTCGTCCTGCCGATCGACGACCCCCGGATTCCGCCGACCGTCCCGGGCACCTACCAGGTGATCGCCGAGGCCTTGCGCGACGCCCTCCTCGCGCTCGGCGCCCTGGACGTCGCCGTCGCCCCGAGGCGGGCGACGGCAGGGGCCGACCCCGCCTGCTTCGCGGCCGCCGCGCGCGCGGAACTCCTCCTCGGCGGCCGCAAGGTGGCCGGCAGCGCGCAGCGGCGCGGTCGCCGTGCCGTCCTCCAGCACGGCTCCATCCTCATCGACCCCGATCCCGGCCGCCTCGCCGCCTGCCTGCGGGG
>DASVDK010000209.1:0-13500 GCA_036381125.1 Thermodesulfobacteriota bacterium | reverse complement strand
GTCCAGCGCCAGCGACCCGGTCGACACCACCGGCACCGCCGCCACCGGCCCCGCCGCCCCCAACCGCATCACCGCCCCCTTGCCAAACTGCTTCTCGATCTGCGCAAGGGCGAGGTCGAGGGCACGCCGCTTGTTCGGGTCGCCCACCGGGTTGCTGCCGCTCCTGCCGCGATGGTCGGTCACGTCCGTTCCTCCCCGTTCCTCATAGCTGCCGTGTCGCCGCCGGCGTCGGGGCCCGCCGCCTCGTTCAAAGGCCCCATCGTTCCAGTTCCGTGTAGCGCGAGCCGTCGCGCGAGAGCTCGCTGCGATAGAGCGTCACCGCCTCGACGCGGAACTCGCCGAGCCGCCGCCCGGCGCCGGCCTCGATCGCCGCGCGAAGGCCGCGCGGCGGCGCGCCCGCCACGCGGCCGAGCGTCACGTGCGCGTGGAAAGGGCGCGATTCCACCGGGAAGCCGGCCCCCGCGATCTCCGCCGCCAGCGCCGCCTGCAGGCGCTCGAGGCGCGCCCGGCCCTCGCCGACCGCACCGATCCAGATCACCCGCGGCCGCGCTGCCGTGGGGAAGGCGCCGAGCCCCTCGAGCGCGAGGTCGAAGGCGCCGGGCGCCGCCGCCACGCCGGCCTCGAGCGCCCCGGCGACGCGCGCCAGCTCCCCTTCCGGCACGTTGCCGAAGAAGTGCAGCGTCAGGTGCAGCCCCTCCGGGCGCGACCAGCGGACCCCGCGCCCCGTGGCCGGGTCGGCCGCGAGCGCCGCAGCCCAGCGCGCCGCCTGCTCGCGCAGCGCCGGCGGCAGCGCCACGGCCGCGAAGAGCCGCTGGCTAGCCGCCACGCGCGAGCAGCGTGCGCCGCAGCCAGTCGAGCGCGACCTCGACCGCGAGCGCCCTGATCTCGCCGCGCTGGCCGCCGAAGCGGTACCCGCGCGCCTCGACGCCGTCGGGGCCCGCCAGCCCCACGAAGACCGTGCCGACCGGCTTCTGCGGCGTCCCGCCGCCGGGGCCGGCCACGCCGGTGATCGCGATCCCGTACGTCGTCCCCGCCAGCGTCCGCACCCGCGACGCCATCGACTCGGCCACCTCCTGGCTCACGGCCCCGTGCGTCCGCACGAGCGGGGCCGGGACGCCGAGCAGGTCGGTCTTGGCCTCGTTGGAGTAGGTCACCACGCCGCGCTCGAACCAGGCGGACGACCCCGGCACGGCCGTGACCCGGCCGCCCAGGAGGCCGCCGGTGCACGACTCCGCCGTCGCCAGCCTCTCGCCGCGCGCCCCGAGGAGGCGTCCCACCACCGACTCGAGCGTCTCGTCGTCCCGCCCGAAGCAGGCGTCGCCGAGCCGCTCCCGGAGCGCGGTCACGGCCGCCTCGAACCGGGCGTCGAGGTCGGCCCCCCCCTCCCCGGGGCCCGCGGCGCGCGCGAGCACCTTCACGTGGACCTCGGGGAAGACCGCGTACGGGTCCACGGTGACCCCCTCGACCGCCGCCTCGACCGCCTCCTCGACGCGCGCCATGGGGAGGCCGAAGCACTTGAGCACCGCGAGCCGGCTCGCGATCCGCCCGGTCAGCTCCTGCTCGAGGAACGGGTACACGTCGGCCTCGAGCATCGGGAGGGCCTCCGCCGCGGACGCCGGCAGGCAGACGAGGTGCTTGCCGGTCAGCGGGATGCGGAAGCCGTCGGCAAGGCCGCGCCCGTTCGGGATCAGCTCGCACCGCTGCGGCAGGAGCACGAGCTTCTCCACCTTGGGCGGCACCGAGGGGGTGCCGTCCGCTCTCGGCTTGCGCCGCGCGAGCTTCGTCTCGACGCTGACCCGTGCGGTCTCGTGCATGACGAGCCGCCGGCCGGTGACCCTGGCCGCCACGCGCGCCGCCGTGTCGGCCGGCCGGGTCCCGAGCCCGCCGAAGGCGATCACCACGGTCGCCCGCTCGAGCGCCCCTCGGAACGCCGCCTCGACGGCCCACTCCCGGCTGCCGCAGGCCGTGACCTGGGCGATCTCGAGCCCCATGGCAAGCAGCCGTCGTGCGACCTCGCCGTGCGGCGGGTCGGGGACGAGCCCCAGGGCGAACTCGTCGCCCACCAGCACAAGCTCCACGTCCAGCGGCATGGCGGTCCTTCACAGTCGGGGGGCCTCACGCGCCCCCCGGGCGGCCGGCCACCGGAGACGGGCCCCCCGACGCCCCCCCGCTTCGCGCCCCGGCACAGCCGGGCCGCTCGCCACCGAGGCCGGCGCGCCGCCCCGCTCCGTCGGGGGGCCTCACGCGCCCCCCGGGCGGCCGGCCACCGGAGACGGGCCCCCCGACGCCGCCGCTACAGGCCCACCCACCTGAGCCCGGCGAGCGCGAGCCACGCGTAGAGGCCGGCCACGCAGTCGTCGAGCACCGTGCCGACGCCGCCGGCCATCCGCGCATCGACCCGGTCGGCGGGGTACGGCTTCACGATGTCGAAGAGCCGGAACAGTACCAGGCCGGCCGCCACGTAGCGAGGCTCCGGCGGCACGCCGGCCATGGTCACGAGGAAGCCCGCCACCTCGTCGACCGTGATGATGCCCGGATCGTGCCGGCCGAGGACGACCTCCGCGCGGCCGGCCACCAGGACGGCGAGCGCCACCACCGCGAGCCCTCCTGCCCCGGCAAGCGGCGCCGGCATCTGGGCGAGCAGCAGGTAGGTCGGCACCCCGCCGACGAGCGTCCCGAAGGTCCCCGGCGCGGGCGGCACGCGCGGCAACGCGCTCAGGCCTGTCGTGGCGAGGAACAGGAGGACGCCCTTCACGCGGCGGCATCCTACGCCCCGCCCCCGGGGCTGTCAAGGATCGTGACGGCCGGATAACTCCCCGACAGGGCTTGATTTTCCGGCCGCGCCCGGGGTGCCGGACCCCGGCGGCCTCCGGCCGGCGGCCCCGCCTGCGCGCGACCGGGGCCCGTCCGTCCGCGACGCCCACGGACCGGCGTCGCGGCGCGCCGTCCAGGGCCGGGCCCGCTTCGTCACCGACTCCTCGCGGCCTGTGCCGCCAACGCACCGCTCTGCCGGCGCTCGGGCCGGCGGCCCGGCGCCGTCCGCGCGGCCCGGGCAGCGGCCGCTCCGGTGCCCGCGGCCGCCGGGCGGGCGGCGACCACGCGGTTGCGGCCGCCCTCCTTGGCCCGGTAGAGCGCCGCGTCGGCCGCCGCCACGAGGTCCTCGATGGGCCGTCCGTCCTCGGGGTAGGTCGCCACCCCGGCGCTGATGGTGACGTGCGCCGGGGACGGCGAGCGCGCCCCGGCGATCGGCGCCGCCTCGACGGCCGCGCGGATCCGCTCGGCGTGGCCGAGCGCCTGCCCCTTGTCGGCGTCCACCGTGACGACGACGAACTCCTCGCCGCCGTAGCGGGCCACGATGTCGCTGCCGCGCGTGACCTCGTGGAGGACCCTCGCGACCGTCCGCAGGCAGTCGTCGCCGGCCGGGTGGCCGTTCGTGTCGTTGAACTGCTTGAAGTGGTCCACGTCGATCAGCAGGACGGAGAGCGCCGCGCCGTACGCCTCCGCGCGGTCGAGCTCCATCCGGAACCGCGTCATGAGGTGCTTCCGGTTGGCGAGCCCGGTGAGCGGGTCGGTCGTCGACTCGTGGACCAGCTCCTTGCGGCCGCGCGCGGCGAGGATCGCCACCGCCGTCAGCTCGGCGACGAGGGCGAGGAGCCACTTCCGGTAGGTCGGCGACTGCCGGCCGCCGCCGATGGCGACCACGCCGAGCAGCTCGTCGTGGGAGAGGATCGGCGCCGCGAGGTCGATCGCGAGCCCCTCGACCCCCTCGAGCGCGCCGAGCTGCTCGGCGAGGCCGGCCGCCCCCTCCGGCAGCGGCAGGACCAGGCCGTCCCGCCCGGCGCTCGGCCGCAGGTGATCGGGGATGCCGAGGCCCCCCTGGAGCTTGAGCACCCCCCGGCGCGCGTCGCGGAAGAAGAAGGCGATCACGTCGGGGTCGAGGAGGGTCTTGACGCTGCGCACCGCGACGTTCACCTGGCGAACCGCCGCGGTCGACACCTCGGACTCGGGCAGCCGGATGTTGACGACCTGCTTGAGGCTCTCGGGGAGGAGCTGCAGGAGGCGCTCGTTCTCGGCGGCCCTGAGCCTGAGCGCCTCGTTCTCCTGGCGGAGGGTCGCGATCAGCTCGGCCGTGGCGCGCTCGGCGGCCAGGCGCCGCCGGCGGCGGCGCACGAGTTCCGTTGCGGCGAGCGCCGTGACCGAGGCGGTCGCCGCCATGGCCCCGAGCACGAGCGGTACGGTGTCGAAGTTGAGGGCGCTCACGGTCCGGGAGAGCAGAGCAAGGGTCGTGCCGTCGGGCTGCGCACCGTGTTTCGCCCCCTTGTGGGGTCGCAGGCCGCCGGAGGCTGCCGCGCGCCGTCACCCGGGTGCCGCCGAAACGCCCCGCCCTCCCTGGATTTTCCGGCCGTTCCAGGCTAGATTTCCCCCCATGCTCGACGCCATTCGCCAGCGCAAGAGCGTGTTTCTCTGGGTGATCCTCGTCCCGATCGCCATCGTCTTCATCTTCTGGGGCATCGGCGGCCAGACCGGCGGCCCGCTCGGCGTCGACGTCGCCGCCCGGGTGAACGGCACCGAGATCACCGCGGCCGAGGTCGCGGCCGAGCAGGCCGCGCTCGAGGAGCGCTACCGGCAGATGTTCGGGGGCCAGCTCCCGGCCGGGCTGATCAGGCCCGAGATGCTCAGGGCGCAGGCCGTCGAGAACCTCGTGACGCGCGCCCTCCTCGAGCAGGAGGCCGAACGCCTCGACATCGGGGTCACCGACGAGGAGGTGCGCCAGTACATCCTCGGGCTGCCGGTCTTCCAGCGGGACGGCCGCTTCGACCGCGACACGTACGTCGCCGCGCTGACGCAGGGCGTCATGGGCCAGGCGCTCAGGACCCCGGCCGCCTTCGAGGCGGCCGTCCGCCAGACGCTGGCCTTCCAGAAGCTCGGCCGGCTCGTGTCGGAGAGCGTCTCGGTGACCGATGCCGAGGCGCGCCAGGCCTTCCACGCCGAGCGCGACAAGGTGTCGATCGAGTTCGTCCGCGTGCCGGCGAGGCCCGACCCGAAGGGAACCTTCCCCGAGGACGAGCTGACGGCGTACTACGAGGCGCACAAGCGCGAGTACGAGCGCCCGGCTGAGGTGACCGCCCTCGTCGCCCGGGTCGACCCGGCAAGCCTTGCGGACAAGGTCACCGTCTCCGAGGACGACGTCAAGGCGGCCTTCGAGCGCCGCAAGGACGAGCTCGGCACGCCGCCCGAGGTCAGCGCCCGGCACATCCTGGTGAAGGTCGACGAGCACGCCGACGCGCAGACGGTCGAGCAGGCCCGCGCCCGGGCGCAGGCCGCCCTCGACCGGGTGAAGAAGGGCGAGGACTTCGGCAAGGTGGCGCTCGAGGTGTCCGAAGACCCCTCCAAGGGGAGCGACCCGAAGTCGGCCGGCAGCCTCGGCTGGTTCGGCCGGGGGGTGATGGTGAAGGAGTTCGAGGACGCCGCCTTCGCGCTCCGGGCAGGGCAGGTCTCGGACCTCGTGCGCAGTCCTTTCGGCTTCCACATCATCAAGGTCGAGCAGGTGCGCGAGGGCAAGCCGGCGACGCTCGAGGGGTCGCGCGCCACGCTCGTGGCCGACCTCAAGGCGGAGCGCGCCCGCCGACAGGCCGGCGAGCTGGCCGATCAGCTCGCGGTCGCGGCGGCCAGGAGCGGCGACCTCGCGGGCGAGGCGAAGCTGCGGGACATCCCCACCCGGACCGTCGGTCCCTTCACGGCGGACGAGCCGCCGTCGGACCTCTCCCCCGAGGCGGCGCGCGCGGCGCTGCGGCTCGAGGAGGGGCGCGTGAGCGCGCCGGTGGCGGAGGGCGCCGCGTGGGCGGTTGTCCAGGTCACCGGGAGGACCGAGGCCACGACGCCGCCGCTCGCCGAGGTGATGGACCGCGTGAAGGCCGGCCTCGCCCGCGAGAAGGCGGTGGCCGCCGCCAGGGAGCAGGCGGCGAGCCTCCTCGAGGCGGCACGCAAGGACGGCAACCTCGCGGCGGCCGCCAGAGCAGCCGGCCTGCGCGTCGAGCGCACCGACCTCTTCGAGCGGCGCACCCGCGAGATCCCGAAGCTCGGCCCGGCGCCGGCGGTGGCCGAGGCGGCCTTCCGGCTCACGGAAGAGCAGCGCCTGGCGCCCGAGCCGGTCGCGGTGGGCGACGACGCCGTGGTCCTGCGCCTGGCCGAGCGGAAGGCGGCCGACCCGTCGGCCGACGCCGACACGCTCGCGCGCATCTCGCGCTCGCTCGAGCAGGAGAAGGGCAACGCCGCGTTCCGCGCCTTCGTCGAGCGCCTGCGCCGGCAGGCCGAGATCCGGATCGACCCCCTCTACGCGCCGAAGGCGCCGAGCGTGCCGCTGGGGTAGGCCCGCGCTACGGGAGGCGGGCGAGGAGGCGCAGGCGGCTGCGCAGCTCCCGGATGCCGACCGGCTTGGCGAGGAAGTCGGAGGCGCCGGCCTCCATGGCGCGCTCGCGCTCGGTGGCGTACGCGGTGAGCACGAGGATCGGCAGGTCGGGGAACCGCGCCCGGACGCGGCGGCAGAGTTCGATGCCGTCGAGGTCGGGCAGGCCGACGTCGACGATCAGCACGGCCGGCGGCTCGTCGAGGTCCCGAAGGGCGGTCTGGGCGTCGCGGTAGAGCGTCACGTCGAACGTCTGCGCCACTTCGAGACCGAACTTCACGACGCGCGCGATCTCGGCGTCGTCCTCCACGTAGGCGATCCTCGCGGCGCGCTCCATGGGACCGCGCGTAGCATGGGCCGGGCGGCGGAGTCAAGCCGGAACACCACGCAGGGTGGGACGACCCGGATCCTCCCGGCCGCCGCTCGTCGACACGACGAACGCCGTGCCGTCGAAGCCGGGCCTGAGTATCCCCATGACGCTCGACGCGGCGCCGCCGGCGAGCACCTGTCGACGCGAGCCCCATCCTGCGGGCCGAGCGCGGCACCGTTCGATCTGCGGGAGGAAACGTGCGTGAACCGGAACACGAGGACGCGGCGCGTCCGGGGAGGACTGTCGCGACGAGGGGCGGGCGTTCGGGTCCGGGTCAGCCGGTCGGCGGGGACGGCGCCTCGCGGCGCATCTCGTCGAGGCCCAGCCAGAAGCCCTCGACGCCGTCGAGCATCTCGCGGCCGGCGGCGATGAACCGGTCCGCGTCGAAGCCGACGCGGGCCGCCGCCTCGGCCAGCTCGTCCTCGGTGTGGGCGGCGTGCTGGTCCTCGAGCTGATCGTGCCAGGTGAAGAAGGCGATCGGGAAGCGCTCGCCGGTGCGCGCCTGGTACGCCCGCAGGCCCTGGATCAGCTCCTTCCAGAAGCCGGCCGCGGCCCAGTGCTCCACCGCGAAGCTCGCCCCCTCGGCCACGACCGGATCGGGCGAGCCGTAGAGGCGCGCCAGCTCGTCGCAGAAGCGGAGCGTCGACGGCCGCCCGTGCCGCCGCTTGCCGAGGTCGTCGAACGAGAGGCCGAGCGGCTCGGCCATCCGGAGAAGCCACTCGAAGTGGGCCGCGCGGAAGCGGAACACGCCCCCCTCCACTGTCCCCTCCGTGGAGACCAGATCCGGATCGACGCCCGCCGACGGCGCGCCGGCCCCCTGCCTGGCGAAGACGACCCCGATCTCGTTGGCCAGGATCTCCTTGGACGCCCGCATCGCGTCGAGCGTGGGGGCGTTGATCGTCTTGAGGAGCTGCGCGACGAGGAAGAGGTTCGAGAAGACCGAGAACTGGACGACGAAGCGGCGTAGTTGCTCCCGGCTCATCTCGCCCTGCGCGAACCAGGTCGTGAAGGGGTTGTGGACGACGATCGGGTGGCCGAGCAGCTCGCGCGCCACCCGCTCGCGCAGCCGCTCGAGGTCGGGGTGGACCGTAACGGCCATCGCACGTACCTCCGCCGACGGACGGCCTCATGGGGGTGCATCCGCCGTGCCCGCTAGAATGGGGGGAAGGCGTCGAGGCCTGCCCCCAGGAGGTGAACGTGGACGAGCGTCGCCTGAGCCGCGAGGCGCTGGCCGCCTACGCGGCGTCGCACCGGGAGGAGTTCGAGCGCTGGCTCGCGGAGCTGGTCGGCATCCCCACCGTCTCGGCCGATCCGGCGCGCGCGGCCGACGTGCGCCGCGGGGCGGAGGCGGCGGCCGCCCGGCTGGCGGCGGTCGGCGCCGCGGCGGAGGTGCTCGAGACCGGCGGGCACCCGCTGGTCCACGGGCGGCTGCCCGGCGATCCGGCCTGGCCGACGGTCACGCTCTACAACCACATGGACGTCCAGCCGGCCGACGGCGACGCCTGGAGGACCGACCCCTTCCGGCTCACGACGCAGGGCGACCGCTACTACGGCCGCGGCGCCACGGACGACAAGGGGCCGGCCTTGACGGCGCTCCTCGGGGCGCTGGCCGCCCGCGAGGCCGGCGTGCCGATCAACATCGCCTTCCTGTGGGAGTTCGAGGAGGAGATCGGCAGCCCCCACTTCGAGGCCGCCGTCACCCGCTACCGGGAGCGGCTCGCCACCGACAGCGTCGTCGTCTCCGACACGGTCTGGACCACACGGGGCAAGCCGAGCAGCCCGGCCGGCCTGCGAGGGATGCAGACCTTCCGGCTCACGCTGGAGGTGGCCGAGACCGACGCCCACTCGGGCATGGTAGGGGGCGCGGCGCGCAACCCGATCGCCGAGCTGATGCAGGTCGTGGCCGCCTGTGTCGACGGCCGGACCGGCGAGGTCCTGATCCCCGGCTTCTACGACGAGGTCGAGCCGCTCTCGGAGGCCGACGCCCGCGACTTCCTCGCCTCGGGGTTCTCGGTCGAGACCTTCATGCGGGACCACGGGCTCTCGTCGCTCCGGACGACCGACGCGCTCGAGGTCATGCGCCGCATCTGGGCCCGTCCGACCTTCGAGGTCCACGGGGTCGTGGGCGGGTACACGGGACCGGGGGTCAAGGCGATCGTGCCGCCGCGGGCCGAGGTGAAGTGCTCCTGCCGCATCGTGCCGAACATGACGACGGCGCGGACGATGGCCCGGGTGACGGAGTTCATCCGCAGCCGCTTCCCGGGCGTCCAGGTGCACCCGGGGCACGGCCTCGAGCCGTTCAAGGGGGTGACGACCGGTCCCCTGGCCGACGCCGTGCGCGACGCGTACCGGTTCGCCTTCGGCGCGGCGCCGGCCTTCACGCGCGAAGGCGGCTCGATCGGCGCCGTCCCTACGATGGAGCGGGTGCTCGGGGCGCCGGTCCTCTTCCTCGGGCTCTCGCTGCCCGAGCATGGTTACCACGCACCCAACGAGCACTACGACTGGGAGCAGGCGTCGGGCGGGATCGCCGCCTTTGCACGGTACTTCTCGCGCCTGGCGACGCTGCCCCGCTGAGGAGTGGCACGATGCCGAGGGAGATGGTGCCGCCGACCACCCGCGAGCTCTCCGAGCGCCGCAAGGCGCTCGCCCCGAAGACGCACGCGGCCTGGGAGGCGTTCCAGAAGGAGGTCTTCGCCGACGGGGCCCTGCCGGCCAAGACCAAGCAGCTCATCGCCGTGGCGGTCGCCCACGTGACGCAGTGCCCCTACTGCATCCGCGGCCACACGAAGCTCGCGCGCCGCGCCGGGGCGACCCCCGAGGAGCTGATGGAAGCGGTCTGGGTGGCGGCCGAGATGCGCGCGGGCGGCGCCTACGCGCACGCGACCGTCATGCTGGACGCGATGGCGGAAGAGCCGCCGCGATCCTGAGCGAGCAGCAGGCCGGCGGCGGCTCGGGCCGGTGCTCGACCGGCACGGCCCCGTAGAGCGCCTCGACGAGCGTCCGGAAGAAGACCCCGCAGACGGCCGGGTGGTCCCGCGAGACGTCCTGGAAGGGGCACTGGTGGATCACCACCCGGCGCCAGCCGTCCCCCTCCTCGCGCGCGTCCGCCTGCCAGGCCAGCTCCTCCTCGAGCCACCCGAGGAGGAGGTCCCATCGCCGCCGCTCGTCGGCCGACGCGAAACGCCCCTTCACCCGCGCCGCGAGCCGCTCGGCGGCCGCGGCCACGACCTCGGCCACCCCGCGCTCGCCGTGCCGGTCGAGGATCGACTCGATCACCAGCGCCAGCAACAGCTCGTAACGCTTCGGGAACGCTCGCTGCCCATCGGGCGACAGCCGGTAGAGGTAGGTCGGACGCGACGGCTGCGTCACGACCTTTCGGCGCTCGACGAGTCCCAGGGCTCGCAGGGTGTCGAGGTGCTGGCGGACCGCCGCCCCGCTGACCCCGAGGCTCGCGGCCAGGTCGTCGGCCGCAAGCTCCTGTCGGATCAGGAGTTTCAGGATGTCGTACTTCGTCCCCGAAGGGAGGTCGGGCGGCCGCCGCATAGTTTAGAAAGTTTTTACTTGCACAAGTAACGCTTCTAGCCTAGTGTAGCGGATGCCGGGCGCAAGCGCGCGCCCGAAAATCGAACCGGAGGGAACCGATGGCCCGCATCCGACCTGGTTTCGTTTTCGCGGCCCTCGCCGCACTGGCCCTCGCAACCGGTACCGCGACCGGTACCGCGACCGCCCAGGATCTCCGCAAGGCGCCTCCCGGCGACGGGTACAAGAAGGTGAGCGAGCTGGTCCCCCTCCCCGACTTCCTGCCGGGCATGGGGACGCTCTACGTAAAGCCGGAGACGTTGCCGGCCGGCCCCTTCCTGGCCTACGACAAGCAGGGGCGTCTCGTCAGCTCGATCTACATGATCCCGCTCGAGGACCTCCAGGCGCACAAGGCGTTCGAGAACCTCGCCACCGCGCAGGAGAAGGTCGACCACGTCGACCTCGTCTACAACGCCGGACACCCCGGAGTGGAGAAGCCGCATTACCACATCGTGCTCTGGCACATCCCGAAGGCGCAGGAACAGCGCGTGGCCGGCAAGTAGCCGTGCTGACGCGCCGCAGACTGATCGGGGCCGGCGGGCTTCTGCTCGCCGGCCTCGCGGCCGCGTCCGCCCGGCCGGCCGCCGCCGGGCCGGTGGTCGAGGTCCTGATGACCGGCGACGCGTCGGGGGCCCGGGTCTGGTTCGATCCGGCCGAGCTGACGATCTCGCCGGGGACCACGGTGCGCTGGGTCGTCGAGCGCCACGTCCACACGACCACCGCGTACCCCGACCGGATTCCGGCCGGCGCGACCCCCTGGGACTCCGGCTACCTCGTGAACCCGGGCGACCGCTTCGAGATCACGCTCGTCGTCCCGGGCACCTACCACTACTTCTGTCGGCCGCACGAAGCGGCCGGGATGGTCGGTCGCATCACCGTACGTTCCGACTAGAGCCAGGCACCGGCCTCCGAAGGAGGTCTCCATGTCTCGCCCCCTCTCCGTCGTGCTGCTCGCGGCGCTGGCCGCCCTGTCGATCGGCGCCGATGCCGGCCTCGGCCCGCCGCACGATCGCGCCGTCGACCGTCACGCCCGGCGCCTCGTCGAGGAGGGGCGCCGGATCTTCCGCTTCGACACGTTCGGCGACGAGGCCTTCTGGGGCGACACGCTCGGGCTGCACCGCGCGATCGCCGGCGAGGCGCTCGGGGGGGTCGGCCCCGGCCTCGGCCCGAACGCGGCCCTCGGTCTCGGGCTGAAGGTGGACGCCGAGGCGCTCCCGCGTCCCCTCGTCCGCCGCCTCCAGGCGGGCAACGTCGACCTCGACGCGCCGGCGACGACGCTGGACCTCCTCAGGCTGAACGCCGTCGTCGGCGTGACCGGCTTCTTCGACGACGGCGGCGGGCTCAGGTCGATCGGGATCCAGTGCGCCCTCTGTCATTCGACGGTCGACGACTCGCTCGCGCCGGGGATCGGCCGCCGGCTCGACGGGTGGGCCAACCGCGACCTCGACATCGGCGCGATCGTCGCCCTCGCCCCCGACCTCGAGGCCTTCGCGACGCTCCTCGAGGTCGACGAGTCGACGGTCCGGACGGTGCTGCGGAGCTGGGGGCCTGGGAAGTTCGACGCCGAGCTGGTTCTCGACGGCAAGGCGTTCCGTCCCGACGGGAAGTCCGCGGCGACGCTGATCCCGCCGGCATTCGGCCTCGCCGGGGTGAACCTGCACACCTGGACCGGCTGGGGCTCGGTCACGCACTGGAACGCCTTCGTCGCGACGCTCGAGATGCACGGCAAAGGGACGTTCTTCGATCCCCGGCTCGCGGACGAGGCGCGGTTCCCGATCGCCGCCCGGGCCGGGTTCGCCGACGTGCGGAGCGACCCGGACCTGATCACCGGCAAGCTCGCGGCGCTCCACGTCTACCAGCTCGCCATCCCCGCGCCGACGCCGCCCCGCGGGAGCTTCGACGCGGACGCCGCCTCACGCGGCCAGGCGCTCTTCACCGGCAAGGCGCGCTGCGCCACCTGCCACGTGCCGCCGCTCTACACCGAGCCGGGGTGGAACCTCCACACGCCGGAGGAGATCGGGATCGACGCGTTCCAGGCGGAGCGCGCGCCCGACGGCCGCTACCGGACCTCGCCGCTGCGGGGGCTCTTCTCGCACCAGAAGGGCGGCTTCTACCACGACGGCCGCTTCGCGACCCTCGCCGACGTGGTCGACCACTACGACCGGACGTTCGGTCTCGGGCTCCGCGACGACGAGGTCCTCGACCTCGTGGAGTTCCTCAAGTCGCTCTGACGAGCCGCGTGACGGGGGTCAGGCCTCGACGTACTCCGGGCTGGAAAATGGAAAGACCTGACCCCCTGGAAAATGGAAAGACCTGACCCCGGTCAGGCGGAGGCGCGGCGGAGGCGGTCCATGATGGCCCGGCCGAGGCCGACCTCCGGGCAGGGCTCGGCCACGATGCGGTCGAGGCCGGCGGCGTCGAGCCGGCGCAGGGCGCCGAAGAGGTGCTGCGCCGCCTCGCGCAGGTCGCCGTCGGCCGAGAGCGTCTCGACGGCGGCGAAGCGGGCGGCGTCCGGCGCGGGCGCGAGGGCGAGGAGCCCCACCCGCTCGTCCGGTCTCCGGCGCGCGAGGCGCGCCGGGTCGTCCCGGCTTCCGAGGAGCACGAGCGGCGTCCGCGGCGCGTAGTGCGACGGCAGTTGCCCCGGCGCCTCCGGTGACCTCGCCGACGGCGCCGCGACCTCGACCGGCCCGATCACCGACTCGATCCCCTCGAGCGGCACGCCGCCCGGACGCAGCAGGCGCGGCCGCTCCCCCGCGAGGCTCACGACAGTCGACTCGACCCCCACGCGGCAGGGGCCGCCGTCGAGGACGAGGTCGACGGCGTCGCCGAGCTGCTCGACGACGTGAGCGGCCGACGTGGGGCTCACGTACCCGAACGGGTTGGCCGAAGGGGCCGCCACCGGACGGCCCGCCTCGGCCAGGAGCGCCAGCGCCACCGGGTGGTCGGGCATCCGCAGCGCCACCGTGTCGAGCCCCGAGGTGACGATGTCGGGGATCACCGGCCGGCCCGCGGCGTCGACGCGGCGCGGCAGGACGAGCGTGAGCGGACCGGGCCAGAAGCGCGCGACCAGGGCGCGGGCCCGCGAGTCGACCCGGTCGGCGTAGCGCTCGATCTGCGCCGGGCTCGCCAGGTGCACGATGAGGGG
>DASVDK010000208.1:0-15156 GCA_036381125.1 Thermodesulfobacteriota bacterium | reverse complement strand
TTCTCGAGCACCTCGCCGACGGGTCGGTGACGCTCACGACCGTGACGCTCCTCGCACCGCACCTCACGGCCGAGAACCACCTGGCGCTCCTCGACCAGGCCCGCCACAGGAGCCGGCGGGAGGTCGAGGCGCTGGTGGCGGCGTTGCGTCCCCTGCCCCCGGTACCTCCCTCGATCCGCCGGCTCCCGGTGCCGCGGACGGCACCGGCCGCGCGCCCGTCACTGGCCGAGGCGGCGCGTGCCAGCGCACTCGGACCGGCCCCGGTCCTCTCCGCGGCGGCGCCGCCTCCGGCCGAGGCGCCGCCGGTCAGCCCGCCCGCCCCGTACCCGGAGCCCTCGGCCTCACCACCGGCGCCGGCCGTCGCCCCACCACCGCCCGCGCGGCCGCCGGTCGTGGCGCCGCTGGCGCCCGAGCGCTACCGGGTCCAGTTCACCGCCAGCACCGAGACGTACACGAAGCTGCGGCAGGCGCAGGATCTCCTGCGCCACCAGATCCCCGACGGCGACGTCGCGCAGGTCCTCGACCGCGCCCTGACCGTCCTCGTCGAGACGCTGCTCAAGCAGAAGGTCGGCGCGACCGGTCGGCCGCGGGCGGGGACGCCGCCGAGGCCGGGGTCGCGGCACGTGCCGGCAGCGGTCAGGCGGGCGGTGTGGGCGCGCGACGGCGGGCGGTGCGCCTTCGTGAGCCGCCGGACGGGGCGGCGGTGCGCCGAGCGGGGCTTTCTCGAGTTCCACCACGTGCGGCCGTACGCGGCGGGCGGCGCGGCGACGGTCGAGAACATCGAGCTGTGCTGCCGGGCGCACAACGGGTACGAGGCGGAACGGATGTTCGGCCCCTGGGGCGCGTCGCAGGTGCGGGAGGCGGCGGTCGTCTATGCCACGGCGTGCCGGGCCCCGGGGCCCGTGCGAACTCGGTTCGAACCGAGTTGGGCCTCGGCCGGCCGGCCGCCGTAGGACGCGAGGCCGGCGGGTCGATGCGGCCGCCGCGATCGCCGGCGGCAGAAGGGCGGCTCGTCGTGTCACGACCGGCAGGCCTTCCGGCTTCCGCATCGCGTCCGTGACTCGCTCCGACCGACTGCGGTTGGGGAGTTCGGCCCGGCCGCGCATAAACGATCCTTGATACCCTTCCGCGCAACTTGCTATTTGCCTGATACCCGACGGTCGCGTAGATTGTCGGCAGCGGTGTGTGACGGGCTTCCCCCGGGGAGGGCGACGTGCCGACGTACGGCTTCGTCATCGACCAGCGCAGGTGCATCGGGTGTCACGCCTGTACGGTCGCCTGCAAGTCGGAGAATCAGGTGCCGGTGGGCGTCTTCCGCACGTGGGTGAAGTCGGTCGAGAAAGGGACCTATCCGAACACCCGCCGCCACTTCCTGGTCCAGCGCTGCAACCACTGCGCGAACTCCCCCTGCACCACGATCTGCCCCACCTCGGCGCTCTACCGCCGCAAGGACGGCATCGTCGACTTCGACAACCGGCGCTGCATCGGCTGCAAGGCCTGCATGCAGGCCTGCCCCTACGACGCGATCTACATCGACCCGGCCACCAACACCGCCGCCAAGTGCCACTACTGCGCGCACCGGGTGGAGGTCGGGCTCGAGCCGGCCTGCGTGCTGGTCTGCCCGACCCAGGCGATCATCTCGGGCGACCTCGACGACCCGGCGAGCCGCATCGCCCGCACGCTCGGGCGGGAGAACGTCGCGGTCCGCCGGCCGGAGCAGGGCACGCAGCCCAAGCTCTGGTACGTGGGGGCCGAGACGGCCGCCCTCGAGCCGGCGATGTTCGCCGACCCGCAGGGCGGCATGTGGTCGCAGCACCGCGACACGTCGCACGGCGGGCACGGGCAGGCGATCGACCTCACGGCGCTGGTACGCGCGAGCGGAGGCAGCCGCGGCGGGGGGCCGGGCGAGTCGGTCGCGGCCGGCTACCTCACCGAGGGCGGCCAGGTGAACTACAACGTGGCCCACGAGACCCCCTGGGGCGGCCTCGTCTCGGCCTACCTCTGGACCAAGTCGATCGCGGCGGGAGCCTTCCTCCTCATGGCGGCGGCGCTCGGCGTCGGCATCGGCGAGCGGAGCGCCCTCTTCGGCACGGCCGCCCCGGCCCTCGCGCTCGTCTTCACGCTCATCACGGCGGGGCTCCTCGTGGCCGACCTCAAGCGCCCGGAGCGCTTCTACTACCTGCTCACGAAGGGCAACTGGAGCTCCTGGCTGGTGAAGGGGGGCTACGTCCTCGTGGCGTTCGGCGCGGTGTCGGCCGTGTCGCTCGCGGCAGGCCTGCTCGACGTGGGGCTCCTCGACGGGGCCGCCCGGTGGCTCAGGTGGCCGGGGGCGATCCTCGCCGTGCTGGCCGCCGTCTACACGGCGTTCCTCTTCGGCCAGGCCGAGGGACGCGACTTCTGGCAGAGCCCGCTCCTCGCCCCCCACCTCCTCGCCCAGGCGGTGCTCGCCGGCGCGGCGGCGCTCCTGCTCGTGGCGCTGGCCGGCGCGGCGCGGCCGTCCGAGCTGGTCTTCCTGGCCGGCGCCCTCGGCGTCGGCCTCGTCGCGCACGCGGGGTTCGTGGCCGCGGAGCTCTACACGCCGCACGCCAACACCCACGTCGCGCTCGCTGCCGACGCGCTGCGCGCCGGGCGGCTGGCGGGCCGCTTCTGGCTCGTTGCCGCCGGCGTCGGCGTCGCGGCGCCGCTCCTCGCGCTCGCCCTCGGGGCGGTCGGGGCGCTGCCGTCGGGCATCGCGGCCGGCGCCGCGAGCGTGCTCGCGCTGATCGGCCTGCTCGCCTTCGAGGACCGGTGGGTGGCTGCAGGTCAGTCCGTCCCGATGAGCTAGCCGAAGGAGCTTCGATCCATGGCCTTCTCCCTCACCGATACCCGGACCCTCGGCCGGCTCGCCCGGAGCCTCTTCGGCGCACCGCCCGCCGCGGCGCGGCCGGCGGCGCCCGTGGACCGGGCGGCCCCCCGGACGTCGGCGCAGACGGCGGCCGCCATGCCGCCCGCCAGGCTCGCGACGGGCGAACTCACCGCCTATCCCCCCGTGGACCGGTGGGACGACTGGGCGGAGTACGATCCGGCCGCCTGGCCGCGGCGCGAGGCACGCCGCTACATGCTCGTGCCGACCACCTGCTTCAACTGCGAGTCGGCCTGCGGTCTCCTCGCGTACGTCGACCGCGAGACGCTCAGGATCCGCAAGTTCGAGGGCAACCCGGTCCACCCGGGCAGCCGCGGCCGCAACTGCGCCAAGGGTCCCGCGACCCTCAACCAGGTGTACGACCCCGACCGGATCCTCTACCCCCTCAAGCGGGTCGGCCCGCGGGGCAGCGGCCAGTGGGAGCGGACGACCTGGGACGAGGTCCTCGACACGTTCGCCGCGCGCATCCGCAAGGCGCTCGTCGAGAACCGGCGGACCGAGGTCATGTACCACGTCGGCCGCCCCGGCGAGGACGGCTACATGGAGCGGGTGCTCTGGTCCTGGGGCATCGACGGCCACAACAGCCACACGAACATCTGCTCCAGCGCGGGGCGCGTCGGCTACGCCGTCTGGATGGGGGCCGACCGCCCCTCGCCGGACCACGCCAATGCGCGCTTCATCCTCCTCGTCTCGGCCCACCTCGAGAGCGGGCACTACTTCAACCCGCACGCGCAGCGCGTCATGGAGGCGAAGATGCGCGGGGCGAGGCTGGCGGTGATGGACCCTCGCCTCTCGAACTCGGCCTCCCACGCCGACTACTGGATGCCGACCTACCCCGGCAGCGAGACGGCGGTCCTGCTCGCGATGGCGAGCGTGATCATCCGCGAGAAGCTCTACGACCGCGAGTTCGTCCGCCGGTGGGTCAACTGGGACGAGTACCTGCGCGAGGAGCGACCCGACCTGCCGCAGACGTTCGAGAGCTTCGAGGCGGAGCTGGTCCGGCTCTACGCCGACTACACGCCCGAGCGGGCGGAGCGGGAGAGCGGCGTGCCGGCCGCCATGATCGTGGAGGTCGCCCGGGAGATCGGCCGGGCGGGCAGCGCCTTCTCGACGCACAACTGGCGCGCGGCGTCCGCCGGCAACCTGGGGGGCTGGCAGGTGGCGCGCGCCCTCTTCTTCCTGAACGTGCTCACGGGGAGCGTCGGCACCGTCGGCGGCACCTCGGCGAACGTCTGGGACAAGTTCGTGCCGCGACCCTTCGCCGAGCCGCCGCGCCCGAAGGTCTGGAACGAGCTGACCTGGCCGAAGGAGTTCCCCCTCGCCTTCCACGAGATGAGCTTCCTCCTGCCGCACTTCCTCAAGGAGGGCCGCGGCAGGGTCGACACCTACTTCACGCGGGTCTACAACCCGGTCTGGACCAACCCGGACGGCTTCACCTGGATCGAGGTGCTCAAGGACGAGTCGAAGATCGGCCTCCACGCGGCCATGACGCCGGTCTGGAACGAGACCGCCTGGTTCGCCGACTACGTCCTGCCGATGGGGGTCGGGGCGGAACGGCACGACACGCACAGCTACGAGACGCACGCGGGGCAGTGGATCGGCTTCCGCCAGCCGGTGGTGCGCGTCGCCATGGAGAAGCTCGGCCGGAAGGTCGACTTCACGTACCAGGCGAATCCGGGCGAGGTCTGGGAGGAGAACGAGTTCTGGATCGAGCTGTCCTGGCGCATCGACCCGGACGGCTCGCTCGGCATCCGCAAGCTCTACGAGTCGCCCTACCGTCCCGGCGAGAAGGTGACGGTGGACGAGTACTACCGGTGGATGTTCGAGCACTCGGTGCCCGGTCTCCCCGAGGCGGCGGCGCGCGAGGGGCTCACGCCGCTCGCCTACATGCGCAAGTACGGCGTCTTCGAGGTGGCCGGGCAGGTCTACACGCCGTTCGAGCAGGCGCCGCCGGCCGCGGCCCTCGAGGGGGCGCACGTCGACCCCACGACGAAGGTCATCCGCTCCAGGGCCGCCCTGCCGCACGCGGCCAACGCCGTCCCGATGCCGGCCGTGCCGCCGAACGAGCACGGGGCGCCGGTCGGCGTCGTCGTCGACGGCGTGCCGAAGGTGGGCTTCCCCACGCCGTCGCGCAAGCTCGAGTTCTACTCGAAGACGCTCAAGGAGTGGGGCTGGCCGGAGTACGCCGTGCCGGGCCACGTGAAGAGCCACGTCCACCCGGACGAGATGGACCGCTCCGCCAACGACTTCGTCCTCGTGCCGACCTTCCGGCTGCCGACGCTCGTCCACACGCGCTCGGGCAACGCGAAGTGGCTCTACGAGATCTCCCACTCGAACCCGCTCTGGATCCACCCGGACGATGCGGCCCGGCTCGGGGTCCGCACCCACGACCTCGTCCGCGTCAACACCGAGATCGGGTACTTCGTCGTCAAGGCCTGGGTGACGGAGGGGATCCGACCCGCCGTCGTCGCCTGTTCCCACCACATGGGGCGCTGGCGCCTCGCCGCCGACACGGGGGGCGACCGGTGGTCCACCGGACGGGCGGACCTCGTGCAGGGGGCCGACGGCGCCTGGCGGCTGCGCCTCGAGGAAGGGGTGCGCCCCTTCGCGAGCGACGACCCCGACTCGAGCCGCATCTGGTGGACCGACGCAGGCGTCCACCAGAACCTCGCGTTCCCGGTCCATCCCGATCCGGTGAGCGGGGCCCACTCGTGGCACCAGAAGGTTCGCCTCGAGCGGGCCCGCCCGGAGGACCGGTACGGCGACGTGGTCGTCGACACGCGCAAGGCGCACGAGGTGTACCGTCGCTGGATGGCGATGACGCGGCCGGCCCCCGGCCCCGGCGGCCTTCGGCGGCCCCTCTGGCTGCTTCGGCCCTACAAGCCGGACCCGTCGGCCTACGTGATGGCGTCCCGGTGAGCGGGGGTGAGGACGGCGCCGACCGCTCGGCGCTCTACCGCCTCCTCGGGCGGCTCTTCCTCGCCGAGCCGGACGCCGCGCTCGTCGGGCGCCTGCGCGAGTGGCCCGCCTTCGGCGAGGCGCTCGCCGGCGAGACGGACGGGGGGGCGGCCGCCCGCCTGCGCGCGGAGTACGCGCGCCTCTTCCTGCTGAACGTCTACCCGTACGAGTCGGTCTTCCTCGACGAGTCGGTGATGCTCGGGGCCGCGCCGAGCGTGGCGGTGGAGGCGGCCTACCGGGCGGCCGGCTTCGAGGTCTCGGGCGTCCCCCGGCCGGGGGCGGCCGACCACGTCGGCGCCGAACTCTGGTTCGCGGCGGCCCTGATCGACGGCGCGCCGGCCGCCGTCCAGCGCCGCTTCCTCGAGACGCACCTGGCCGCCTTCGTCGCCCCCTTCGCCGAGGCGGTAGGGCGCGACGCGCGGCACCCGTTCTACCGGGTCCTCGCCGACGTGACGGCCGACGTCGTGCTCGGCGACCTCGCGCGGCTCGGCGCCGCGAGCCTGCCGGTCGCCGCGGAGGCCGGCGCGGCCGAGACGGCGGCCCCCGCGCGCGCCTCCCTGCGCGACGCCGATCTGGAAGGGGTCGGCCGATACCTCGCGACCCCGCTTGTGGCCGGCCTCTTTCTCTCGCGCGAGACGCTCCACCGCCTGGCGGGTCGACTCGCCCTTCCCCTCGCCCTCCTCGAACGGCCCCGGATGATCGAGGTCCTCTTCGAGGGCGCCGCACGCTTCGGCCAGCTCCCGGCGCTCCTCGAGCGGCTCGAGGCCGAGGCGCGCGGGGCCGGCGCGTACTACGCCGCCCGCGCCGCCGAGCACCGGGGCGCCGCCGCCGTCCTGGACGGCTGGGCCGCACGGGCCGAGGCGACCGCCGACGCGCTGGTCGCGATGCGTCGCGAGGCCGCCCGCTGACGCGCCATGCTCACGCTCCTCGCCATCGGGCTCTTCACCGGCATCGCTTCGGGTCTGCTCGGCGTGGGGGGCGGCTTCATCCTGGTGCCGCTCCTCTCGGCCCTCGCCGTGCCGCTCCACGTGATCGTCGGCGCCAGCCTCGTCTTCGTCCTGGCCACCTCGGTCTCCGGCGCCCTGCGACACCTGCGCCAGGGCACGGCCGACTGGCGGCTCGGCCTGCCCCTCATGGCGGCGTCGGCCGCGACGGCGGCGCTCGGCTCCGCCGTGAGCGCCAGCCTCCCGGACCGGGTGCTCGGCGGGCTCTTCGCCGCGGTGACCGCGCTCGCCCTGGTCCTCTTCAACCTGCCGCGGCCCGCCGCCCGTCGCAGCCCGGCCGCGCGCGCGGGCCGCTTCGCCGTCACGCGGGTGCAGGACGCCGGGGAGGAGCGGTACGTCTACTCGTACTCGCTGGTCGGGGCGCTCCTCGTCGGCGCCGGCATCGGGGTCGTGACCGGCCTGCTCGGGATCGGCGGCGGCTTCCTCCTCGTGCCGCTGCTGGTCGTCCTGCTCGGCATCCCCCTGCCGATCGCCATCGGGACGTCGCTGCTCTCGATCCTCGCCGCCGCGGTCGCCGGGATCGCGACGCACTGGACCCTGCTCGGCGTCGACCCGGCCCTCGTGGGGCCGCTCGTGGCGGCGGGCGTCGTCGGCGCGCAGGCGGGCGCGCGACTCGTGGTCTGGCTGCCGCGGGCGCGGCTGCGGGCTGTCTACAACGCGCTGCTCGTCGGCGCGACGCTCTACATGGTGGCGCGCGCCGCGCTGGGCCCTGCCGCGGCGGGCTAGGCCGCGTCCGACGGCCTCGGGCACCGCGCCGGCAGGGGCCTCCCGCCGCGCCTCACCCCACCGGGACCGGTCCTAGTTGCCGGGGACGCGGCGGCGCGCGGCCAGCGCCGCGCCGAGGAAGTCGCGGACGATCGGCCCC
The DNA here is from genome assembly GCA_036381125.1 of Thermodesulfobacteriota bacterium. GTDB lineage: Bacteria > DASVDK01 > DASVDK01 > DASVDK01 > DASVDK01 > DASVDK01. The sequence continues at coordinate 7,427 of DASVDK010000208.1, read as the reverse complement.
TGCTCCTCGGCCTCCAGCAGGAAGGCGTCGTGGCCGTAGGCGGAGCGCACCTCGTGCCGCTCCACCTGCATCCCGCGTACGGAGAGGGCCGTGGCCACCTCGTACGACTGCTCGGTCGGGTAGAGCCAGTCGGAGGTGAAGGACAGGACGAGGGCGCGCTTGCCCTCGAGGACGCTCCGCAGCGCGCGGTCGACCGCGGCGATCTCCTCGTGCCAGTCGAACGTGTCGAGCGCGTTGGTGATGTAGAGGTAGGAGTTCGGGTCGAAGCGATTCACGAACGACTGGCCCTGGTGATCGAGGTAGTGCTCGACCTCGAACGTCGGACGGAACTTCTCGCGCGGCCCCCGCTGCCGGCGCCCGAAGCGCTTCTCCATGGCCTCGTTCGACAGGTACGTGATGTGGCCGAGCATGCGGGCCACCGCGAGCCCCTTGCCGGGGGCCGGCCCCCCGTAGTAGTCGCCGTCGTTCCAGTTCGGGTCGGAGGTGATCGCGCGCCGGCCGACCTCGTTGAAGGCGATCTGCATGGCCGTGTGCCGCAGGCAGGAGGCCGAGACGATGACGGCGTCGACGCGGCTCGGGTACGAGGCGAGCCACTGGAGCGCCTGCATCCCGCCCATCGATCCGCCCGCCGCGCAGAGGAGGCGCTCGATGCCGAGCGCGGAGACGACGCGAGCCTGGACGTCGACCATGTCGCGGATCGTCACGAGCGGGAAACGCAGCCCGTAGGGCCGGCCGGTCGTCGGGTCGATGCTCGACGGACCGGTCGTGCCGTAGCAGGAGCCGAGCACGTTCGTGCAGACGACGAAGTAACGCGACGTGTCGAACGGCTTGCCCGGGCCGATCATGACGTCCCACCACCCCGGCTTCCGGTCGGCCGGGCTCGAGTAGCCGGCGGCGTGCGACCCGCCCGACAGCGCGTGCGCCACGAGGATGGCGTTGTCGCGGGCGGGCGAGAGCGTGCCGTAGGTCTCGTAGGCCACCGTGACCGAGGGGAGGACGTCGCCGGACTGGCAGTGGAACGGGCCGTCGAGCGTGAGGTGATGCGTCGCGACCAGGCCGACGGAGTGCGGATCGCCGGCCCGGTCCGACCCAGGTGCCTCTTCGAGGGATGCCTCGTCGGCGGTCGAACGACCTGACTCCTCGGCGCGCGACATGCGCGCGAGGGTACCACGCGGCGGGTCGTGTCTCAACGGGCCGACGGCTCCTCGAAGGCGGCGACGAGCGCGTCGTGGACGCGACCGTTCGAGACGATGAGGCCCCGCCGCCAGGTCGGATCGTCGGTCTCGAAGGTGAGCGCCGCGCCCGACAGGTCGGTCATCCGACCGCCGGCTTCCTCGACGATCACCGAGGGGCCGACCAGGTCCCACACCGAGGTCTGCAGGCTCGCCGACGCGTAGGCGTCGGCGCTCCCCTGCGCGACGAGGACCGCCTTGAGCCCGAGGCTGCCGACCTGCAGCAGGGTGCGGTGGGGCAACGCGGCAAGCCGCTCGAGGAACCCCTCGCGATGCCGGCTCTTGCCGACGAGCAGGCGCGCCGCCTCGAGCGTGCGGACTTCGCTCACGTGCAGGGCCGAGGGGCCGGTGTCCCCCTCGGCCAGGCTGCCCTCGACGCCGGCGAGCGGCTCCTGCCACGCTCCGCCGCCGGCCGAGGCCCAGTAGATCCTCGGCGCGCCCTGGTCGGCGGGCGGCAGCGGCCGCGCCGCGACGCCGAGCACCGGGCGGCCGCCGAAGGTCGCGCCGAGGAGGACCATCCACTGCCCGGTCCCGGCCACGAAGTCGGCGGTGCCGTCGATCGGGTCGACGAACCAGCACCAGCCGCCCGGCGCGCCGCGCAGGCTCCCCTCCTCGCCGACGATCGGCGTGCCGGGGTCGGCCTCGGCGAGCCGGCGGACGAGGAGGTCGTTGATCTCGCGGTCGACCGCGGTGACCGGCGTCTGATCCGCCTTGAGCTCCGCGACGACGCGGCCGGCACGCCACCGGCGCACCGCCACGTGTGCCGCCTCGCCGGCGAGCCGGCGCGCGAGCGCGACGCGCCGGGCGAGATCGGCGGGGTCGGGCGGCGCCGCAGGCGGGACGACCGGGTCGGACATGGGACGAGCATAGCAGAGGCGTTCCCGGCTTTTGGCTTGCCAACCCCCCTGCCCAGGGGTAGGGTGTGCGGCCATGGACCGGAGCGCGCCGGCGCTGTCGATCGGTCGGTCGGAGGATGACGGCGCTCCGATCGTGATCACCGAGGGGGAGCTCCTCGAGGGGATCGCCGTCGGCGGTCCACCGGGCGGCGGCAAGCGGAGCGTGCTCCTCGCGCTGCTCGCCCGGCAGGTCGCGCGCGGCGGCGGAGCGGTCTTCCTGGAGGGCCGGCCCTCGCGCCGCGCCCTCGGCGCCTTCCTCGCCGCCGCGGAGCAGGCCGACCGGCTCGACGTCGTGCGGCTCTACGAGCCGTCGACGCCGTCGCGCAGCCATCGGTACAACCCGCTCGCCGGCAAGGGGCTCGCGCCGCTCGCCAGCCTGCTCCTGCACCTCGGCGCACCCCCCGCGCGCCGCGCCGGGTCGGCCGTGGACGGCGCCACGCGGCGCGGCGCCGAGGCGCTGGTCGCCGGCCTGCTCGACGAGGGCGGCCCGCTCACCCTGGCCGCGGTGCGTCGCCGGCTCGCCGAGTCGGAGCCGTCGGACCGGCGCCGCCTCGCGCGCGCGCAGGCCGGCCTCCCGGTGGTCGGCCCCGCCACCTGGCGTCGGCGTCTCGCGCAGGAACTCGATCGTCTGCTGATGAACGACGGGGCGGCGCCGCTCATGGCCGAATCGAACGAGATCGACCTGGGCGCCGTCGTGGAGGGCGGAGGGCTGCTCTACGTCGGGCTCGGGGTGGTGGCGGACGAGGCGCTCGCAGCCTCGCTCGCCGCGCTCGTGCTGGCCGACCTGCGGGTGGCGATCGAGAGTCGGCCGGCTCCGGCCATGCCGCTCCTGCTCCTGCTCGACACGGCGGAGGCGTACCTCGTGCCGCCGCTGCTCGGCCTCCTCGAGGCGTCGCCCCGCACGGCGCTCGCCCCCGTGGTCTCCCTCGCCGACGCCGGCCTGCAGGGCGGCTCGCCCCTCGCCGCCCAGGTGCTGGCGCGCATGCCCGCTCGCCTCGCGCACCGGATCACCCTCGCGGCCGCCTCCGAGGGGAGACGGCCCGGCTCGGGCGTCGTGGAGCTGGCAGGCCGGCCGCCTCGACGGGCGGCCCTGGCGCTCGAGGACGCCCCCGCGCAGCCGGAGCGCACGGAGGCCTTGCGGACGCGGCTCCTCGCGCGGTAGCGGCCGCGCCGCCTCGCGCAAGGGCCGCACCACTCCCCATCGGTCGGGCCACCGGCGCCGGTCGGCAGGTCGCCGCGAGCCGGCGTATTCTCGCCGGCCGCCGCGCTCTGCCCGCTAGGCGTTCGAGGGGGCGGGCGACGGGGACGAGGACGAGGAGGCGGCGGTCGCGGCGCGGGCGAAGCCGCCCCGGCGCCGGAAGTCCTCCTTGCGGAGGCCGTACGCGCGCATCTTCTCGTAGAGCGTCTTCGCGTTCACGCCGGCACGACGCGCAGTCGCCCCGAGGTGACCCCGCTCCTCCGTCAGCACGCGGATCAGGTAGTCCCGCTCGAGCTGGCGCACCGCCTTCTCGCGCATGGCGAGCAGCGGCAGCGCGGTGTCGACCACCGCGGCCGGTGCCTGGCGCCGGGCGAGCCCCTTCTGCATCGCCTCGTTGAGCTGCGGCAGGGAGATCGGCTTGAGGATGACGTCGACGGCGCCCAGGCGGATCGCCTGCAGCGCCTCCTCCGTCGTCGCCGCCCCCGTGATGGCGATGACCGGGAGATCGGGCCGCTCCTGCTTGAGCGTCCGGAGCAGCTCGGCCCCGCCCTGACCCGGCAGCCGGAGGTCGACCAGGACGACACCGTATTGACCGTGGCGCACCATGGTCAACGCGGTCGCGGCGTCGGAGGCCACCTCCACGTGCTGGCCCGGCGTACGCTCGAGCGCGGTCTTCAGGAAGCTTCGAATGCTCGGGTCGTCGTCGACGACGAGGATGTGGGTTTCCATAGCGTCGGGAAGCTACACCCGGTCGTTTCGGCAGGCAAGCAAATTCTTAGTCAGTGGACGCTCGCCTGCCGTATCAGGCGACCCGATTGCTGCGCGGCGGCCGAAGGCGGTGCCGAAAATGGGGCCTCAGGGCCCGGCTTTTGCCCCTGTGGGCCGGCAGCCCCGGCGGCGACGGGCGGGGCCGCCGGGGGCGCGAGCGCCCGGCCCTCGCGAAAAATGTCGTCGGTGCGCGGTCAAAAGCCCTTGACACCGCATAAGTTATCGTCAGTTCGCCATAATTTAGTTTCGCGACGCGCGTTGACAGCCCATTCCGGCTGCCCGTAGTATGGACCCTGCTCGCCGAGCAGCCCGAGGTCCGTATGTCCCCGCACTCGCTCCGCGGGGGGCCCGAGGGACTCTTCCTACGGCGAGATCCTTCGTTTCGGCCACATGCCGGCCTCAGGGCCGGCCCCGACGCGCCCCGACCCGGCGTACGCCGGGTCGGGGCTTTTTTTGTTCCCGAGCTGTCGAGTGGAGCGGTCACCGGCCGCCGCACGCGCGCAGCGCCGCGGCCGCCGGGGTCGATGACGAAGGTGGTCCGCCGGTGAAGCTCTTCACGATGAAGGCGAGGACGCCGTTCGCGGCCGCCGGTCCGGCGATCAACGTCGCGGCCAGGAGGCCCGGCAGGGTGCGCCGGCGGGTCATTCGGCGAGGAAGCGGACCCGCTCCTCGAGCGGGCGCCGGGTCTGGGGTGGTGCGGGCGCCGCAGGGAAGCCGAGGAAGACGGCGGCCACGAGCTTGGCGTCGCCGGGGACCCCGAGGAACGCCTTGACGACCGGGTGCTCGCACGGCACCCCGGTGCGCCAGATCGCCCCGAGCCCTTCGGCGTGTGCCGCCAGGAGCAGGTTCTGCACGGCGCAGCAGGCCGCCGCGTAGTTCTCCTCCGTGTCGTGTGGCGTCGCCGCGGCGAAGGTCTGGACGAAGACGACGGTCGGCGTGTTGCGGATCCGCTCGGCCGTCGTCCGGACCTTGCCCCGGGCCTTGTCGCCGCCCGCGTCCGCACGCGCCGCCTCGAGCAACCGGTCGGCGAGTCGGGCGCGCGCCTCGCCCTCCACCACGTGGAAGAACCAGGGCTCGTTGTGCCGGTGGTTGGGCGCCCAGGTGGCGGCCTCGAGGATGGCGCGCAGCTTCCCCTTCGGGACCGGGTCGGCACAGTAGACGGCGATGCTGCGCCGGGTCCGGATCGCGTCGAGGACGTCCACGCGTCGCCTCCTTCGGGGAAAGGGAACGTGGCGCGCGCGGCATCGGGTGCCGGCGCCGCCGCCGCGTGAACGGTACCGACCCTGCCCGTCGGCTGTCAATCGGATGCCGCGTCAGCCCCCTTCCCGCCTGCCGCCCGCGTCGGCCCCGTCGTCGGGCTCCTCCGCCTCGTCGTCGTCCTCCTCGTCGGCCGCCACCGCCTCGCCTTCCTCGATGATGGCGACGATCTCGGCCGCCTTGGCGCGCACCGCGGGGTCGGGATCGGCGAGGGCCCTGCGCGCGGCCTCCTCCCCCGCCCGGCCTCCGAGCTGCTCGCCGAGCGCCTCGACCGCGGCCAGCCGCTCCTGGGGCGACGGACTCGACAGCGCCCCCTCGGCCGCGGCGATCGCGGCCTCGCGGCCGGCCGTGGCGACGAGCGCGGCAAGCGCCGCCCAGCGAACCTGCAGGTCGGGGTCGGCGAGCGCGGCATGGCGCAGCGCGTCGGGCGAGGCGAGCTGCGTGGCCTCGGCCACCTCGAGCGCCCGCTGCCGCACGGCCGGGTCGGGGTCGGCGATGAGCGCGTCCAGCTCCGCGCCGGCGCCGGCCGGCGCGGAGGGGCCCAGCCGGGCGAGCGCGGCGAGCCGCGCCTCCGTCTCGGGCGGCAGCGGCGGGCCCGACGGCGCCGGCCCGTGCTCGGCCGCGGTCACGGGCCGGCCCGGGCCTTCGGCCGGCGGCGCCGCCGGCCGCGTGGTCGCCGGCTGCCGCTCGGCCTCGGCGGCCGGATAGACGACGACCTTCTCGAGCTGCGGCGCCCCGCCGCGCCGCGGCCGGTAGACGAACGCGACGTTGAACGGGCGGAGCAGGCGGCGCAGCGCGCGCTCGAACGTGAGGCCGCGGAACTGGTCGGACACCTCGCGCGCGACCGACCCGTGGACGGACACCGCCACGCCGGTCTCGGCGCGGATCGCGTCGAGCACGGCCGGCAGCGGCGCCTCGTCGAGCGCGACCGAAAGTCGGCCGCGGGCGGCCTGGACCCAGAGCGACGCGGTGTCGGACGCAGAGCCGCCCGGTCCGCGGTTCGCGGAGCGGGCGGCGCCCGCGGGCATCATCAGCGTGCCGATCGCCGCCAGCGCGAGCGCGCCGGCGGCTCGGCCATGTCGCCGGACCATTCCACCTAGTTGACCGAGAACCGGGCGACGACCGGCCTGTGGTCGGAGACCCAGGTCTGGATGACGCGGGCCGATTGCGGCTTCGCCCGCCCGCGGTAGAGGACGTAGTCGATGCGGGCGTTGCGCGTCGCCCCCGAGCCTTTCCCCACCTGCGCCCAGCTGTCCTTCACGACGCCGCGGAGCACCTTGAGCGGCGCTTTGCCCGGCTTGTCGTTCATGTCGCCGGTGACGAAGATCGACGGCGTGCGGTCCCTGCGGATGATGTCGGCCACGCGCCGCGCCTGGACGGCTCGCTTGCCCGTCGAGCCCGAGTCGAGGTGCACGGTGTAGACGGCGACCGGGCCGCCCGGCGCGTTCACGAGGGCGCGGGCGAGGCCGCGCGAGTACGGGAGCCTGTGCGCCTCGGCGTGGGAGATCGGGTAGCGGCTCACGATGAGGACGCCCTCCTGGCGCGGCGTGCTCGTGATGCTCTTGCAGTGCTTCGAGCTCTGGCGCGCGCTCGTGTTGGCGGCGTACGCCCAGTACCACCGGTCGCCGGTGTAGCGCTGGAGCGCGCTCACCAGCTTCCTGGGCTGGTCGACGCACCCGTAGTTGCCCTTCTTCGCGACGCGCGCGAACCGGCGTACCTGCTGAAGGCCGGCCACGTCGGCGCCGCTCGAGGCGATCACCTTGGCGATGGCGTCGAGGCGTTTGCCGCTCGGGGCGCCCCAGTTGATGTTGTAGGACATCACGTCGAGATTGGCGGCCGACGCGTGCGTCGCGAAGGCCGGTGCGAGCCACGCCGCGGTGATCACGGCAATGACGAACGTGCGGAATGGCATGGAGCCTGTCCTCCCTTGTTTCGGGTTGGTGTCCGCTCCACCACGGAGCGGCCCGGTCCCCCGGCATCGGGGTGCGGAGTGGCGGGTGATCTCCTCTTCGGGTTAGGGTTGTACGGTTGCCGTGCGGGTGGTGCCTCGCACAGCCCAGCGACGGCGCGCAGAAT
>DASVDK010000207.1:0-6959 GCA_036381125.1 Thermodesulfobacteriota bacterium | reverse complement strand
GAGGTAGGTCACCTCCGTCACCCGGCGGAACTCGTCGGCCGTCATCTCGCGGAAGGGCGCGAAGACCGACACCATGGCGTCGTTCACCCAGACGTCGATCGGCCCGAGGGTCTCCTCGACCGACGCGGCGGCCCGCTCGACCGCCTCCGCGTCGGAGACGTCGGTCGGGACGACGTGCGCCCGGCCGCCCAGCTCCTCCACCTCCCGGCGTGCGGCCTCGAGCCCATCAGGCCCCCGGGCCAGGAGGCCGATCCGCGCGCCGTCGCGCGCGAAGCGGCGGACGACGGCGCGGCCGACGCCCGCCGACGCGCCGGTGACCACGACGACCTCCGGCCGGCCCCCGGTCGCCACGCCGGTCACGCCTGCCGGCGTTGCCGCAGCCGTCCGTCCTCGATCCAGTAGACCGTGCGGCCGTACGCCGCGTAGAGTCGCGTCTCGTAGTCGCGCGAGACCGGCGCGTTCGGGTCGTACTCGGGGGCCTGCCTGATCGCCTCCCGCGAGAGGTCGACGCGGACGCGCGAGTCGTTCCACCGGATGCTCTCGATCCACTCGGGCGCGACGAGCGTCTTCTTGCCGGGCCACCAGTTCTTCGTGTCCACGACCATGTACCGGATGGCCCAGCTCGAGTCGTCCACGAGGAAGTCCTCGACGTGGCCGATGTCGCCGTCGGCGGCCTCGATGTGGTAGCCGAGGACCTCGCCGATGCTGCGCAGGTGCGGGTCGCCCATCTGCATCTGCTCGGCCGCCTCGATGACCTCGTCCTCCGGCCGGGTCGCGCCCGGGTGGCCGCCCGGCGCGGCCGGCGGGATGGGCGTCGGGGTCCCGGAGGCGCCCCAGAGCCCGGGGCCGCCCCAGTAGTATCGCCAGCCGTAGTAGTTGTGGTAGATCGCCTCCTGCCGGAGCTGCTCCTGGCGCGAGACCGGCCGGTCGGTGTCGATGCCGGGGGCCTTCTCGATCTGCTCGCGCGTCAGCGCGAGCCCGATCGTGCGCTTCGCCCAGTCGATGCCGGTCACCGCCATGGGCGAGATCAGCACCTGCCGTCCGGGCAGCAGCGTCCCCGTATCGACGACGACGTAGCGGATCGTCCAGCTCTCGTCGTCGAAGAAGAGATCGCCCACATGGCCGAGGGCGCCGTCCTTCGCCTCGATCGACAGGCCCCGATACTCCGTGGCGGGTCGTAGCATGCGTGCCTCCTGTCGCTGTGGCCTGGCCCGGCGGAGCCTACGGACCGACGCGTACGCGCTCGGCGGCTGCGACGCCGAGTCCTCGCTCCGCCCGCCGACCGGTTCGATCAGTTGCAGTTGCCGCACCAAGCGGGCCCCTCGGGAGTGACGATTGACACGTCGTGCGTGAGCCCACCCACGGCGCGGCCGCGGCTGCCCGGCGGCCGGCATGCCTGGGGCAGGACGGCGAGGCGGAGGTGTCTATGGGGACACTGCTGCTCGGCGGAGTGGCCGGTGTGATCGGCACGGCGGCGATGTCGGCCCTGCTGGTCATCGCGCGCACGGCCGGGTTCATGGAGTCCACGCCGCCCCGTCGGATCACCGAGCGGATCGCCCGGCAGTCCGGGACCGACCGCGTGCTGTCAGGGCCCGCCTTCGAGGCGTCGTGGGTGGCCGCGCACGTCGGCTACGGCGCGGTGTGCGGAGCCCTCTACGCGCTCGCCTCCGGACGCCCGCCGGCCTCGCCGGTACCCGCCGGGCTCGTCTTCGGCGGCCTCGTGTGGGCGGGGAGCTACCTGGGCATCCTGCCCGCGCTCGGGATCTACGACGGTCCGGACGGCGAGGAGAGCCCGGCGACCACTGCGACGATGGTCTCGGCGCACGCGGTGTACGGCGTGGCGACCGCGCTGGCGCGGGAGCGGATCCGGGAGCCGGAGGCGCTGTTCGGCTGAGGTTGCGCTGCCGGCGTTCCGGGCTCCGCCCGGGCGTCCGCCGACGAAGCGGGCAGAGCCGGTAGAGGGCCGAGGGCCGCGAGCCGAGGCGGGGACGCCGCGTGAGCGGGGTGCCGCAGGCGGGAGGCCCATGCCAGGGCTGACCGGAGAGGCAACCCCTCAGGAAGTCCGGGCCGCTCACGCAGCCCGCGTGCCCGCTCCGGTGCTAGGGGCGCGCGAGGGTCGCGTTGTACCGGTAGTCGACCGGGCAGGCGACGACGGCCACGGTCCGGCTCGCGATCGCCTCGCGCAGGGTCGGCAGGAGCGCGTCCGCGGACTCGACCCGGTAGCCCTTCGCGCCGAAGCTCTCCGCGTAGCGGACGAAGTCCGGGTTCGAGAAGTCGACCGCGGCGCTGCGGCCGAACTGCCGCTCCTGCTTGTACCTGATCAGGCCGAAGGTCCGGTCGTCGAAGACGACGACGACGATCGGCGCGCCGATCCGCATCGCCGTCTCCAGCTCCTGGGAGTTCATGAGGAAGCCGCCGTCGCCGGTGGCCGCGACGACGGTGCGCTCCGGCAGGGCGAGCTTCGCGACCACCGCGCCCGGCACCGCGATCCCCATGGCGGCGAAGCCGTTCGAGATGATGCAGGTGTTGGGACGCTCGCAGGGGTAGCGGCGGCCGAGCCAGAGCTTGTGGACGCCGACGTCGGACACGACGATGTCGTCGGGCCCGAGGGCGCGGCGCAGGTCGGCCACGACGCGCGCCGGCTTCATGGGGAAGGCGGGGTCGTCGGCCTCCTCGCCCAGCTCGGCGCGCGCTCGCGCGACGAGGGCGTCGAACGCGCCTGCCGCGCGCGGCCGGACCGCCGCCCCCAGCTCGTCGAGCGCCCGGGTGATGTCGCCGGCGAGCCCCACCGCCACGATGTAGTCGGCGTCCACCTCGGCCGGCATGGCGTTCACGTGCAGGATCGTCTGGTTGCGCCGCGGGTTCCACCGGGACGGCGCGATCTCGACCAGGTCGTAGCCGACCGCGACGACGAGGTCGGCCTCCTCGGCGAGCGCCCCGGCGATGTAGTCGTCTCCCGGGATGCCGATGGCGCCGACGTGCAGCGGGTGCGAGGCGGGGAGGGTCCCCTTGCCCATGAAGGTGGTCACGACCGGGATGCCGGTCCGCTCCGCGAAGCGGCGGAGCGCGTCCGACGCCCGGCCCCGCGCGACGCCGTGGCCGGCCAGGACGAGCGGGCGCTTCGCGTCGTCGAGGACGCGGGCCGCGCGCGCGACCTGCGCCGGGGTCGGCTCCGGCAGGACCGGGTACTGGACGAACAGCGGGCGATCGTCCCCCGGCTCCACCGCCGTCCTCGCCACGTCCTCGGGGAGGTCCACGTGCGTGGCGCCGGGCCGCTCGGTCTGCGCGAGCTTGAACGCCTTCCGGATCGCCTCGGTCGTCATGACCGGCGTCCGGATCTGGGCGTTCCACTTCGTGATCGGGTGGAAGAGCGTCACCAGGTCCAGGTACTGGTGGCTCTCCTTGTGCATCCGGTCGAGCGACGCCTGCCCCGTGATCGCCACGAGGGGCGCGTGGTCCATGTTGGCGTCGGCCACGCCCGTGACGAGGTTCGTCGCGCCCGGGCCGAGCGTGGCGAGGCAGACGCCGGCGCGGCCGGTGAGGCGGCCGTAGACGTCCGCCATGAAGGCCGCGCCCTGCTCGTGTCGCGTCAGGATCAGCCGGATCCGGGAGGCGGCGAGCGCGTCGACCAGGTCGAGGTTCTCCTCGCCCGGCACGCCGAAGACGTACTCGACCCCTTCCTGCTCCAGGCAGCGCACGACGACCTCGGCAACCGTCGCCATCCGCCGAGTGTACCGCGCTACGATCCTTCGCGATGACGACGCTCTACGCGGCCCTCGCCGACCTGGCGCTCGTGGCGCACGCCGCGTTCCTCGTCTTCGTCGCCTTCGGCGCCCTCGTCGCCCGGGGCCGGCCGTGGCTGCGCCGGCCCCACCTGGCCGCGCTGGCCTACGCGGTGGCCGTGGCCGCCTTCCGTTGGGTCTGCCCGCTCACCTACGTCGAGGACCACTTCCGCCGCCTGGCCGGCCAGCCCGTCGACGACCGCGGCTTCCTCGCCCGGATGCTCGAGCCGGTCCTCTACGGCGACCTTCCGCCCGGACTGGTCCTCGCCGCCGCCCTCCTGGTGACCGTCCTCTCCCTCGTCGCGTACGCCAGACCCGGCCGCTCGTCGAACCGGTAGCACCAGCGCCCCCATCAGCGCGGCCATCGCGGCCAGCGCCAGCGGCGCCCCGACCGCCGCGGCGCCCGCGGCGCCGACCATCGTGCCGAGCGGGACCAGGCCCCGGTTCAGGAAGAAGACGCTCATCACCCGGCCCCGCATGGCGTCGTCGGCCGACTCCTGCAGGCGGGTCACCGCGATGGCGATCGCGGCGGTCGACGTGGCGCCGACCAGTACCACGAGCACGAGCGAGAGCGCGTAGACCCCCGAGGCGGCGAAGAGGACGAGCGAGACCGCGTGCAGCAGGATGGCGCGGACCTGCCAGAGGTCGCGCGGCGCGTCGGCCCGGTGGCCGACGTAGAGCGCCCCCACGATGGAGCCGAGCGCCGAGGCGGCGACGAGGAAGCCGTAGCCCGCCGGGCCGGCGGCCAGCACGTCGCGGGCGAAGACCGCGAGCAGCGAGATGTACGGCTGCCCCAGCACCATCGGGAGGATGACGAGGGCGAGCGGCGCGCGCAGGGCCGGCGTGCGCGCCACGTGCACGAGACCCTGCGTGATCTCGGCCGCGAGGCTGCGGCCCGGGACCGTCCCCGCGGCCACGCGCCCGGAGGTCGTGATGGCGAGCGTGGCGACGATTGCCGGCACGTAGGAGGCCGCGTTCGCCAGGAAGGCGACCCCCGGGCCGGCCGCCGCCACCAGGAGCCCGCCCGCCGCCGGGCCGAAGGCGCGCATCGTGTTGAAGGTCGCCGAGTTGAGGGCGATCGCCGGCGCCAGCACCTCCCGGGGGACCAGGGCCGGCACCAGCGACTGTCGCGCCGGGATGTTGAACGACATCGCCACGCCGCGACCGGCCGCCACGGCCAGCACGAGCCAGAGGGGCGTCCACCCCGCGACGGCGAGGCTGCCGAGCAGCAGCGCCAGCACCAGGCCGGCCACCTGCGTGGCGACCACCAGCCGCCGGCGGTCGACGCGGTCCGCCACCGCGCCGCCCACGAGCGTGAAGAGGAGGATCGGCCCGCCGCGGGCCAGCGCGAGCCAGCCCAGCGCCACCGGCGTGCCGGCCACGGCCAGCACGAGCCACGAGAGGGCAACGGTGTCCATCCAGTCGCCCGCGTGGGAGATCATGGTGCCGAGCCAGAGCCGGCGGAAGTCGGCGTGTTGGAGCGGCGCGAGGAGCGCCGGTACGGCTCGCGGCATGGGGCCGAGCATACCGCAGCCCACCCGGGGGTCAGGCCTTTCCATTTTCCAGGGGGTCAGGCCTTTCCGTTTTCCAGGCCGCGCCGTCCAGCCTCGCGCGTCCCGGCGTCCACCGGCCGTCGCGTTCCGGGGGACCTCGTAGGCAGACCCCTGCCGCCGGCCGCTGGCGCCCGTGACGAACCGACGGCGCCGGGCGTCAGCCGGCGCCTCCAACTCGGTTCGGACCGAGTTGGACCTCGGCCGGGCAGCCGCCGTCACACGCACGGGCACCCAGATCGAGTTCCCGGCGGTTGACAAGCCCGGCAGCACTCCCACAGAGCGATCCTGGCCTATGGAAGCGATTGCCAAGGCCGAGCAAGACCGATAGGATCCATCACGGGGCAGCGAGAGCCCAGGTGACTGGCGTCGAGAAGTCCGCCTGGTTCGTCGGGGCAGCCGCGCCGCCTGTTGGTCTGGGGGTTCCATCGTGCACAGAGCGTTTCCATGTCTTCGCAGGAGGCGTTCATCCTCCGGATAGCGCCAGGCCGAGAGGATCGAATGCAGGACGCCCTCCGGTCCGACCAGATCATCATCGGCTGGTCCGAAGCGGCGGAACTGCTGGATCCCAGCCTGGAGTGGGAAGCCTTCAGGGATGTTGTCCGCAAACGGTACTACCGCACGGAGCGCAATCCCCGGAAGGCCGGGAACGCCGCCGGTCATCTGTGGCGCTTCATTCGCGAGATGAAGCCGGGTGACCTCGTCGTCATCCCCTACGGGGCGGAGTTCTACGTCGCCGAAGTCACTAGTCCCGCGACGCATGACCCGAACCTGGTCGACGACGACACGGCCTTTCGCCGCAAGGTGAAGTGGCTGAACGACAAGCGGCCGATCCCGAGAGGACTGGCCAGGTCGAGCCTGCAGTCCCGTATGAAGATCCAGGGCACGTGCGCGTGGGCCACCGACGTTCTCGAGGAGATCAAGGACTGCCTTGCCCTCGCGCTTGGCAGCAAAGCGCCCACGTTCGACACGGACCTGCATGATCGACTCGTCCGCGAAGCTCTCCAGGAGATCCGGTCCGGGCGGCTCAACGACTTCGGGTTCGAGAGCCTTCTGAAGCGGGTCCTCGAGGGGCTCGGTGCCGAGGAGGTGCGAATCATCCCACGGGCTCAGGACAAGGGAGCAGACCTTCTGGCGACGTTCCGCGTCGCCGGCGCCTTCCGCCTGCGCGTTGCGGTCCAGGCGAAGCACTATCGGCCGGAGCCCCCGGTCGGAGCCGACGTCGTGGACCAGCTCATCAAGGGCATCGAGGCCGAGTCCGCGGAACTTGGCAAGGTCGTAACGTCAGGAACGATCGCCGACAGCGCCGTCCAGAGGGCCGCCGAGTACTACGAGGACAAGGGCATCAAGATCGAACTCGTGGACGGACTTCAGCTCGCCACGCTGATCGTGGAGCACGGACTCTCGCGCGCCGGCGGCGTGTCGGGACGGACGACCGAGCACGGCCGTTAGGGCTCGTCACTCACGATCCACGGAGCGCGAGCGATCAGGGAGACTCTCAATCGGTGAACCACAGCGAGATCGTCAGCTTCATCTGGGGCGTCGCAGATCTCATCCGCGATACCTTCAGGCGTGGCAAGTACCAGGACGTGATCCTTCCGCTCACGGTTCTGCGTCGGATCGATTG
>DASVDK010000206.1:0-2594 GCA_036381125.1 Thermodesulfobacteriota bacterium | reverse complement strand
AACTCGGTCCTCGGCCACGGCTGCGTCGTGGAGGAGGGGGCGGTGGTCGCCGACTCGGTCCTCTGGGACCGCGTCCAGGTCGGCAAGGCGGCCGAGATCTACGAGGCCATCGTCGCGAACGACTGCGTCATCGACGACCGCGCCTTCCTCGACGTGGGCGCCCTGGTCTCCGACCACTCGCGCGTCGGCAAGGGGGCCACGCTCAAGGCCAACGTCAAGATCTGGCCCCACAAGGAGGTCGAGGACGGCGCGACCCTCGCCGTCTCGCTCATCTGGGGCGAGAAGTGGAGCCGGTCGATCTTCGGCACGCAGGGGATCACCGGGCTCGCCAACCTCGAGCTGTCGCCGGAGTTCGCGGCCAAGCTCGGCGCCGCGTACGGCGCCTCGCTCGGCAAGGGCGCGACCGTCTCCACCTCGCGCGACGCCCACAAGACCACCCGGATGATCAACCGGGCGATCATGACGGGGCTCCTCTCCGCCGGGGTCAACGTCAACGACTTCGGCGTCACGCCGCTGCCGGTCGTCCGCTACCAGGCGGGCAACCTGGGCGACCAGGGCGGCGTCCACACCCGCCGCAACCCGGTGAGCCCCGAGAGCGTCGACCTGCGCTTCTTCGACAACCGGGGGATGGACCTCGACCCCAAGAAGGAGCAGGGGATCGAGCGGCTCTTCTACCGGGAGGACTTCCGGCGCGCCACGATGGAGGAGACCGGGGAGATCAGCTTCCCGGTCCACGGCACCGAGTTCTACCAGACCGGCTTCCTGCAGGCGATCGACCGCGAGGCGATCCGGCGGGCGGGGCTCAAGGTCGTCATCGACTACGCCTACGGCGCGGCGGCCGCCATCTTCCCGGCGATCCTGGGACGCCTCGGCCTCGAGGTGATCAGCCTCAACGCCTTCCTCGACGCCTCGAAGGCGACCCGGACGCCGGAGATGATCGCGCAGGCGCTCGAGCAGCTCGGGCAGATCGTGCTCTCGCTCAAGGCCGACCTCGGCGTGATGCTCGACCCGTCGGCCGAGAAGCTCACGCTCGTCGACGACCGGGGCACCGTCGTCGCGGGCGAGCAGGCGCAGGCCGCGGCGGCCTTCCTCGTGGCGCGCCAGGCGGCGGCGGAGGGCGATCAGGGGGGGCGGCGACGGATCGCCGTGCCGATCACCGCCTCGCGGATCGTCGAGGAGGTCGCCGATCGTTTCGGCGTCGAGGTCGTGCGGACCAAGACGACCACCCGGTCGATGATGGAGACCGCGCTCAGGCCCGACGTCCTGCTCGTGGCCGAGGAGTCGGGCGGCTTCATCTTCCCGCGCTTCCAGCCGGCGTTCGACGCGATGTTCGCGGTCGTGAAGCTCATCGAGCTGCTCGCCCGGTCGGAGGAGCGGCTCGGCCAGGTCGGCCGCCACATCCCGGTGACCTACCTCGCGCACCAGGTCGTGCCCTGCCCGTGGGAGGCCAAGGGGACCGTCATGCGGCGGCTCATGGAGGCCTCGCGCGGCGAGAACGTCCAGCTCGTCGACGGCATCAAGGTCTTCCACGACTCCGACTGGGTCCTGGCCTACCCGAGCCAGGACCAGGCGGCGTTCCACGTGCACGCCGAGGCCGGCAGCCGCGAACGGGCGCAGGATCTCGCGAACCGCACCGCGTCGCAGATCCGCGGCTGGCTGCGGTGACGGTCGTCTGATGGCCGGGTCGGTGCGGCCGCTCGCGGGGCGGCGCCTGCTGCTCGGGGTGTCGGGCGGCATCGCCGCGTACAAGGCGGTCGAACTCGTGCGGCTCCTCGCGAAGCCGCTCGCCGAGGGGGGGGCGGGCGCGGCCGAGGTCCGGGTGGTGATGACCCGATCGGCCATGCGCTTCGTTACGCCGCTCACCTTCCAGACGCTCTCGGGGCACCCGGTCGGCACCACGCTCTGGGACCTCACGCAGGAGAGCGAGATCGGCCACATCGCGCTCGCGCAGCGGGCCGAGGCCGTCGTCGTTGCGCCGGCCACGGCGGACCTGATCGGCCGCTACGCCGGCGGGCTCGCCGACGACCTCCTGACGACGGTCCTCCTGGCGACGCGGGCACCGGTGCTCGTCGCGCCGGCGATGAACCCGGTGATGTACGCGCACCCGGCCGTTCAGGCCAACCTCGCCACGCTCAGGCAGCGCGGCGTGACGGTCGTCGAGCCGGAGGTCGGCCCGCTCGCCTCCCGCGCCGAGGCGGACGCCGTGGGCCCCGGCCGGATGGCCGAGCCGGCCGCCATCGTCGAGGCGGCCGAGGACCTCGTGACGCCCAAGGACCTGGCGGGGCTCCGTGTTCTCGTCACGGCGGGGCCGACGCGGGAGCCGCTCGACCCGGTGCGCGTCCTGTCGAACCGCTCCTCCGGGCGGATGGGCGTGGCGGTCGCGCGCGCGGCGCGGCGGCGCGGGGCCGCGGTCACGCTCGTGGCCGGGCCGATGGAGGTGCGGCCCCCCATGGGCGTCGAGGTCGTGCGGGTGGAGACCGCGGCCGAGATGGCCGAGGCGGTGCTCGGGCGGGCCGAGGCGGCCGACGTGGTCGTGATGGCGGCAGCGGTGGCGGACTACCGGCCCGTGAAGGCGGCCGACCAGAAGATCAAGA
>DASVDK010000205.1:0-7288 GCA_036381125.1 Thermodesulfobacteriota bacterium | reverse complement strand
GGCCGGGCGCCGGCTCGGGCGTGGCGGCCGGGGCCGCCATCTCGGCGGCCAGCCCGCCGGCCGGCGGACGCTGCGCCGACGCGGGCGCCGCCAGCGCGACCGCACCGGCGGCGGCGAGAGCCGCCGCCGAGGCGGCACGCGGCCACCGGCGCACGGCTAGCGCCTCGCCGCGGCCGAGCGCGGCCGGGCGGCTGCCGCCTTCGGGCGCGCCGCCTTGCGGCCGGCTCCGGCACGGCTCGCCGCGCGGGCGGCCTCGCCGCGGATGGCGGCGTGGGCGGCCGCCACGCGCGCGACCGGCACCCGGTAGGGCGAGGCGCTCACGTACGTGAGGCCCACCTCGTGGCAGAACGCGATCGACTGCGGGTCGCCGCCGTGCTCGCCGCAGATGCCGAGCTTGATGTCGGGCCGCGTGCGTCGGCCCTTCTCGACGCCCAGGCGCATCAGGGCCCCGACGCCCTCGCGGTCGATCGTCTGGAACGGGTCGCCGGGGATCAGCTTCTTCTCCACGTAGGCCGGCAGGAACCTCCCGGCGTCGTCGCGGGAGAGGCCGAGCACGGTCTGCGTGAGGTCGTTCGTGCCGAAGGAGAAGAACTCCGCCTCGGCGGCGATCTCGTCGGC
Source organism: Thermodesulfobacteriota bacterium (assembly GCA_036381125.1). Lineage (GTDB taxonomy): Bacteria > DASVDK01 > DASVDK01 > DASVDK01 > DASVDK01 > DASVDK01. The sequence continues at coordinate 6,670 of DASVDK010000205.1, read as the reverse complement.
CACGACGCAGGCGCGCGGCAGCTCGACCATGGTGCCGACGGTGTACTTGACCCGGACCCCGGCCCGCTGCATCACCTCCTCGGCCACGCGCACCGCGATGGCCTTGAGGTAGCGCATCTCCTCCGCGTTGAAGACGAGCGGCATCATCAGCTCGGGGATCGGCTTCTTGCGGCTGCGCGCCACCTCGCAGGCCGCCTCCATGATCGCCTGCACCTGCATCTCCATGATCTCCGGGTAGGAGACCGCGAGGCGGCAGCCGCGCCAGCCGAGCATGGGGTTCGCCTCCTCGAGGCCGCGGACGCGCGCGCGGAGCTGGTCGGGGGCGATCCCCAGCTTGCGCGCGAGCAGGTCGATCTCCCGGTCGGTGCGCGGCAGGAACTCGTGCAGCGGCGGATCGAGGAAGCGGATCGTGACCGGCAGCCCGTCCATCTCGTTGAAGATGCCGATGAAGTCCTGCCGCTGCATCGGCAGGAGCCTGGCCAGCGCCTTGCGCCGGCCTTCGGCGTCCGCGGCGACGATCATCTCGCGCACCGCGTCGATGCGGTCGCCCTCGAAGAACATGTGCTCGGTGCGGACCAGCCCGATCCCCTCGGCCCCGAACTGCCGCGCCACGCGCGCGTCGGCCGGCGTGTCGGCGTTGGCCCGAACGCCGAGCGTGCGGTGCTTGTCGACCCAGCGCATGAACGTCTGGATCTCCGGCTGCTGCCAGTCGGGCTTGACGAGCGGCACCTGGCCGAGCATGACCTCGCCGGTGGTGCCGTTGAGCGTGATCCACTCGCCCCGCCTGACGACCGTGTCGCCGATCGACAGGGTCCCGCGCTCGATGTCGATGCGGCACTCGCCCGCGCCGACGACGCAGGGACGGCCCATCCCCCGGCCGACCACGGCCGCGTGCGAGGTCATCCCCCCTCGGGCGGTGAGGATCCCCTGGGCGGCGTGCATCCCGTGGATGTCCTCGGGCGAGGTCTCGTGGCGCACGAGGATGACCTTCTCCCCCTGCCCCGCCTGCGCCTCGGCCTCGTTGGCCGTGAACACCACCTTGCCGACCGCGGCTCCCGGCGAGGCCGGTAGCCCCTTCGTCAGCACCCGCCTCGGGGCCTGCGGGTCGACCATCGGGTGGAGGAGCTGGTCGATCTGGTTCGGCTCGACGCGCAGCACCGCGGTCCGCTCGTCGATGATCCGCTCCTTGACCAGATCGACCGCGATCCGCAGGGCGGCCTGCGCGGTGCGCTTGCCGGTGCGTGTCTGGAGCATCCAGAGACGGCCCTGCTGGATGGTGAACTCGATGTCCTGCACGTCCCGGTAGTGGCGCTCGAGCTTCTGCGCGATCTGCACGAGCTGCCGGTACGCGCCCGGCATCACCTCCTTGAGGCGCTCGACCGGCTGCGGCGTCCGGATGCCGGCGACCACGTCCTCGCCCTGGGCGTTGACCAGGAACTCCCCGTAGAACTCCTTCGCGCCGGTCGACGGGTTGCGCGTGAAGGCGACGCCGGTCGCGCAGTCGTCGCCCAGGTTGCCGAAGACCATGGCCTGCACGTTGACCGCGGTCCCCCAGTCGCCCGGGATGCCGTTGAGCTTCCGGTAGGTCACGGCCCGCGGCGTCTCCCAACTCTTGAAGACCGCCACGATGGCGCCCTCGAGCTGGCGGTGTACGTCTTGCGGGAAGGGGTCGCCGGTGGCCTGCTTCACCTTGAGTTTGAGCCGCTCGACCAGCGCCCTGAGGTCGTCGGCATCGAGGTCGGTGTCGTACTCGACCCCCTTCTCCCGCTTCATCTCCTCGAGCGGTCGCTCGAGCGCCTCGCGCGGGATCCCCTTGACGACGTCGCCGTACATCTGGATGAAGCGCCGATAGGAGTCGTAGGCGAAGCGGGGGTTCTTCGTGCGCCTGGCGAGCCCCTCGACGGTCTCGTCGTTGAGGCCGAGGTTGAGGATCGTGTCCATCATCCCCGGCATGGAGGCGCGTGCGCCCGACCGGACCGAGACGAGGAGCGGGCTTGCGGGATCGCCGAAGCCCATCTTCATCGCGGTCTCGAGGCGCGCGAGGGCGCGCCCCACCTCGCCGCCCGCCCTGCGCCCCGGCCTGTCGGGCAGCACGTACAGCCCGGCCGGCAGCTTCCTGCCGCCCTTGTAGAAGTCGGCGCAGACCTCGGTCGAGATCGTGAAGCCGGGCGGGACCGGGATGCCGAGGTTCGTCATCTCGGCGAGGCCGGCCCCCTTTCCGCCGAGCAGCTCCTTCTGGTCGCCCCGGCCCTCGGCCTTGCCTCCACCGAAGAAGTAGACCCGCTTGGACGCCATCGTCACCTCCGTATGCCGAGGCTGCGCCGCGGCGCGTGCGCCGCCACAGCGCTCGGGCCTGCGGCCCGGGGCCGCGCGTGGCGACCGGCTCCTGTCCCCGCGTGCCGCCCACGGACCGCCCTGCCGGCGCGCCGGGCTAACGCCCGGGCCCCGCTGCGCGGGGCGCCCCGCCGCTAATTGCCTGCGACCCGATCGCGGACGTAGGCCTCGACCCGCTCGATCGGGATGCGATCCTGGTGCATGGTGTCGCGGTCGCGCACGGTCACCTGCCGGTCCTCGAGGCTCTGGACGTCGACCGTGACGCAGAGGAGCGTCCCCACCTCGTCCTGGCGCCGGTAGAGGCGGCCGATGGAGGCCGTGTCGTCGTACACGGTCGCGAAGTGCGGCCTGAGGCGCGCCGCCAGCCCGCGGGCCATCTCGACCAGCTCGGGGCGGTTGCGCAGGAGCGGCAGCACCGCCACCTTCGTCGGCGCCAGCGCCGGGTGGAGGCGAAGCACGACGCGCTTCTCGTCCCTCACCTTCTCCTCGTGATACGCGTCGATCAGGAAGGCGAGCGTGGCCCGGTCGGCACCGGCCGAGGGCTCGATCACGTACGGGACCACCTTCTGGCCGGTGGCGTCGTCGAGGTACGCCAGCTCCTTGCCGGAGTGCTTCGCGTGCTGCTTGAGGTCGAAGTCGGTCCGGTTGGCGATCCCCTCGAGCTCGCTCCACCCCATCGGGAAGCGGTACTCGATGTCGAAGGTCGCCTTCGCGTAGTGCGCCAGCTCGTCCTTGCCGTGCTCCCGCAGCCGGAGGTTCTCCTCCTTGATCCCGTACCGGACGTACCAGCGGAACCGCTCCTCGACCCACTTGAGGTGCCACTCCGCGTCTGTGCCGGGCGGGCAGAAGAACTCGCACTCCATCTGCTCGAACTCGCGCGTCCGGAAGGTGAAGTTGCCGGGGGTGATCTCGTTGCGGAACGCCTTGCCGATCTGCGCGATCCCGAAGGGGGGCTTGCGCCGCATCGTCGTCATGACGTTGTCGAAGTTGACGAAGATGCCCTGCGCCGTCTCGGGACGCAGGTAGACGACCGCGGCCTCCTCCTCGACCGGCCCGATGAAGGTCTTGAACATGAGGTTGAACATGCGGGGCTCGGTGAGGGTCCGCTGCCCGCAGCTCGGGCAGGGCACCTGGGCGGCAGGCACCCCCGGGGTGCCCGCCCCCACGGCGACGCCGATGTGGTCGGCGCGGAAGCGCTTCTTGCAATTGCGGCAGTCGACGAGCGGGTCGGCGAACCCGGCGACGTGGCCCGAGGCCACCCAGACCTCGGGGTGCATCAGGATGGCCGAGTCGAGCGGGAACACGTCGTCCCGCTCGCGGAACATCGCACGCGCCCAGGCGGCCTTGACGTTGTTCTTCAGCTCGACGCCGAGGGGCCCGTAGTCCCAGGTGGAGCCGATCCCCCCGTAGATCTCGCTCCCCTGGAAGATGAACCCCCGCCGCTTGCAGAGGGAGACGATGGTGTCCAGGCTGTCGACAGGCACAGGCTCTCCGCGGGACCGGGCCGAAGGCTCGTGGAACGGACTCCGCCCATCCTAGCAATGGACGGCAAAAATGCAAGGAAAGACATGGGCTTAGCCCGGTCCACCGCGAAATGTCGAGAGGGCAAGGCGCCTTAGGCTAGCCCATGGGCAGGCTAGCCCATGGGCGAGAAGGGCGTCGGGACGAGCACGGCCGTCTCGGCGTGGACCAGCAGCGGCGTCGCCTCGGCGAGGAAGGCCTTCCAGGCCGGGTCCTGCGCGACCGCGGCGCGGACCTCGGCGCGGTGGTTCAGGTCCCGGTAGGGCCAGAAGTGGACGATCTCGTCGAGGTCGCCGATCTCGCACCGGAAGACGCCGGCGTTCGGCGAGTAGCGCTCGCGCGTCGGCATGACCTCGGTGAAGAGGCGCAGCCACTCGGATGACTTGCCGACGTGCGCCACGTAGCGGCGCATCTCGTAGAGGTGCCCTCGGGCGGCCGGCGGCTTGAGCGGCAGAACGGGCGACAGGATGCGGGTATCGCGGGCGACCAGGTTGGGCAGCAGCCTGGCGATGAACTCCCGGTTCCAGCGCTCGTGCTCGCCGAGCGCCTGGCGCAGCCGCGCCCGCTCGTCGAGGCTGGGGAAGCTCCAGAAGCTGATCAGGCGGTTGAGCGGGCCGATCTCGGTCGTCCAGTAGCCCTCGAGCTTCCCGTAGTCGTCGCCGCGGATCCGTCGCCCGACCTCTCCCGACAGCGCGATCATCTCGGCCAGCTTCCCGGGCCTGACCGCGTACTCCCTGAGCTCGTAGATCATCGTCCACCCCTCCCCGTCACGGGTTGTCGTGCGCCAGTCGATCGAGAAAGCCGAGCGACCTGAACTCCGTCCCCAGGTGCGACGCCAGGAGCCGCGGGAGCAGCCGGCGCGCCTCGAGCGCCTCGGCGGGCTCGAGGTCGAGCGGCACGACTCGCTCGGGGTGCGCCTCGGCCAGGTCGAGCAGGTCGGCCATCCGGTCGAGCAGCCGACCCGACACGGCGACGTAGTCGGCCCTGGAGTCGGGTGGGCCGGCCGGCGCCCCGCCCCGACCGGACCTCGGAGTCGGCCCCGCCGACGCCTCCCCGGCTTTGCGCCCCGCGAGGGCCTTGGCGCTCGCCCCGACCGGCTCGGCGGCAAGGCCGGCGCCGTCCCAGTCGGGCTCGCCGCTGCAGGTGCGGCAAAGGAGCCCGCCCGCCTGTACGCTCACCCGAAAGCGCCCGGTCTCGGGTCGCGGCCGCCGGCAGCGCGCGCAGCGACGCAGCTCGGGGTGGTAGCCGAGCAGGGCGAGCAGCCTGAGCTCGAACGCCCTGAGCCGCCGCTCGTCGGGCGGCTCGGCGTCGACGGCGCCGAGGGTCTCCACGAGGAGCCGGAACACCGGCAGGGCCGGCTCCCGCGGCTGGACGGCGCGTCCGGCCGCCTCGACGAGGTAGGCGGCCTGCGCGATCTTCACCAGGTCGCGGCGCGCGTCCGGGAAGCTGGCCAGGATCTCGGCCGACTCGAGGCGGACCAGGTCGAAGGCAGGCTTCTCGAAGTAGGTCAGGCGGACGAAGGTGAACAGCTCGAGCGCCGCGCCGAAGCGGCGCCGGCTCTTCCTGGCGCCCTTCGCGATCCCGGTCAGGCGGCCGGCGTCTGGCGTGACGAACGTAACGATTCGGTCGGACTCGCCGTAATCGAGGCTGCGGACGACGACGGCCGAGGTCTGGCGCAGCGGCACCGGACCATTGTACGCCGTCGGCGCGGCCGCGTCAGCGGTAGCGCGCCATCCACTGCCGCTCGAACTCCTCGTAGCTCACGTACAGGACCTCCTCGATCGCGGCCGCGAGCGGCGCGCCCGCGCCCAGCCGGTCGAGAATCCGCCGGCTCGCCGCCGGCCCGTACTGCGTCACGAGGAAGTCGGTCGCGGTCAACGCCTGAAGGTAGGCCAGCTCGGCCTCGGCGGCGCCGAGCCCCATGAAGCTGCCTTCGAGGCGGCGCAGGCTCGCCACCGGCCCGCCGGCCCGCACGTGGGTGAGGAAGCGATCGCGGGCCGCCGCGGTTCCGGCGCCCTCGCCGAGCTGGGCGAGGCCCTCGTTCAGCCAGACCGGCGCGCGGCCGCGCGCGAGCCGGTGCACGAGCGCGTGCGTGTACTCGTGGGCGACCGCCCGGCGGAGCGCCTCGGTCCGATCGGTGAGCCCTCCGACCGGCAGCCGGATCTTGCCGTCGTAGATCGCGCCCGCCCAGCCGGGGCTGCGCGTCACGTCGCGGAAGCGCTCCCGCGGGTAGAGGACCGCGTGGACCGGCTCGTCCGGGTAGTACTCGAGGCGGCGGCCGACCGCGTGGTAGGCCTCCTCGAGGAGCAGGCTCACGAGGTAGCCGGCCTGCTCGCTCGTCCCGCCCCCCTCGAAGCTGACCGTGAAGTGCGCGCTCTCCGCGGTGTGGAAGCCCGCCTCCGCCTCGACCTCGCGCTCGAGGCGCGCGACGAGCGCGCGGTAGCCGGGGTCGTCGGCCGCGGCCGGCCGCCCCGCCCTGAGGGCCGCGAGGGCGCCCGCCGCGTCGCCCGTCTCGTGGCGCGCGTAGCCGAGCAGCAGGTTCGCCTGCGCGTCGTCCGGGCGGAGGCGGACCGCCTCCTCGAGGCTCAGCTTCGCGTCGGCGGGCCGCCGCTGCCGCAGTTGCGCGTAGCCGAGCGCGGTCCAGGACTCGGCCCGCGCGGCGTCGCGGGACAGCGCCTGCGCCAGGGCCGCCTCGGCGCCGGCGAAGTCGCCGTCGGCGAGGCGGCGATGGCCGAGCGCCTCGAGGGCGATCGTCAACGCCGACTCGACCGCCGGCTGCCCGGGGACGAGCGCCGCCGCCTCGCGCAGCTCGCCC
>DASVDK010000204.1:0-13168 GCA_036381125.1 Thermodesulfobacteriota bacterium | reverse complement strand
GCCTACGAGGCGCTCGCGCGTGCCGACGAGGCGTCGCCCCTGGGGGTCGAGGATCTCGAGCGGCTCGCGGTCTGCGCGTTCCTGATCGGCTCCGACGACGAGTACGTGAGGGCGCTCGACCGCGCCCATCACACCTGTCTCGATGCCGGCGAGGGCGCGCGCGCCGCCCGCTGCGCGTTCTGGCTCGGGCTGCGTCTCCTCCTCCGAGGGGAGACGGGGCCCGCAACCGGGTGGCTCGTGCGCGCCCGGCGGCTGGTCGACCGCGAGGCGCACGACTGCGTCGAGCGCGGCTACCTGTTGCTGCCGGCGGTGGAGCAGCGCCTCGAGGCCGGCGACGGCGAGGCCGCGCACGCCGAGGCGGCCGTTGCCGTCGAGATCGGGGAGCGCTTCGGGGAGGCCGACCTCGTGGCCTGCGCCCGTCACCTGCAGGGCCGGGCGCTCGTACGGCAGGGGCGGGTCGAGGAGGGGCTCGCGCTCCTCGACGAGGCCATGGTGTCGGTCACCGCGGGCGAGCTGTCGCCCGTCATGACCGGCCTCGTCTATTGCAGCGTGATCGACAGCTGTCAGCGGGTGTACGCGCTGCGCCGCGCGTGCGAGTGGACCGCCGCGCTGGCGCGGTGGTGCGCCGGACAGCCCCAGATGGTCGCCTTCACCGGCGCCTGCCTGGTGCACCGCGCGGAGATCATGCAGCTTCACGGCGCCTGGCGGGACGCGATCGAGGAGGCGCGTCGGGCCTGCGCGCGCTTCTCGCGAGGGATCGATCGGGAGCCTCCGGGCGCGGCGCTCTACCAGCAGGCGGAGGTCCACCGTTTGCGCGGCGAGTGGGCGGCCGCCGAGGAGGCGTACGGAGGCGCCAGCCTCTGGGGAAGGGAGCCGCAGCCCGGCCTCGCGCTGCTGCGGCTGGCCCAGGGGCGCATCGACGCGGCCGCGGCGGCCATCCGCCGCGTCACCAGCGCGGCGGCCGACCGGCTCGAGCGCGCGAGGCTGCTCCCCGCGTACGTCGAGATCGCGCTGGCCGCGGGGGACGTCCGGGACGCGCGGGGCGCCTGCCGCGAGCTGGAGGAAACCGCCCGGCGCACCGGCACGAGCGTCCTCGGCGCGATGGCCGCGCACGCCCGAGGGGCGGTCGAGCTGGCCGACGGCCACCCTCGGGCGGCGCTCGGCCCGCTGCGTCGCGCCTGGCAGGTCTGGCGAGAGGTCGAGGCGCCCTACCTGGCTGCACGGGTCCGTGAGCTGGCGGGGCTCGCCTGCCGCGCCCTCGGGGACGACGACGGCGCCAGGCTGGAGCTGGACGCGGCCCGCGCGACGTTCGAGCGACTGGGCGCCGCACCGGACCTCGCCCGCGTCGACTCGCCGACCGGACACGCGAGGCCGGCGCGCGATCGTCACGGCCTCTCCCCGCGCGAGCTCGAGGTGCTCCGCCTGATGGCCACCGGCAGGACGAACCGGAGCATCGCCGACGAGCTCTGCGTGAGCGAGAAGACGGTCGACCGGCACGCGAGCAACATCTTCACCAAGCTCGGCGTCCCGTCGCGAGCCGCCGCGACGGCGTACGCCTACGAGCACGGGCTCGTCTGACGTTCCCCGGCCACGCCATGGGGAAAACCACCCACGCCGCCCGCCGGCGAGAAATTGGGGAGTTCTCCGGATGCGGGGCCGCGGCCTCCTGTCGTAGCGTCTCCATCGTTCCGTCGACTGCGGAAGCCGATCCGCGGACGTGGGCTCGAGGAGGACGCCATGACCGATGCGCACACGCACACGACGACCCGGCAACGGGTGCTGGCCGGACTGCCGATCACGGAGCGGCGGCTCACGCTCGCGGGCGTCTCGACCGCCGTGCTCGAGGGGGGCGTGGGACCGCCGCTGGTCCTGCTGCACGGCCCCGGAGCGTACGCCGCGCACTGGATGCGGGTGATCCCGGCCCTGGCGACGACCCATCGCGTGGTCGCCCCGGACCTGCCGGGCCACGGCGCGTCGGGGGCGACCGACGGTCCGCCGGACCCCGCTCGCGTGTCGGCGTGGGTGGGGGAGCTGATCGAGCAGACCTGCGAGACGCCGCCCGCGCTGGTGGGGCAGACGTTGGGCGGCGCCGTCGCGATCCGCTTTGCCGGCGACCGGGGCGACCGGCTCGGTCGGCTGGTGCTCGTGGACACGCTCGGCCTGGTGCCCTTCCGCCCCGAGCCGGCGTTCGGGCATGCCCTGGCCGAGTTCGTCGCGCAGCCGACCGCGGAGACGCACGACCGTCTCTGGCGGCAGTGCGCCTTCGACCTGGATGGCCTGCGCGAACGGATGGGCGAGCGCTGGGACCGGCTCAGGGCCTACAACCTGGACCGCGCCAACGCGGCGGACCTGAAGGCCGCTCAGCGCGGTCTCATGGAGCAGTTCGGCATGCCGGCGATCCCGCCGGCCGATCTCGCACGGATCACGGTCCCGACGACCCTGATCTGGGGGCGCCACGACCGCGCGACGCCCCTGGCCGTCGCCGAGGCCGCGAGCGACCGCTACGGATGGCCGCTCCGTGTCGTCGAGGACGCGGCCGACGACCCGCCCATCGAGCAGCCCGACGCGTTCCTCGAGGCCCTCGGCGCCGCGCTCGGCCGGGCCTAGCCCATGATGGGGTCAGGCCTTTCCATTTTCCAGGCCGGAGAACGCTGGGGTCTGCCCGCACGCGTTCTCCGCCGCGCGGCCCCGGGTCCTGCGGCGAAAGGGCATGGTGCTCGAGGGGCCTGTGTACGGGGGTGGCGGCGGGGCGGTTCGATCGACGACCCTTGGACGGGCCGCTACGCTCGCCTCTCGTGCTCCCGGTTCCGGCCTCTCGCAGCGCCGTCGCCCGCGGCCCGTCCGGACGCCTCGCGCCGGCCGTAGACCCGTTCGGCGGCCGAGAGGCCGAAGGTGACGCGCCCCTGGTCCCCTTCGAGCACCACGGTGCCGGCCACGCGCTCGTGCTCGACCACCGTCAGCCGGCGGCCCGGCATGACGCCGTGACGCTGGAGCCACTCGAGGAACTCGCCGTCCCCCTCGGCGTCCTCGGCCAGTCGGTCCACGACGAAGATCTCGCCGGGCTGGCCCGACGCGACCGTGACGAGGTCGCGCGGCGCCTCGGCGCCGTTGCCCGGGATGGGGTTGCCGTGGGGGCAGGTCGCGGGCGACCGGAGCATGGCGTTCAGGCGCGCTTCGACCTTGGGGCTGATGGCGTGCTCCAGGAGGTGGGCCTCGACGTTGGCCTCGGCCCAGTAGAGACCGAGCACGTCGACGAGGAACCGCTCGGCGAGGCGCTGCCGGCGGACCATCGACTCGGCGAGGCCGAGGCCGCGTGCGGTGAGGGCGATCTGGCGCTTCTCGTCGCTCTCGACCAGGCCGTCCCGGGTCATCCGCTGGAGGGTCCCGAGGACCGTCGGCAGCGAGACGCCGAGCCGCTCGGCGAGCCGCGACGCGAGCACCGGCCGGTGCTCCTGCACCATCTTGTAGATGAGCTGGAGATAGTCCTCGACGGTCGAGGTGACCGGCGGGCCGTTGGGCCGCTCCGTGCGCATGACGCTCCCTCCGGGCTGCGGGTTAGGGCGGACCTAAGTGCGTGTGCACGCTTTGGGCTGCCCTCGCACTCAGGGTAGCGCCCACCGCCGGGGTTAGGGAAGAGGGGCGGCGGTGAAGCGGAGCGGTGGGGCGGCAGGCAGCAGTCCGTACCTGGCGGCGAGGCGGAAGTAGGCCTCGAGGCCCGCCTGCTCGCGGGGGCCGAGGTCGTACCGGATGGCGGCCCAGTAAGCCGCGAGCCGCTCGGCGGAGAGGCCGCCTCGTCCGGCCTCCCGGGCCGCCAGGTCGAGGCGGCGGGCCGGGGCGGCGCGCTTGGCCGCGGCCAGGGCGGCGCCGATCCGGGCCACGTCCTCCGGTCGGGTCTCGGCGGCCTCGGCCCGGACGATGAAGAGCGCGAACACGAAGGGCAGCCCCGTCAGGTCGCGCCAGAGGCACCCGAGGTCGTAGACCAGCGGGTAGCCGGCCGCCCGCGCGACGCGGGCGCCGTCGGCGGCGGCCGCGAGGGCCTGGTCGCCGATCACCAGGACGGCGTCGGCGCCGTCGGCGCTCGCCATCGCGGCCGGCGCGAACTCGGCCCCGATGTCGCGCTCGGCGAGGATCAGGCGCAGGAGCGCGTTCGAGGCGGCCGACGCCGGCGAGAGGGCGACGCGCGGCCGGCGACCGGCCGGGGCCAGCGCCTCGAGGGGCCGCCGTGCGAAGAGGAGCACGCTCTCCACCGCGCCGTCGGCGGCGATGGACAGGTCGGGCAGCAGGCGGTACGCGTCGGGGCGGCGGGCGTACTCGATCGAGGAGCAGGGGGCGAGGTCGATCTCGCCGGCCGCGAGCGCCTCGTTGAGCGCGGCCGGCTCGCCGCGGACGATCCGCACGCCGGGGGGCGCCTCGTCGGGCCCGACGCCGGCGGCGGCCCGCCAGGCGTCGAACAGCGGCACCACGTTGGCGTAGGCGATCTCTCCCACGACGAGCGGACGATCCATGTGCCTCCTCGCGTGACGGCGGCCGACCGGGATCGGGCGTCCGCCGGCTACTCGTATCGCAGCGCCTCGACCGGGTCGAGCGCTGCCGCCCGCGCGGCCGGATAGAGGCCGAAGACGACCCCGACCCCGACGGCGAACGTCACCGCGATCGCAATGGCCGCCGGGGACACCACCGACTCCCACGGGTCGCCGGGCAGCCCCTCCGACAACAGGCGGGCGACCCCCTCGCCGAGGCCGATGCCGGCCAGGATGCCGATCACCCCGCCGACGGCGCTGATCGCGACCGCCTCGATCAGGAACTGCCGCAGCACGTCGCCGCGCGTGGCGCCGACCGCCTTGCGGACCCCGATCTCGCGCGTCCGCTCGGTGACCGACACGAGCATGATGTTCATGATACCGATGCCGCCGACGAGGAGCGAGATGGCGGCGATCCCGCCGAGGAGCAGGCGGAAGGTCGTGACCGTCTGGCGCAGCGTCCCGAGGAACTCGTCCTGGCTGCGGATCCGGTAGTCGGGGACCCCCTCGTGCCTGGCCTCGAGGAGCGCCTCGACGGCGGCGCGCGTCTCCGCCACGGTGGCCGCCGAGCGGGCCTCGACCTGGATCGAGCCGAGACGCTCGTCGCCGGTGAAGCGCTTGGACGCGGTGGTGATGGGGATGAAGATCTTCTCGTCGAAGTTCGTGAAGAAGACCTGGCCCTTGGGCGCCATGACGCCGACGACGACGAGGCGCTCCGTCCCGATCCGGATGTCCTGGCCGATGGGGTCGGTGCCGTCGGGGAAGAGGGCCTCGGCCGCCTCGGTGCCCAGGACGGCCACCGACCGCCACTCGTCGAGGTCCGCCTGGGTCAGGAAGCGGCCCCGCGCCACCGCGAAGTTCCGGATGACGGCGTAGCTCGGGGTCGTGCCCTCGATGCTGCCCTCGAAGGTGTAGTCGAGACGCTGGGCGGTGCCGGTCACGTTGATCGACGGCGCGACGAGCGCGGCTCCCGGGACCTCGGCGGCGATGGCGTCGGCGTCGGCCTTGACCACGCCGTCGGAGCGGCCGGGCAGCCCCACCAGCTCGCTCGGTCTCGGGCGCCGGGGGAAGACGAGGATCAGGTTGGTCCCGAGGCTCGTGATCTGGTTCGTCACCCGGCGCTGCGCCCCTTCGCCGATCGACGTCATGGCGATGACGGCCGCGACGCCGATCACGATGCCGAGCATCGTGAGGGCGGTGCGCAGGCGATTGGCCGCGAGGCCGCGCAGCGCGACGAGGAAGGCCTCGGCGATGCTCATGCGAGGGCCGGCTGGGCGGCGGCGTCGCTCACGATGCGACCGTCGCGGAGGGTGACGACGCGGCGCGCGCGCCCGGCGACGCCCGCGTCGTGCGTGACGAGGACGAGCGTCACCCCGCGCGCGGAGAGCGCTTCGAAGAGGGCGAGGATCTCGGCGCCCGAGCGCGAGTCGAGGTTTCCGGTGGGCTCGTCGGCGAGGACGAGGGCGGGCTCGGCCACGAGCGCGCGCGCGATGGCGACCCGCTGGCGCTGCCCCCCCGACAGCTCGTTCGGCCGATGGCGCATCCGGTCCGAGAGGCCGACGGCCGCGAGCGCCGCCTCGGCCCGGGCCCGGCGCTCGGCTCGCGGCACGCCGGCGTAGAGGAGCGGCAACTCGACGTTCTCCCTCGCGTCCGCGCGTGCGAGGAGGTTGAAGGTCTGGAAGACGAAGCCGATCCGGCGGTTGCGCACCCGGGCGAGGTCCGCCTCCGACAGGCGCGCCACGTCCTCCCCCTCGAGCCGGTAGCGGCCCGACGTGGGCCTCGCCAGGCAGCCGAGGATGTCCATGAGGGTGGTCTTGCCGCTGCCGGACGGGCCCATGATCGACACGAACTCCCCCGGGTCGACGCGCAGCGAGACGCCGCGCAGCGCGTACACCTCCTCGTCGCCCATCCGGTAGACCTTCGTGAGGTCGGACGCCTCGATGACGGGCCGGACCACCGCCTCAGCGCACCCTCGCCGCCCGGCCGCGTCGCGGCGAGCCGGCCGGTCTCGGCTCGTGGCCGTTGCCGGACCCGAGGCGCACGACGTCCCCGGCCTCGACGCCGGAGAGGATCTCGACGTGGGTCTCGTTGCGCAGCCCGATCGTCACCGGGACCGGCTCGAAGGTCGCCGCCTCCCCCTCGCCGCGGCGGACGTAGACGACCTCGCGGACCGTGCCGTCGGCGCGCGGCGCCTCGCGCTGCACCGCCTCGGCGGGGACGACCAGGGCGCGCGCCTTGCGGCCGACGATGATGTCGACGCTCGCCGTCATCTCCGGCCGGATCCTCGCGTCCGGATCGGCCAGCCGCACGTCCACCTCGTACGTCACGATGTTCTTCGAGGCGTCGCGGTCGCCGGCGGGGGCGATCCGGACGACCTCGCCCCGATAGACGGTCCCGAGGAGGGCGTCGAGGCGCACCTCGGCCGGCTGCCCGATGGCAAGCCTCGGGACGTCGACCTCGTTGACCTTCGAGCGCACCAGGATCTCCGAGAGGTCGGCCACCACGAGCAGGAGCGTGCCGACCGACGTAGAGACGTTGCCGGCGGTCACGATCTCGCCCTCGTTCACCTTGCGGCGGATCACCGTGCCGCTGATGGGGGCGCGGATGATGGTGTCGCGCAGCTGCTCCCGGGCGTTGCGCAGGACGTCCTCGGCCCGGACGACGGCGGCGCGCGCCTGGACGATCTCCTGCTGCCGCGTTCCCTCGCGCGCCAGGGAGAGCGCCTCCTGGGCCCGGATGAGCGCCTGCTGCGCGATCTCGCGCTCGGTGACCGCGGCGTCGACCTCGGAGCGGGAGATGAAGCCCTCCTCGAGGAGCGCGAGGAGCCGCTTCTCGGTCTTCTCCGCGTCGGCGAGCGCGATCCTGGCGCGGGCGACCTCGGCCTCCGCCTGGGCGATCTCCTGCGGCCGCGAGCCCTCGACGAGCGCGGAGAGACGCGCGCGGGCGGAGGCGAGGTCGGCCTCGGCCTGGCGCACGCGCGAGACGAAATCGGTCTGGTCGATCTGGGCGAGGACCGCGCCGGCCTCGACGACCTGCCCCTCGGTGGCCGCCATCTTGACGACCTCGCCGCCGACCTTGGACTTGACCTCGACCGCGAGGCGGGGGATGACGGTGCCGGTCTCCCGCACCCGGACGACGATCGGCGCCGCCTCGACGGTGGCGGTCGGCGGGGCGGGGGCCGCCGGCGCCTCGCGGAAGCCGCGGGCGAGCCAGAGGACGGCGACGATGGCGAGGAGGCCGACCGCGGCGAGGGCGAGGCGACGATGCGGGGACCCGTGGCGCGCCGCGGACATCACGGCGTCATGATAGCGCGGGCGCGCGCGATCGCTCCGGGTCCGGACGCCGGGGGGCGGTCGAGGACCTGGGACGCAGGCGCGCCCCGAGGTCGTCGAAGAGGGAGTAGACGACCGGCGTCACGAGCAGCGTCAGGAGCAGCGAGAGCGTCTGACCGCCGATGACGACGGTCGCGATGGCGCGGCGCTCCTCGGCGCCCGGGCCGGTGCCGGCCGCGAGCGGCAGCATCCCGCCGACGAGGGCGAGGGTCGTCATGAGGATGGGCCTGAGCCGATCGCGGTTGGCCTGCATGATGGCCGACAGGCGGTCCATCCCCTGTCGCCTGAGGCCGTTCATGTGGTCGATCTGGAGGATGGCGTTCTTCTTGACGACGCCGAAGAGGACCAGGATGCCCAGCGCCGAGTAGAGGTTCAGCGTGTTGCCGGTCGCCCAGAGCGAGAAGAGGGCGAAGGGGACCGACAGCGGCAGCGAGATGAGGATCGTCAAGGGGTGGACGAGGCTCTCGAACTGCGAGGCGAGGATCAGGTACATGAAGATGACCGAGAGCAGGAACGCCCAGAGGAACTCCCGGAAGGTCCGCTCGAGCTCGCGGCCGCGGCCGGACACCGAGGTCGTGTACTCGGGCGGCAGGTCGAGTTCGGCCGTCGCCGCCCGCAGCGCCTCGAGCCGATCGGCGAGCGCGTAGCCGGGCGCCACGCCGGCGCGCAGCGACACCATGCGCTGCCGGTCGAGGCGGTCGATCCGGGAGGCGCCCTCGCCCGAAACGATCCGGACCAGGTTGTCGAGCCGGACGAGCCCCTCGCCCCACGACCGCGGCACGTAGAGCCGCGAGATGGTGGAGGGATCGGACCGGTCCTCCTCCGTCAGCCGGAGCTGCACGTCGTAGTCCTCGCCGACGCGCGGGTCGCGGAAGCGGGTGACCTCCTCGTCGCCGCCCACCATGACCCGCAACGCCGTGGCGATGTCCCGCGTGTCGACGCCGAGGTCGGCGGCGCGGGCCCGGTCGATCAGCACGCGCAGCTCCGGCTTGTCGAGCCGGAGCGTCGTCTCGATGTCGACGATGCCGCCGACCTGCTCGGCCATCGCCGCGAGGCGCTTGGCGTACCCGTCGAGCCGCTCGAGGTCGGGCCCGCGGATGACGTAGTCGATCTCGAAGCTGCCGCCGCCGATGTTGAACGAGGGAATGTTGCGGACCGACACCTGCAGCTCCGGGAACTGCCTGGCGAGGCGCCGGACCTCCTGCATGACGTCGCGCTGGCTGTAGTTGCCCCGGAAGGCGGCCGCCGGGTCGCCGCGCAGCGTCGACCTGACGAGCCGCGAGATGGAGAAGGTCCGCTCCTCGATCGGGGCGATCCGGACGTAGCCGTCGCCGGAGTTGACGGCGCCGAGGAAGCTGCCGCCGGCCTCCATGAGGACGAGGCGGACCCCGGGGATGGCCCGGATCGCGTCGCCGAACCGGCGGACCGCGTCGTCCATGGCCGCGAGGCTGGTCCCCTCGGGCGCGTCGATGTCGACGCGGAACTCCGACTCGTCGACGTTGCCGGGCGTGTACTCCTGGCGGACGAGGCCGTAGATCGGCACGGACGCGGCCATCACGGCGAGCCCCATGACCACGACGACCCAGCGGTGTCGCATGGCGCGGGCGAGCAGGAAGGTGTACGCCCCGTCGAGCCGCGCGTAGAACCCCCGCCGCGAACGGGCCTGGCCTCCCTGCCCCCCGCCGGCGTGGACGTCCTCGACCCGGAGCATCCGGGCGCTCATCATCGGGGTGAGCGTGAACGACACGAGGAGGCTCACCAGGACCGCGACCGCCGCCGTGATGCCGAACTGGTAGAGGAAGCGCCCCGAGATGCTCGACATGAAGGAGACCGGCACGAAGATGACGACGAGCGAGAGGGTCGTCGCCATCACGGCGAGGCCGATCTCCGCCGTCGCCTCGCGGGCCGCCTCGAACGGCGTCATCCGCTTCTCCTCGACGAAGCGGAAGATGTTCTCGAGGACGACGATGGCGTCGTCGATGACCACGCCGACCATGAGGACGAGCGCCAGCATCGTCACGCTGTTCAGCGTGAAGTCGAGGGCCGCCATCATCCCGAAGGTGGAGATCACCGACGCCGGAATGGCGACCCCGGCGATCACCGTGGAGCGCCAGTTCCGCATGAAGGCGAGGACGACGAGGCAGGCGAGGACGCTGCCGAGGATCAGGTGGGTGTTGATCTCGTGGAGCGCCGCGTAGATGTAGCGAGACTGGTCGCGGATGACCTCGAGCCGGACGTCGGGCGGCACCTGGCGCTGCGCCTCGCGGAGCGCGGACTTGACCGCCTCGATGACCGCGATCGTGTTCGCCCCCGACTGGCGGCGGACGTTGAGGATCACGCTGGGGACGCCGTTGAGCCGCGCGATGGAGCGCTGCTCCTTCGTCCCGTCCTCGGCGTGGCCGAGGTCCCGGATGCGGATCGGCACGCCGTTTCGCGTGGCCACCACGAGGTCGTCGAAGTCGCGAGGATCGGTGAGCCGCCCCATGGTCCGCAGGGTCGACTCGTGCGCCCCCGCCGTGACGTTGCCGCCCGGCACGTTGGCGTTCTGGGCGACGAGGGCGTCGCGCACCGCCGTGATGGGGATCTCGTAGGCGGCGAGCCGGTCGGCGTCGATCCAGACGTTGATCGCCCGCTCGAGATCGCCCACGATGCCGACCTCGCCCACGCCGGAGGCGCGCTCGAGGATCGGCCGCACCGTCTTGTCGGCGATCTCGGTCAGCTCCCGTATGGAACGGTCGGCGGAGAGGGCGACGGTCAGGATGGGCTGGGAGTCGTTGTCGAACTTCGAGACGACCGGCGTCTCGGTCCCTTCGGGCAGGTGCCGGATGACGGTCGAGACCCGGTCGCGGACGTCCTGCGCGGCGACGTCGATGTCGCGGTCGAGGTCGAAGGTGACGATGACGATCGAGGCGCCGTTGCCGGAGATCGACCGGATCTGGTCGATGCCGGCGACGCTGTTGACCTCCTCCTCGATCCGCTGCGTGACCTCGGTCTCGACCTCCTCGGGCGCCGCCCCGGGGAGCGTCGTGCGCACCGAGACGGTCGGCAGGTCGACCGACGGGAACCGGTCGACGCCGAGCCTGAACCAGCTCGCGGCCCCGACGACGACGAGCGCCAGGACGAGCATCGTCGCGAAGATGGGCCGCCTGATGCAGACCTCGGCGAGGGCGTGCACGGGCCTACTGGACCACCGTCACGGGCTGGCCGCCCACGAGGCTGCCGGGCTCGACGACCACCGGCTCGCCCGCCTCGAGGCCGGCGGCGATCTCGACGAGCCCCCCTTCCCGGCGCCCGGTGCGGACCGGCAGCTCGACCGCCTTGCCGTCGCGGACCGTGAGGACCTTCTCGACGCCCGCGAAGGTCACGACCGCCGTCGAGGGGACGAGGACGGTCGGGACGTCCGCGTCGGTGACGATCTCGGCCCGGGCGAAGGCGCCCGCCCGCAGGAGCCCTCGCTCGTTCGGGATCTCCGCTTCGACGAGGAGGGTGCGGGTCGTCTCGTCGATGGCGGGGGCGAGCCGGGCCACGCGCCCCTTGAAGACCGTATCCCGGCCCTCGACGCGCACGCGCACCTCCTGGCCGGCCTGCACGCCGGCGGCCGCGCGCTCGGGCACCGCGAGCCGGAGCCGCAGCGGGTGGACCCGGACGACGGTGACCACCGGCGTGCCGGCCTCCAGGTACTCGCCGCGCGACGCCTGCCGCTCCTGCACGACGCCGTCGATCGGCGCGGTGAGGACCGTGTCGGCGAGCTGCTGGCGCGCGATGGCCAGCTCGGAGCGCCGCTGGACGAGGAGCGCCTGGCGGGTCCGGACCTCCTCGAGGGCGTCCTGGTAGCGCCCCTCGGCCACCTGGAGCGCCGCCTCGGCCGAGTCGAGCGCCGCCCGCGAGACCAGGCGCTGGTCCCAGAGAGTGGCCGTGCGATCGCGGGTGAGCCGGGCCTCCCGGAGCATGGCCCGGGCCTGGCGCACGAGGGCCGAGGCCTCCGGGTCGATGGTGTCGTCGGTGCCCTCGGCCGGCAGCCCGAGACGGGTGCGGGCCTGCTTCAGCGCGGCTTCGGCCTGCTCCACGCGGAGCCGGTAGTCGGTGGGGTCGAGGCGCGCGACGAGCGAGCCGCGCTTGACGGGGCTGCCGAGGTCGACCGGGATCTCGGCGAGCATGCCGTCCACCTTGAAGGCGAGGACGACGCGCTCGTCGGCGGCGAGCGTGCCGGTCACCGGGACCAGGCGGGGAAGGGGCCGGGAGACCGCCGGGGCGACCGAGACGGAGCGGGTGGGGAGCGCCGCGACGGCCGACGGTGGGCCTCCCGGCGGACGCGCCTCGCCCGCGGGCGGCCGAGGCGCCTCGCCCGAGCCGCACCCGGCGACGAGCGTGGCCATGACCCCGAGCGCCGCAAGCCAGGCCATCGGCCGCCGTCGCCTCGTCCTCTCCCGCATCGTCAAAGAATAGCGCCTCCCGAGCGGCTCAGCGCCGAACTTCTCCGGTGAAGACGATCGCCTGGAGGTCGCCCGCCGCCACCTGGACCGTGCCGAACTCGGTGACCCCGGCGCAGGTCAGGTCCCGGTCGACCCGCAGGCGGACCGTCTCGCCGCCGGTCGTCTCGACCGTGGCCTCGACGGTGCGTTCGGTCGGGGTGCCGAACCGGACGCGGCGGATCTTCTCGAAGCCGACCGTGAGCGTCGTGTCCCCCCGCTTGCCGACGACGAAGATCTCGCCGCCGCAGGAGACCTGGCTCGCCTTCGTGACGACCCCCTGGCGGTCGGTGACCTCCGCCGTGAAGTTCCGCGGCGGCACCGGCACCTTGCCGGGCGCCGGACCGCCCACGCCGCCGAGACCGAGGCTGGCGGCGCCGAGGGCCACAGCCACGACGGGGAGCCATCGACGAGGACGCGGCACGGGCGACTCCTTTCCCCTGGCTACTTCAGCTACTTCACCATGATCCCGTACCGGTTGAGCAGGACGCCCGCCACCCGGTCGAGGTTGGCGAGGCTCACCCGGTAGTCGGTGATCGCCACGATCTCGGCGTTCTGCGCGGTCGCCAGGTCGGTCTGCAGGCGCAGGACCTCGAACGAGGTCGACAGCCCGACCGCGAGCCGCCGCTGCTCGGCGGTGAGCTGCTCGCGCGCCAGCCGCGTCGCCTCGCGGGTCGCCTCGACCCGCTGGGCGTTGGCGTTGACCGCCCGCACGGCCGCGCGCACCTCCTCGGTGACCTGCAGCTCGAGCGTCCGCACCTGGATCTGCGCCTGGCGCAGCGCCAGCTCTGCGCTCGTGAGGCGGCTGCGCGCGACGCGGTTGCCGAGCGGGTAGGTGAAGACGAGC
>DASVDK010000203.1:0-17141 GCA_036381125.1 Thermodesulfobacteriota bacterium | reverse complement strand
GCCAGCCCGAGGTCGGCCGCCTTGAGCGCCTGGATCGAGGCCGGGACCTCGAGCAGGAGCCGCTCGGCGTCGAGGTCGAGCCGAAGGATCGTGCAGGAGGGCCACTCGCCGCGGCCGCCGGACAGCGCCGTGATCCGGGGGATCGCGTCGCGCCCCGACGCGACCTCGCCGTCGGCGGCGCGCCGGGTGGGGGCTGCGGCGTCGAGCGTCCACTCGATCTCGAGCCGGTCGGTCTCGAGCCCCGCGTTCTGGCCGCGGCCGAGGTCGCCGTAGTGGTTGGGGTAGAACCGCAGCCCTCGAAAGCCGAGCTTGCCGAGGTAGAGGCGGGCGTTGGCGGCCTCGAGCGGGTCGAACGTGGCGACCACGGTGCGGATGCCGGCGGCGAGCGCGCGGTCGCGCAGGGCGAGCAGGAGCCGCTCGCCGATGCCGAGCCCGCGCGCGGCGGGCGAGACGGCGAGGATCCGAAAGCAGGAGAGCAGCTCGCCGTCGCGCAGCCCCGGGCAACTGTAGAGGTAGCCCAGGATCGTGCCGTCCCGGTCGAAGGCGCCCAGGACGTGGCCGCCGTAACGCTGGGCGGTGACGAGCTGCGTCAGCGGCTCGACGAAGCGGTCGTCGTAGCCGAAGGCGGCCTGCTGGAGCGCCATGCACTCGCGGTACTCCTCGAGCGTGGCGATCGGCCTGACGCTCACGGCGGCGCCGCTCATCGCAGGCCGACTCCGGGGCGGTCCGCCTCACCGGCCGGCGCGACGGCCCCCCGTGGAGCGTCCTCGCCGAGCTCGCAGCGCTCGAAGGCGATCCCGAGTCGAGCGGCGGCACGGGCGACCTCGTCGGCCCGTCCGCCGGTGACGACGAGGCGGTGCCGCGGGGGCGCGCCGGCCGGCTCGCGTCGGGCGAGGCCGGCCGTCTCGAGGGCGTCGGCGACGCCCCGCGCCACGAGGCGCGCGGGGTCGATGACCGCGACGTCCGGCCCCACGACGGCCCGGATGGCGGCCTCGAGGAAGCCGAAGTGCGTGCAGCCGAGGATCAGGGCGTCGAGCCGCTCGCCGAGGAGAGGGGCGAGTTCGCTCCGGACGGCGTCGGCGGCCTTCGGGGCGTCGGCCGCGCCGCCCTCGACGATCCGGGCCAGGCGCGCGGTCGGGACCACGGCGAGGCGGCGAGGCCGGGCGAAGTGCTCGACGATCGCCTGATAGGCGCCGCTTGCCACGGTGAGCGGCGTGGCGACGAGCCCCAGGCGCGCGCCGTGCCAGCGGCGCAGCGTCCCCGCGAGGACCGGGCTCGAGAGGACGTCGAAGACCGGCAGGCGCACGCGCGGCGCGCCGTCGTCGAGGCTCGAGGCCGCGGCGGTGTTGCAGGCGACCACGACGCAGGCGGCGTCGAGCGACGCCAGCCGGCGGATCCCGCTCACGCAGAGCGCCCGGACGTCCGAGAGCGTCCGCTCGCCGTAGGGAAAGTGGGCGGTGTCGGCGTAATAGAGAATGGCCTCGCCGGGGAGCCGGTCGAGGATCGCACGGGCGACCGCGAGTCCGCCCACGCCGGAGTCCAGGATGCCGATCGGCTGTCGCTCCACGCCGCTCCCTCCGCCGACCGCGGCCATCGCAACGGGAGTGCCATCGGCGATTCGGCGTCGGGCGACGCGCAACCCCCCGGAAACGCGACGGCAACGGAGCCGCGGCGCCGTGCCGCGCCGGCCGGCGTGCAGCGGCGTGAAGCGGCGGCGCGGGGCGGCGCCGCGAAAGCCGTGACGCGGCGCGCCGATACCGCCGGCGAGCGAACCGAGCCTCCTGCTACACGGCCGGGGCGAGCGTCGAGCGGACGGCACCCCGGAGACAGCCCCAGCCCGCGCGGGCAAGCCAGGCGGCGCTCGGCAATGCGGTGGATCGACGACGTTCGCAGCCGCGGCCGGTTCGGGATCGCGTAACCGGCAGTGATCACGGGGCATTCACGCCCTTCCCCAGAATTCGCTTCCCGGCCTGTCCACAGTCGGGTAGGATCGAGCAACACGCATTACAGAAGGGGTGCTTCGAAGAAGCGAACGTTGCTCTGCCCGCGCCTCCCGGTACGGCGGCTCGAGACTCGCCGTCCCGGAGGCCGCCTCCGCGCGAGCGTCCTCCTCCATCGCGTGAACCGTCTGCGCGAAGCCCGGTCCTCGGGACGGTCCACCCGGCATCGCCGCCGGTCGGTCGGGACGGGCCCGTCCCGGAGCAGGACCATGTCGCTCGCGCCTGTCGCCCGTAAGCGGATCCTCGTCGTGGACGACGACGCCGGCATTCGGGAGTCGCTGACCGTGGCCATCGAGGACCGGGGGTGGGAAGCCGAGGCGGTGGCCTCCGGCGAGGCGGCGCTCGCGCGGCTCGACTCGCGGTCGGTCGACGTCGTCGTGCTCGACGACCGGATGCCGCGGCTCTCCGGGCGCGAGGTGCTGCGCGAGATGCGCACGCGGGGCCTCGACACGGCCGTCCTCTTCCTCACGGCGTACGCGGACGAGGCGCTCCTGAGGGAGCTGGTCGAGGCCCGCGTGGACGCCTTCTCCGACAAGCCGTTCCGCGTGGAGGAGCTGCTGGCGAAGCTCGAGCGGCTCCTCGACGACGATCGCCGCGGCCGGCGCGAGCGTGCGGCGCCGCCGGCCGACGGGCCGGCGGCCGACGAGGTCCCGGGCCTCGTCGGCCGCAGCGCGGCCATGCGGACCGTCTACGAGCAGGTCCGCACGTTCGCGGCGGCCGACCTGAACGTGCTCGTCACCGGCGAGACCGGGGTCGGCAAGGAGGGGGTCGCCCGGGCGATCCACGCCCTGAGCCGTCGCAGTCGCGCGCCCTTCGTGTCGCTGAACTGCGCCAACCTGGAACCCCACCTGCTCGAGTCGGAACTCTTCGGGTACGTGGCCGGCGCCTTCACGGACGCGAAGCACAACAAGCGCGGGCTCTTCGTCGAGGCCGACGGCGGGGTCGCCTTCCTCGACGAGGTCACCGACCTGACCGGCACCTGCCAGGCCAAGCTGCTGCGCGCGATCCAGGAGAAGGCGGTTCGGCCGGTGGGCGGCACGCGGCAGGCGCGCATCGACGTGCGCTTCATCGCCGCCTGCAACGAGGACATCCGGCGGGCGGTCCGCGAGCGGCGGTTCCGGGAGGACCTCTATCACCGGCTCGCCGTGGCGACGATCCACGTCCCGCCGCTGCGCGACCGCCTCGACGACCTTCGGTACCTCGTGCCGCACCTCCTCGCCCGCATCGCCCGGGGGGCCGGCGGCGGGCCGCCGCCGGCCGTCACGCCGCGCGCGCTGCGCACGCTCATGGCCTACGAGTGGCCCGGGAACGTGCGGGAACTCGAGAACGTGCTCCACCTCGCCCTCGTCTACGCGGCCGGCGGGCCGATCGACGCCGAGCACGTCCGGCTGCCGGGCGCCGACGAGACGGTCGGGACCGGCCTGCGCCCCCTGGCCGAGGTGGTCGAGGCGGTCGAGCGGGCGCACATCCTGCGGGCGCTCCGGGCGACGCAGTGGGTGAAGGGCGAGGCGGCCGAGCGGCTCGGGATCGCCCGCACGACGCTCAACCGGAAGATCGCGCAGTACCGGCTCGACCGCGAGGTCTGAGGCGCCGGCTCCCGGCCGGGCGCCGCCTGCCCCGGCCGGCCGGGCGCCGCCGATAGAGCGGCGTTGACCGCGGGAATCGCCGCGTCGTAGATTGCATCCGCTAAAAGATGCAAGACATCGGGATGCGACCCCGAGCCCCGCGCGTCGATCGGACCGGCGGCCGGGCGGCGTTGACCCGTCGCGAGGCGACGGGTTTGCCGTGCCGGGCGTCGGCGCCTCGGCGAGCAACCTGATCGCCTACGCCGTGGCGAAGCGCGCCGATCCGGATCCGGGCTCCTGGCGGCGTTCGCGATGCACAACGTCACCGAGGGGCCGCAGTTCATCACCCAGAACATGGACGTCGTCTACACGATCGTCTTCGGCAACATCGCGCAGGCCGTGCTCCTCATCGGCGCCGGCAACATCGTGCGGGTGCCGCTCTCGATCATGATCCCGTCGGTGATCGTCCTGGCTGCCCTCGGCTCCTGCGCCGTCTCCGGGGACCAGTCGGCCCCGATCACGCTCTTCGTCTTCGCGGTCCTGGGCCGGGTCATGAAGCGCTATCAGTACCCGGTCGCGCCGACGGTCGTGGGGCTCCTGCTCGGCCGGATGGTCGAGAGCGAGCTGATCCGCTCCTGGCTGCTGATCCTCTCGCTGCTCCAGCCGGCCCTGATGCGGGCCGTCCGACGGCGCAGGGCCGCCGGCGCCGCGGCGTAGGGCGGGCCGGCGCGGGCGTCCCGTACGGAAGACCCGGCCGTCGTCGCGTCGGAAGGAGAGTCATGAACGCCGAGGAACTCGCATTCCTGAGCTGCGCGGAGCAGGGCAGGCTGATCCGGGAGCGACGCCTCTCGCCGGTGGAGCTGGTCCAGGTCTACCTCGATCGCATCCGGCGGTGGGACGGGAAGCTGCGGTCCTACATCACCGTCTGCGAGGAGAGCGCGCTCCGCGAGGCGAGGGCGGCCGAAGCGGAGATCGCGAAGGGGCGCTACCGGGGGCCGCTTCACGGTCTCCCCTACGGGGTCAAGGACCAGATCCACGTCAAGGGCGTGCCGACGACGCTCGGCACGCGCGTCCTCCGGCCGGAGGAGATGATGCCCGATCACGACGCGACCGTGATCGAGCGGTTGCGCGAGCAGGGCGCCATCCTGCTCGGCAAGCACAACCTCCACGAGTTCGGCAAGGGGGGAACGATCGACTTCCCCTACGGGCAGCCGAGGAACCCCTGGAACCTGGCGCACACGCCGTCGAGTTCCTCGAGCGGCTCCGGGATCGCGCCGGCGGCCGGTCTCTGCTCGTTCGCCCTCGGCGAGGACACCGGCGGCTCCATCCGGGGGCCGGCGTCGTGCAACGGCGTCGTCGGGATGCGCCCCACGTACGGCCGGGTCAGCCGGTACGGCGGCGTCATGGAGTCCTATACCAGCGACACGATCGGTCCGTTGACACGCACGGTCGCCGACTGCGCCCTCGTGCTCGAGGCGATCGCGGGCCACGACCCGCGCGACCCGCTGTCCAGCGCGCGCCCCGTGCCCCGCTACGTCGACCATCTCCGGAGCGACCTCCGAGGCATGACGCTCGCGGTCGTCCGGGAGATCGCCTGGGCCCGGCACGTCCACCCCGAGGTGGTCGACGCGATGCGGCGGGCGATCGCCGTCCTCCGGGACCTCGGGGCGGCGGTCGAGGAGGTCTCGCTCCCCTACGTCAAGTTCGCCGTTCCGCTGCAACTGCTGACGGCCGACGCGGACGTCGCCACCATGTTCCTCAGGAAGTACCTGCGGACCCGCTGGGACGCCTTCGACCGCGGCACGCGCACCCGGCTCGCCGCCGCCTGCCTGGTCCCGGCGACCGTCTACAACCGCGCCATGCGGGCGCGGGTGATCGTCCGCCGCCAGGTGCTCGACGCGCTGCGGGTGTACGACGGGCTGCTCAGCCCGACCACCGTCACGCCGCCGAAGCGGATCGAGGCGATGCAGGAGAAGGTGGAGTCGGTCGAGGATGTCGCGACGCGCCTCATCGAGCGGCGGATCAGCACCTACCCGTTCAGCCTGTCCAACGTGCCGACGATCTCGGTGCCGGCCGGCTTCAGCACGGACGGCCTGCCGCTCGCGCTGCAGATCGCCGGCAGGCCGTTCGGAGAGGCGGTCGTGCTGCGGATCGCCCACGCGTACGAGCAGGCCACCCCCTGGCACACGCGGCACCCCGACCTCTCGAGGACCGCGGCATGACGGCGCGAGCAGGAGGCACGGCATGACGCTCACGAAGGAGCAGGTGACGACGCTGGCCGCGGTCCAGGGGCTCGTGATCCCCGAGGACGAGCTGGAGAACGTGGCGATCCGCCTCTCGTCGTGGCTGACCGCCATGGAGCAGGTGGAGGAGGCCCTCGGGGCCGAGATGGACCGGACCGACCCCATCGCGCCGGTCTACCCGAAGGAGGACTTCTGAGTGGGGGGCCGACGAGCCGATGATCATGGAGCAGCAGTGCGGGTCCTGATCGTGCGGGTCGAGGAGAGGGTCCGCGCGGTCGAGTGTTCCGCGGAGGACTCGAGGCTGCTGGGGCTGCCGGCGGGGACCCCGATCCTCGAGGTCGAGCGGACGGCCTGCGGTCTCGACTCCACGCCGATCGAGTGGCGCACGATGCGCTGCCACACCGGTCGGCTCCACTACTTCAACGAGATCAGGTGACGCGGCGCGACGCCCGCGCGCCCGCGGTCGTCCGTACCCCGATCATCGGCGCCAGGGCGGTGATCCCCGTCCTGTCGGTGCTGATATCCAGGCGCTGCTCGGGGCCGTCCTCGTGCTCTCCGTCCCGCTGCGGCGCGACATGGCCGGCAAGCGGCTCGTCCCGGGCACCTGGAGCCTGCTTGCCTTCGGTGCGGCCTTCGGGTTCCTGAGCCGCGTGACGGTCGGCGCCGGGATCCTGCGGGTCCCGATGCTCCTCGGCGCCGGCCTGGCAGGCCCCGCGCTCCTCGTGTCCGACGCCGCCGTCGGCCTGAGGGCGCTCGCGATGGGGCTCCGCGTTCATGGAGATCCTGGTCGTCGTCGGCGGGCTGTCCATGATCCGGAGCGCGATCGCGTCCGCCTCGGGCGGCGCGTGACCGACCGGGCGGGCCGGCCGGCACCGACGGCCCGGTCGCAAGCTCCCCTCCCCAGGCCCTTTTTCGCGTTGACAGCCCCCCTTCCGGGTGTTTCAATCCGCGGTTGGTCCATCCGTCCTCTGCCTGCGGCCGGTCCCGCGCCGGCCGTTTTGCGTATGCCTCCCATTCACCGGGCCCGCCCGAGGCGGGACCCACACAGAAGGTGACAGCACGCCGATGGCCAAGGACACTTTTCTCTTCACCTCCGAGTCGGTCACGGAGGGCCACCCGGACAAGGTGGCCGACCAGATCTCGGACGCCATTCTCGACGGCATCCTCGCCCAGGATCCCCGGGCGCGCGTCGCCTGCGAGACGCTCGTCACGACGGGCATGGCGGTCATCGCGGGCGAGATCACGACGAGCGCGTACGTCCACATGCCGGACGTCGTCCGCCAGACGATCAAGGACATCGGCTACTGCGACTCGTCCATGGGCTTCGACTGGGAGACCTGCGCGGTCATCACCTCCATCGACAAGCAGTCGCCCGACATCGCCATGGGCGTCGACGATCGGCCCGACCACGAGCAGGGGGCGGGCGACCAGGGGCTCATGTTCGGCTTCGCCACGCGGGAGACCCCCGAGCTGATGCCGATGCCCATCGCCTTCGCCCACCGGATCTGCCACCGCCTCGCCGAGGCCCGCAAGAAGGGCGTCCTCGACTGGCTGCGGCCGGACGGCAAGAGCCAGGTCACCGTCGAGTACGACCGCGCCACCGGGCGGCCGCTCCGGGTCGACACCGTGGTCGTGTCGGCGCAGCACCGGGCCGACGTCTCCTCGACGACCATCAAGGAGGGGATCATCGAGGAGGTCGTCAAGAAGGTCGTCCCGGGCGAGTGGCTCGACAAGCAGACCCGGTTCTACATCAACCCCACCGGCCGCTTCGTCGTGGGCGGCCCGATGGGCGACTGCGGGCTCACAGGGCGCAAGATCGTCGTGGACACCTACGGGGGCATGGGGCGGCACGGCGGCGGCGCCTTCAGCGGCAAGGACCCGAGCAAGGTGGACCGCTCGGCGGCGTACATGGCCCGCTACGTGGCCAAGAACATCGTCGCGGCCGGCCTCGCCGACCAGGCCGAGATCCAGGTGGCCTACGCCATCGGCGTCGCCGAGCCGGTCTCGGTGAGCGTCAACACCTTCGGCACCGGCAAGATCTCGGAGACCGACATCGCCGGGCTCGTCCGCGAGCACTTCCCCCTCAGGCCGCGGCAGATCATCACCCACCTCGACCTCCTCCGTCCCATCTTCAAGGGCACCGCGGCGTACGGCCACTTCGGCCGCGAGGAGGCGCCGTTTACCTGGGAGAAGACGGACAAGGCCGCGGAGCTCAGGAAGGCGGCCAGGCTCTGATCGGAGTCGGGGGGTCGCGAGGCCGAGAGACGGTCGCGACGCGGCCCCGGCCCTCCCGACGCCCCCCTGCTTGCGCCGCTGCCGGGCCGCGGCGCGCGCGGCCGCGGCCGTCGGACGTCCCGACGACGCGGCCGAAACACCTGACGACAAGGGCGCACGAGGATGCCGTTGAAGTACGATATCGCCGACCCGGGGCTGGTCTCGAAGGGGCGCAACCGGATCGCCTGGGCCGCCCAGTCCATGCCGGTGCTCGCGCAGATCGCCGAGCGGTTCCGGAAGGAGCAGCCGCTCCGGGGGCAGCGCGTGGCCGCCTGCCTCCACGTCACCACCGAGACCGCGAGCCTGATGACGACCCTCAAGGCCGGCGGCGCCGAGGTCGTGCTCTGCGCGTCGAACCCGCTGTCCACGCAGGACGACGTGGCGGCGGCGCTCGTCGAGGACCACCGCATCCCGGTCTTCGCGAAGAAGGGCGAGGACAGCAAGACGTACTACCAGCATCTCGAAGCCGCCCTCGAGACGAACCCGACGATGACGATGGACGACGGGTGCGACCTCGTGTCGCTCATCCACAAGGAGCGGCGGGACCTCCTGCGCACGGTCATCGGCGGCACCGAGGAGACGACCACCGGCGTCATCCGGCTTCGCGCGATGGCGGAGCGCAACGTCCTCGGCTTCCCGGTGATCGCCGTCAACGACGCCCAGACCAAGCACTTCTTCGACAACCGCTACGGCACCGGTCAGTCCACGATCGACGGCA
Source organism: Thermodesulfobacteriota bacterium (assembly GCA_036381125.1). Taxonomy (GTDB): domain Bacteria; phylum DASVDK01; class DASVDK01; order DASVDK01; family DASVDK01; genus DASVDK01. The sequence continues at coordinate 8,341 of DASVDK010000203.1, read as the reverse complement.
TGATCCGGGCGACCAACCGGCTGATCGCGGGCACCACCTTCGTCGTCGCCGGCTTCGGCTGGTGCGGCCGGGGGCTGGCGGCGCGGGCGCGCGGCATGGGGGCGCGCGTGGTCGTCACCGAGGTCGATCCCTTGAAGGCGCTCGAGGCCGTCATGGAGGGCTACGCGGTGGCGCCCATGGCGGAGGCGGCGCGAATCGGCGACTGGTTCTGCACGGTCACCGGCAACAAGCACGTCATCCGGCCGGAGCACTTCACCCTCATGAAGGACGGCGCCATCGTCGCCAACTCGGGGCACTTCAACGTGGAGCTCGACCTCGAGGGGCTCGCGAGGATGGCCGTCTCCCGGCGCGAGGCGCGGGAGTTCGTCGAGGAGTTCACGCTCGAGAGCGGCAGGCGGATCTACGTCCTCGGCGAGGGCCGGCTCATCAATCTCGCCTCGGCCGAGGGGCACCCGTCGTCGGTCATGGACATGAGCTTCGCCAACCAGGCGCTCGCCGCCGAGTACGTGGCGAAGAACCACACCCGGCTCGAGAAGCGGGTCTACCCGGTGCCCGAGGCGGTGGACCGGGAAATTGCTAGGCTCAAGCTCCAGGCGATGGGCTTCGCCATCGACACGCTCACGCCGGAGCAGGAGAAGTACCTGGCGTCCTGGGAAGAGGGGACGTAGTGGCCCCGAAGAGAACGCTGCGCGCGGGGCTCGCCGCCGGCGAGTTCGTCGTCACGACCGAGTTCGAGCCGCCCAAGGGGACCGACCTCGCGAAGTTCCGCGAGAAGGCGCGGCGGCTGGCCGGCGTGGTCCACGCCGCCAACGTCACCGACAACCAGTCGGCGCGCGTGAAGATGTCGCCTCTCGGGGGAGCGCTGGCGCTCCTCGACGAGGGGATCGATCCCATCCTGCAGCTCACCTGTCGCGACCGCAACCGGATGGCGCTCCAGTCGGACCTCCTCGCGGCCGCGGCGTTCGGCGTGCGCCAGGTGCTGGCGCTCTTCGGCGACCCGATCAGGATCGGCGATCACCCCGAGGCCAAGGAGGTCCACGACGTGGACACCAACGGCCTCATCGGGCTCGTCCGGGCGCTCGCGTCGGGCAAGGACGCCGCCGGCAACGACCTGGCGGGCCCGGCCGACCTCTGGCCCGGCGCCGCCGCCTCGCCGGACAACCCCGACCCCGCGAAGGTCGAGGGGCAGGTGCAGAGCTTCCTCAAGAAGCGCGAGGCCGGCGCCCGGTTCTTCCAGACGCAGGCGGTCTACGACGCCGGTCGGGTCGCGGCCTTCATGGCCCGGCCCGAGGTGAAGGCCGCCGGCGCGCCCGTGCTGGCCGGTATCATGGTCCTCAAGTCGGCGAAGATGGCGCGCTTCGTCAACGAGAAGATCCCGGGGATCTTCGTCCCCGACGCGTTGATCGCGGAGCTCGAGAAGTCCGCCTCCCCGGTGGAGACCGGCATCGAGATCGCCGCGCGCCAGGTGCGGGAGCTGCGCGGCATCGTCCAGGGCGTCCACCTCTATACGATGGGGCTCGAGGAGCGGGTCCCCGACATCCTCGAGAAGGCCGGCATCTAGACCGGGGTCGGGCGTATCCATTTTTTCAGGCCTGTCCGTTCTCCCGGGTTGGAAAACGGAAAGACCTGACCCCGCGGAAAACGGAAAGACCTGACCCCGTCGAGGGCGGCCCGCCCGCCGCCTAGTGCCGAACGGCGGTGAAGAGGTACCCGCCGGCGAGGAAGAAGGTGAGGTTCGGGCCCCAGGCGGCCACGGCCGGCGGCAGGACGCCCGAGCGGCCGAACGCGAGGCCGATCGAGATGGCCACCCAGAAGGCGAAGCCGAGCGCCAGCGTGAGGACGACGCCGCGCGCGGTCCCGCCCTCGCGACCCACACGGAGCGCGAGCGGGATGCCGAGGAGCGTCATGACGATGCCGGCCGCGGGGAGGGCGAGCTTCGAGTGGAGGTCGGTGCGGTAGCGGGCGACGTCGTAGCCCCGCGCCTCGAGCTGCTCGACGTTGCGCTTCAGCTCGGCATACGACATCGCGTCGAGCTCCCGCTGGCCCCTGGCGATCTGGGAGGGCGTCTCGGGCAGCGGCATGCGCGCCCGCTCGCGCTCGACGGTCGCCACCTGGCCGTCCGGACCGAACGTCCGCTCGACGACGTCCCGGAACTCCCAGTCGGGGCCGACGTAACGCGCCTCGGCCGCGTCGACCCGCTGGACGAGGTTGAAGGCGTCGTCGAAGGTGAAGACCGTCACGCCGACCAGGCGGTTCTCGCGCCGGTCGACGGAGCTGATGTAGTAGATGGAGCGGTCCGCCCGGTACCAGACGTTGCGCTGGCGCTCGGGGAGTCCCGACGGCGGGCGATCGAGGTAGCGGCGCTCGATCGCGAGCGCGCGCGCCGACGCGGGCGGGACGACGAGCTCCGAGAGCGCGAGCGACCCCAGCGACGCGATGGCGGCGAGCCCGAGCAACGGGAGCACCACGACGCCGGGCGAGACGCCGCAGGCCCGCATGGCGACGATCTCGTTGTTCCGCGCCAGGACGAGCAGCGAGAGCTGCGAGGCGAGGAGCAGGGCGATCGGCATCACCTGGACGGCCGAAGCCGGCACCCGCGCGAGGAAGTACTCGGCCACGACGTCCGCCGGCACGTCCTTCTGCACGAAGCGCCCCACCCGGTCGAAGAAGTCGACGACGAAGTAGATGACGACGAAGCCGACGAGGGCCAGGAACAGGTAGCGGAGGTACTCGCGCCCCACGTACCTGGCGAGGATGCCGGTCACGCGGGACCCCGCACCGCCCGGCCGACGGCCTGGCGGACCCGAGCCGCCACGCTCTCGACCGCCGCGTGGATCCCGTCGAGCAGGGCGAGCCGCCCCTCGTTGGCCGCGCGGCGGAGCATCGCGATCCCGACCGCGCCGAGGACCACGTTGGGCAGCCACACGGCGACGATCGGCGGGATCGTCCCCCGCCCGCCCAGGGTCTCCCCGAAGGAGAGCAGGACGTAGTAGACGAGGAAGACGAAGATCGCCAGCGGGTAGCTCGTCCCCTTGCCGGAGCGCCTCGACTGCAGCCCCAGCGGCACGCCGAGGAGCGCGAAGACGAGGGAGGCGAACGGCATGGAGAACTTCTCGTAGTACGCGACGAGCTTCTTGTCCCGCTCGCGGTCCCCCTCGGCGATCTGGCGAAGCTCCGCGCGCATCTCGGCGAGCGTGAGGTCGGCGAACTTGAGCCCGCTGCGCTGGAACGAGGCCAGCGCCTGGCCGACCTCGAGGCGGATCGCCATCCGCTTCGACGACGTCAGGTGGTACTTGGCCGGGTTGTCGCCGGCGATGTGGGTCGTCGCGTTCTCGAGCTCGAGGGTCACGACCTTCGCCTCGGGGTCGGACACGATCCGCCCCTCGGCCGCGACGACGATCACCGGGTGCTCCTCCGACTCGCGGCTGTCGGCGATGAAGACGCCCTGCAGGCGGCTGCCGCTCACGTCGGCCCGGTCGACGTACAGCGTGAGGCCGTCGAAGTCGGTGTTGAACACCCGCTCCTTGATGCCGGCCTGGGCGCGGCTGTTGGCGATCTCGAAGACGATCCGCCGGAACCCCTGCTTGCCCCACGGGACCGCGTGGATCGACAGGAGCGTGCTGGCCACGTACGCCAGGAGGGCGAGGGCCACGACCGGGGGCCAGACCTGATAGAGGCTGATGCCGCACCCCTTCATCGCCGTGATCTCGCTGTCGCCCGAGAGGCGGCTGAAGGCCACGAGGATCGCCAGGAGCGTCGCCATCGGCACGGTGAGGCCGAGGAAGGAGGGGAGGATGTAGGCCACCAGCTCGGCCACCGTCGCCACCGGGACGCCCTTGTTGAGGATCATCTCCACGAGCTTGAGGACCTGCTGCATGAAGAGGATCAGGGTGAAGACGGCGAGCCCCAGGACGAACGGGACGGCCATCTCCCGCGCAACGTACCGGTAGAGGATCCGGGGCATGGCGCGCATCCTAGCCGAATCGACCTGTGCTGACCAGGGTTTGCAGCGGCCCTTCGCGCGGAGGTACGCTCCGCGGGCGAGGCGAGGCCGCAGCCGAAGCCGCGGCCTCGCGCGGGGGTGCGTGGCCATGCGAGCACGGACGTCGAGGCGAGCGGCGGAAGGGGCCCCCGCGGACGACGTCCGTCGCGCCGTCCTGATCGTCCTCGACAGCGTCGGGATCGGCGCCATGCCGGATGCGGCGCGCTTCGGCGACGCCGGCAGCCACACCCTGGGGAACACCGCGCGGGCGATGGGGGGGCTCCGCGTGCCGACCCTCGAACGGCTCGGTCTGGGCTGCATCGACCCGCCGCTCGCCGGGGTCGCCTGTCCCGAGAGACCGCTGGCCGCGTACGGCAAGATGGCGGAGGCTTCGGGCGCCAAGGACACGGTCACCGGGCACTGGGAGATCGCGGGCCTCGTCTCGCCTCGCGGCTTCCCGACCTTCCCCGACGGCTTCCCGGCCGACCTGGTGGCGCGCTTCGTGGCCGAGGCGCGGCTGCCGGGCGTGCTCGGCAACGTCGCCGCCTCGGGCACCGAGATCATCGAGCGGCTCGGCGCCGAGCACATGGCGACCGGCAAGCCGATCCTCTACACGAGCGCCGACAGCGTATTCCAGGTGGCGGCCCACGAGTCGGTGATCCCGCTCGCGCGGCTCCACGAGATCTGCGAGGTGGCCCGGCGGCTGACGCGGCCCCTCGGGATCGGCCGCGTGATCGCGCGGCCCTTCGAGGGGACCCCCGGCCGCTTCGTCCGGACGGCGGGGCGGCACGACTACGCGCTCGATCCGCCCGGCGAGACGCTGCTCGATCGCCTCGCGGCGGCCGGCGTGCCGGTGATCGGCGTCGGGAAGGTCCACGACATCTTCACGGGCCGCGGGGTGTCGGAGCACCACCCCGCCCCGCACAACGCGGAGGCGGTCTCGGCGCTCGCGCGGATCCTCGGGCGTCCGCCGGCCGGCCGGGAGCTGGTCTTCGCGAACCTGGTGGACTTCGACATGCTCTGGGGGCACCGCAACGACCCGGCCGGCTACGCGGCCGGCCTCGCCGAGTTCGACGAGGCGCTCGGCCGGCTGCTCGAGCAGGTCGGGCCGGACGACGCGCTCTTCGTCACCGCGGACCACGGCTGCGACCCCACCACGCCGTCGACCGATCACTCGCGCGAGTACGTGCCGCTCCTGGCCTACCGTCCGGGCCGCCCCGGACGGCCCCTCGGCACGCGAGCGACCTTCGCCGACCTGGGCGCGACGCTGGCCGAGGCCTTCGGCGTCGGCCCGCTCGCGGCCGGCCGCTCGTTCCTGGCCGAGGCCTGGCCGTGAGAGCGGTGGACCTCATCCGCAAGAAGCGCGACGGCGGCCGGCTCACGGAGGCGGAGATCGCGTTCCTGGTGGAGGGCCTCCTGGACGGCCGCGTGGCGGACTACCAGATGGCGGCCTTCCTGATGGCGGTCGTCTGGCGCGGCATGGACCCGGAGGAGACGGCCGCCCTCACCCGGGTCATGCGCGACTCGGGCCGCGTGGTCGACCTGTCCGCCGTCCCGGGCCCCAAGGTGGACAAGCACTCGACCGGCGGCGTGGGCGACAAGGTGAGCCTCGTCCTCGCCCCGCTCGTGGCCGCGGCCGGCGTGCCGGTGCCGATGGTGTCGGGGCGCGGCCTCGGCCATACCGGCGGCACGCTCGACAAGCTCGAGGCGATCCCGGGGTTCCGCACGGACCTGCCGATCGAGCGGTTCGTCGAGCAGACGGCGCGGCTGCGCTGCGCCCTGATCGGCCAGACGGCGGAGATGGCGCCGGCCGACCGGCGGCTCTACGCGCTGCGCGACGTGACGGCCACGGTCGAGAGCATCCCCCTCATCACCGCCTCCATCCTCTCGAAGAAGCTGGCCGAGGGGATCGACGCGCTGGTGCTCGACGTGAAGGTGGGGCGCGGCGCCTTCGTGCGCGAGGAGGCCGACGCGCGGCGGCTGGCCGAGTCGCTCGTGGTGACGGCCCGGGAGGCGGGCCTGCCGGCGGTCGCGGTCCTGACCGACATGGAGGACCCCCTCGGGCTCGCGGTCGGCAACGCCCTCGAGACGGCCGAGGCGATCCACGTCCTGCGCGGCGAGCGGGGGCCGGGCCTCGACGACGTGCGCGAGGTGACGCTGGTCCTGGGCGGGTTCATGCTCATGCTCGCCGGCGCGGTCGCCGACCCGGGCGAGGGGGCCGACGTCCTGGCGCAGCTCCTCGATCGCGGCGCGGGGCTCGAGACGTTCCGCGCCGTCGTGGAGGCCCAGGGGGGCGACCCGGCGGTCGTCGACGATCCCGGGCGCCTGCCGGTCGGGCCGGTGGAGCTGCCGGTGCCGGCGCCGCGCGACGGCGTCGTGGCCGGCATCGACGCCTTCGCCGTGGGGCAGGCGGTCATGCGGCTCGGCGCGGGGCGGGCGCGCGCCGAGCACGCGGTGGACCCGGGCGTGGGGGTGGTGCTCGCCGCACGGCGGGGGGACCCGGTGCGGGCCGCGATGCCGCTCGCACGCGTCTACGCCGGCAACGAGGCCGCGGCCGCGGCGGCCGCGCGCGAGGTCGGCGCGGCGTTCGAACTCGCCCCGCCGGGCGCGACGGTGGCCCCGCGACCGCTCGTCCGGGGCGTGGTGGGGGCCGGCCGCTGACCCATGCGCGTGTCGCCCTCGGCGCTCGTGCGCCGCCTCTCGCCGGCGCAGCTCGTCCTCCTGTCCTTCGCCGGCGCGGTCGTCGTCGCGTCCGCCGTGCTGAGCCTGCCCGGCATGGAGGCGCCCGGGACGCCGCCGATCGGCTTCGTGGATGCCTTCTTCACGGCGGCCTCGGCGGTCTGCATCACCGGTCTCACCACGGTCGATACCGCGAGCCGCTGGAGCCTCCTCGGACAGGCGACGATCCTCGTCTTCGTCCAGCTCGGCGGGCTGGGGATCATGACCTGCTCGACGCTCCTGGTGCTGCTCGTGCGCGGGCGGTTCTCGGTGCGGGGGCGCATGACCCTGCAGGACACGCTCGGCAGCGCGTCGGCCGCCGACCTGCGCCGGCTCGTCGCGACGGTCTTCGTGTCGACGCTCGTCATCGAGGCGGTCGGCGCGGCCGCCCTGGCGGCCCGCTTCGCCCTCGAGATGCCGCCCGGCCGGGCGCTCTGGTTCGGCCTCTTCCACGCGGTCGCCGCGTTCAACCAGGCGGGCTTCGCGCTCTTCCCGGACAGCCTGGCGCGCTACGTCGGGGACCCGGTCGTGAACGTCGTCGTCACCGCGCTCGTCGTCCTCGGCGGGCTCGGCTTCCTCGTCATCGGCGAGTTCTGGCACCGGCGCGGCGCCGGGCGGGGCGCCAAGGGGCTCTCGCTCCACACGAAGGTCGTCCTCGCGACGAGCGGCGTCCTGCTGGCGGTCGGCGCGCTCGGCTTCGCCCTGCTCGAGTGGCGCCACGCGCTGTCCGGGCTCTCCTGGCCGGCGAAGGTGATGGCCGCCTGGTTCCAGGCGGTCGCCCCCCGCAGCGCCGGGCTCTCGACCCTGGACTACACGCAGCTCTCCAACCCGACGCTCCTCTTCACGATCGTCCTCATGTTCATCGGCGCCGCGCCCGGCTCGACCGGCGGGGGGGTCAAGGTGACGACGGCCGCCATCGTATGGGGGCTCGCCCGGAGCCAGTTCGCGGGAGAGGAGCGGGTGCACCTCTTCCGGCGCGCCGTGCCGCACGACGCGGTGGCGCGCGGCGTGACGATCGCGGCCTCGGCGGTCGCGACGGTCGTCCTGCTCACCCTGGTGCTCCAGATCACCGAGGCGCGCGGCCCGGTCTCCGACGCGCGCCGGAGCCTCTTCCTCGCCCTCCTCTTCGAGGCGGTGAGCGCCCTCGGCACCGTCGGCCTCTCCCTCGGCGTCACCCCCGAGCTGTCCGCCGCGGGCAAGGTCCTGATCGCGCTCGCCATGTACGTCGGGCGGGTCGGGCCGCTCACGCTCACCCTCGGGCTCTCGCGGCCGACGCGCGGCCGCTTCGAGTACTCCGAGGCCCCGGTCATCGTCGGCTAGGGGGTCCGATGCTGGTCCCGCGCGCCGTCCGTCGACTGTTCAGGCGCATCTCGCCCGCACAGCTCGTGCTCGGCTCGTTCGCCGTCGCGGTCGCGATCGGCACGGCGCTCCTCATGCTGCCGGCCATGGCGGCGCCCGGGACGCCGCCGGTCGGCTTCGTGGACGCGCTCTTCACGGCGACCTCGGCCGTCTGCGTGACGGGGCTCGCCTCGGTGGACACCGCGACCCGGTGGAGCGGCCTCGGGCAGGCCACGATCCTCCTGCTCATCCAGCTCGGCGGGCTGGGGATCATGACCTGCTCGACGCTCCTGGTGCTGCTCG
>DASVDK010000202.1:0-13050 GCA_036381125.1 Thermodesulfobacteriota bacterium | reverse complement strand
TCGCCGAAGGGCCGGCCAGGCAGGTCGTGACGGTGGAGATGGTCCGGACGACCTTCGGCGTCGAGAGCCGGATCCTGGTCGATCCCGTCTCCGGGGCGCCGCTCGTCGTCCCGATCGGCCGCGTGGTCGGCCAGACCGAGGCGGCCCCCCGGGCGCGATGACCGTCCGCGCCGGGGCGCGACGAACGCGCGTCGAACGGGATCGTCCCCCGGCAGGGCGACCGGACCGCGGCACGCGCGTTGCCGGCGCCCAGGCTCTCGCGTGTCGAGACGGAAGGAGGGCCTACCGCGTGATCACCGTGGCCAACCGGATCTACGTGAACCCGCAGTTCGCCGAGCGGTTCGAGGAGAACTTCCGCAACCGCGCGCGGCTCGTCGACGGGATGCCCGGCTTCGTGTCGAACCGCCTGCTCAGGCCGACCCGGGAAGGGGACCCGTACGTCGTCTTCACGACCTGGCGGTCGCGGGCCGACTTCGAGGCGTGGGTCGCCTCCGACGCCTTCACGAAGGGGCACGCGCGCTCCGGCACGCTGCCGAAGGAGGCGTTCGCCCGGCCGAACGTCCTCGAGGTGCACGAGGTCCTGCTCGACTCCGAGCGGCCGGACCTCGAGCCGGAAGGGAAGGGCGCGTAGGCTCCCCGGGCGGCGGAATGCTATCCTCGGGCATGCGACGTGCGGCCGCTCTCCTGCTCATCGTCCTTGCCGCCGCGGGCTGCGCCGGCCGCGGCACCACTCCCGAGACCGACCCCGAAACGACGAACCGCCTCCTCGTGGGACTCGGCGTGGAGGGCGGCTCCGGGCCGAACCGGACGGCGTTCCGCGTGGGCGAGCCGGTCACGCTCGTCCTCTTCGTGGAAAACCGCGGCCAGACGCCGGTACGGCTCGTCCACCCGAGCGCGCAGCGCTACGACTTCACGGTGAGCCGCGAGGGGCGCGAGGTGTGGCGGTGGTCGGCCGCGACCGGAGCGGTCTTCGCCCAGGCGCTCCAGGAGATCGAGGTCCCCCCGGGCGAGCGGCTCGTCCACCGCGAGACCTGGCGCGGCACCGACACCGCCGGCCAGCCGGTGCCGCCCGGCCGGTACGCCGCGCGCGGCCTCGTCCCGCTGCGCGGGCGGCAGCTCGAGAGCCCACCCCTCGAGATCACGCTCGAGCCCTAGACCTTCCCCGCTCGTTCTCCACGGGCAGGAGCCGACCCGCCCCGCCCCTCGCCCCGCGGGATCCGCCCTAGCCGCCCTCGCGCGGGGCCGCCATGGCCGCCAGCTCGTCGAGCGCGCGATCGAGCTGCGGGTCGGCGCCCCCGCGGTAGGGGAGCGGGGCCTCGACCACCACGTGCGGCTCGATTCCGCGCCCCTCGAGCCGAACGCCGTCGGCGAGGAGGTCGGTGACGGCCACGAGAAGGAGTGCGTTCCGGCCGATCGGGAAGGCGCGAGAGGCGAGCACGGCGCCCGCCGTGCGCGTACCGACCAGCCGGGCGCGCCCCGCCCGGGCGAGCGACCAGGCGAGGAGCTCCTTGGCGCTCCGCGTCCCGCCGTCGACGAGCACGACGATCGGCCTGTCCCACCCCACGAAGAACGGCCGCCGCCGGCCGCGGCGGTCCACCGTCTCGATCCGGCCGGTGCCGCTGCGCATGAAGAGGTCGAGGTAGTCCTCGCTCCGCCCGCCGAAGCCGCCGCGCAGGTCGAGGACGAGCCCGGCGGTGCCGTCGAAGCCGGCCAGCGCGTCCTCGAGCACCTGGAGGAACCGCGGGTGGGTGAGCGCCCAGAGGCGGATGTATCCCGCCTCGCCCCGGCCGCCCGGCAGGGGGATGCGGCGGATGCTTGCCTGCGTGGCCTCCAGATAGGCGCGCTGGGCGCCCACGCGGCGCGGGAAGACGTCCACGCGACGCGAGGGGCCGCCCGGCTCCGACTGGACGGCAAGGGTCACCGGCCGGCCGGAGCGGCCCTCGAACGTCTCGACCGGGTGGAAGTGGCCGAGCAGGCGGTCGCCCACTCGCAGCCCCGCCTTTGCCGCGGGGCCGCCGTCGAGAAGGTCGCGGACGAACGTCCCCTGCGGCGTCGTCACGGTGACCAGGCCGGCGTCGTCCCACTCGGGCGGCGGCGTGCGGAAGGCGTCGCGGAAGACCGCGCGCAGGAAGTAGTACTCCGGGTCGCGATCGGTGTAGAGCCGGGTGTGCGAGCTCCTCAGCTCTCCGAGCATCTCGTTGACGACCTCGGCGAAGGTGGCGAGGTCGGGCGCTGCCGCGGCGCGCTCCGCGTAGCGCGCCCGCGCGGCGTTCCAGTCGACCCCTCGCATGTCGGGATCGAAGAAGCGCTCGCCGGTGATTCGCCAGACGGCGTCGAAGTCGTCCGCCCAGGGGCTGGCCTCCGAGGCGGGGGCTGCGGCTGCGTGCGCGCCCCCGGGGGGCTGTGGCAGGGGCCACGCCGTGAGCAGGACCGCGAGCAGGATGGGGACGAGAGACGTGCGCATCGCGGCCAGTCTGTCAGCGCGCGCCGTCCTTGGCAAGCCGCCGCGCGGGCACGGACCGTCCGGTCAGCGGAGCCATCCGCGGGCCCGGTACCAGGCGGCGGCGCGGGCGAGCCCCTCGTCGAGCGAGACCTTCGGCTCGTACCCGAGCAGGCGTCTCGCCTTGCGGATGTCGAACGCGCGGTCCTTCGTGAAGAAGTCGACGCGGCGGCGGTAGATCGGCGGATCGATCCGGAGGGGCCGGCAGGCGACCTCGCAGAGGAGGCCCATCGCCCGCACCGGCGCCACGGGGACCCGCATGCGGGGCACCGGCCGGCCGAGGACGGCGCTGATCCGGCGCACGAGGTCGTTGAGCGTGACGTACTCCGCCCCGCCGATCGTGAAGACCTGTCCGGCCGCCCCGGGGTGGACGCCGGCGAGGGCGAGGCCGCTCACCAGGTCGTCCACGTAGACCATGTGGTAGAGGCGGTCGCCGCGGCCGAGCATGAGGAAGCGGCCGCGGTCGATCAGCCGGAAGAGCTTGAGGAGGCGCGTGTCGCCCGGCCCGTAGATCGCCGTCGGCCGGATCACCACGCCCGCCAGTCCGGTGCGGGCGAAGTGCTCCCGGGCGAGGACCTCGGCGTCCCGCTTCGACTCCTGGTAGTGGTCGCCCGGGCCGAACGGGGCCTCCTCGGTGGCGGGCGGCCGCCGGATGTGCCCCTGGACCCCCACGGTGCTCACGTGGACGAAGCGCCGCACGCCGGCTCGCGTGGCCGCCTCGAGGAGCTTGCGCGTTCCCCCCACGTTCACCTGCCAGAACCGCCGCCTCGGCACGCCCTCCGTGCGGTAGAGGGCCGCGACGTGGAAGACGACGTCGATGCCGGCCATGACGTCGTCGGCCGGCCGGTCGTCGGCCAGGTCGAGGCGGGCGTGCTCGACGCCGAGATCGGCAAGGGGGCGCAGGTCGGCGCCGGGACGCGTGAGGGCGCGCACGTGCCATCCGGTCGCAACGAGGTGTCGTGTCAGGTGACTGCCGGTGAAGCCGCTCGCTCCGGTCACGAGAGCGTTCATTCGCTCTACCTCCAGGCTGCCGCAGCGCTGGAAGCAGGAGCGGTGCCGTTGGCTGGCGGGGATTCACGGGCCAGGCACCGCCGGCCGGAGCCGGCGGTGCCCGATGGAGTGACGCGACGGTCGGTCGGGGAGCTAGCGGGCGGCGGCCTTCGCGGCCTCGACGCCGGCGGGGATGGCCTCGCGCATGATCTCGACGATGCGGTCGATCTCCTGCTCGGTGGCCGTGAGGGGCGGCGCGAAGCAGATGACGTCGCGCACCGAGCGGCTGACGAGCCCGCGCGCCTTCATCTGCGCCTTGACGTGGTCGCCCACCTTCCAGGCGGCCGGGAAGTCGCCGCGCGTCGCCTTGTCCTTCACGATCTCGACCGCCGCGAGCAGCCCCAGGCCTCCCCGGACGTCGCCCACCCATTCGAGGCTGGCCAGGCTCTCGAGCCCCTCGTGGAGCCGGGCGCCGAGCCTGGCCGCCCGCTCGTCGAGGCGCTCGTCCTCCATGATCTTCAGGTTCGCGAGGCCGATGGCGCAGCCGGTGGGGTGCCCGCTGTACGTGTAGGCGTGCATCCACCGGTCCTCCCACTTCACGTTCAGCATCGTCTCGTGGATCCGCCTGTTGACGATGATGCCGCCGAGCGGGAAGTAGCCCGACGTGACCCCCTTCGCGAAGGAGACGATGTCCGGCTCGACGCCCCAGTGGCCCATGGCGAACCACTTGCCGGTGCGGCAGAAGCCGGTGATCACCTCGTCGGCGATGAGGAGGACGTCGTACTTGTCGCAGATCGCGCGCACCCGCGGCCAGTAGTCGGCCGGCGGCACGATGACGCCGCCCGCCCCCTGGATCGGCTCGCCGATGACCGCCGCGACCGTCTCGGGGCCCTCCTGGAGGATCAGCTTCTCGATCGCCTCGGCGGCGAGGCGGCCCACCTGGTCGAAGGGCGGGTGCCCCTCGTAGCGGTACGGGTAGGGCGCCGGCGCGTGGAAGAAGCCCGGCATGCGCGGCTCGAACATCTTCCAGTAGGCGGCCAGGCCGGTCGCGCTCATGGCGCCGAAGGTGATGCCGTGGTAGCCGAGCGTGCGCGCGATGAACTTCGTCTTGTTCGGGTTGCCGCGCGCCTTGTGGTAGAAGCGGGCCGTCTTGAGGGCGCTCTCGTTGGACTCCGCGCCGCCGCTCGTGAAGAAGACCGCGGCCGAGGAGGGGTAGGCGTGCTCGACGATCTTCGCCGCGAGCTCGATGGCCGGGACGTTCGACGAGCCGGTGTAGCAGCTCGCGTACTCGAGCGAGGTCATCTGCGCGTGGGCCGCGTCGGCCAGCTCCCGGCGGCCATGCCCGATGTTGACGTTCCAGAGGCACGAGAGGCCGTCGATGTATCGCGTCCCCGAGGCGTCGATCAGGGTCGCGCCCTCGCCCTTGACGAAGATGAGGGGGTCCCGGTGGTCCTCCGGATGGAGCAGGGGGTGGATCAGGTGCTTCCGGTCGGCCTCGAGGAGTTCCTTCACGTCCGGCCGGGGATAGAGCGTGCTGACGGCCATCGCGGCTCTCGCCTCCTCTGGAATCGCTGATTTCGACGACTGTACCGCGCCCGGGCGAGCGGCGGCAACCGGGACGAGCAGAGCTGCCCGCGGGGCGCAACGGAGGCGGCTGACTGCAACGTGCCGTCCGGCGCGTGACGGCTCGGGCGGCGGGTAGAATGGAGCATGGACTCCTTCTCCTGGGTGATCGAACGGTGCCTCGGCGGCATGGCCAGGCCGGGCCGGCGCGCACCGCTCGACGAGGACCTCTCGGCGCTCCCTCCCTCGCACAGCTCGAGGCGTTCTGCGCCTTCGTCGACGGCGAGGCGTCCAGGGGCGGCGCCGTGGCCGTGCACTGCCAGTACGGCGGCGGCCGCACCGGCGTCATGCTGGCCGCGTACCTGATCCACCGGGGCCTCTCGTATCGGGCCGCCGTGGACGAGGTGCTGAGGCGCCGGCCCGGCGCGAACCTCGATTCGGCCGAGCGGGAGGAGATCCTGCGGGAGTTCGAGGCGGTCAGGCGGATCGAGTCCGCTCCGTGAGCCACACGCCCGCCAGCGCGAGCACGCCGCCCGCCGCGGCCGACCACCCGGGCGACTCCCCCAGGACGAGCGCCGCGAGCAGCACCGCCGAGACCGGCTCGAGGTACACGTAGGGCATGGTCCTCTCGGCACCGAGCCTCGCGACCGACCGGCCCCAGAGCGCCATCGCCGCCGTCATCCCCGCCGTCGACCCGTAGTGCAGCCCTCCCCACGCCGCGAGGAGGAGGGGCGAGGTTCACGGCGCGCGCCTCCAGCGGGGTCGGGCCCAGCTGCCACGAACCGCCGCGCCCGGCAAGGGCGCCGCCGCGGCGCCCGACCTGGTGCCGCGGCGCGGCAGCGCCTCGCAAGAGTTTCCCGCGCGTCGGCCGGGCCGCCGCGACCGACGGGACCGGCCGCAAGGGGACGTCATCCGAACCATCGGAAACCCCGAGCGACCCGGTCGGGTGCGGCAACCCGGCGGCCGGCGGCCGGCTCGGCACGCGTCCTGCTCCCCACGAGGCGCCCACGACCCTGCGCCACGGAGGTGATGCCGCGATGCCACGACCGCTTCTCGCCCTCATGGTCGTCGTCGCGATCTCGGGCTGCGCGGCCATGGGGACGCCGCCCGACGGCGCCGGCGAGACGGCGGGCGCTCCCGCGCCGGCGCCGCCGCGCGCGCCGGACACGGTCGGCGCCGCGGAGCTCGGGGCGCTGACCGTCACGCGCGCCACCGGGCTCAGGCAGGAGCCGATGCCGCGCGCCAGGCCCTTCGGCGCCCTCAAGCAGGGCGAGATCGTCCTCCACCTCGACGCGCGCGGGCCCTGGTACCGCGTCTGGGTGCCGTCGGTCGCGATGGCGGGGTGGATCGAGAAGCGCGCCGCGTCGCGCGCGAAGGTCGCGCCGGCCCCCTCGGTCGCCCCGGTGCCGGTCGGCGAGCTGGCGCTCGTGACCGCCGCGCGGAGCGGCGCACGCCTGCGAAGCGGCCCCTCGACGAAGACTTCCATCATCCGCGTGCTCGAGCGCGGCGAGCCGCTCAGGCTCCTGCGCACCGAAGGCGCCTGGTCCCGGGTCTGGGACCCGGCGACGAAAGGGCCCGGCTACATCGCGACGCGGCTGGTCGAGCGCCCCCGGTGAGGCGCGGCCCGACCGCCGCCGCGGCTGCGCTCGTCGCGCTCGTCGCGGCGGTCGACGCGGGGGCGGCGACCCCCTTCGCGGTCATGCCCTCGGCGCGCGGTCACGCCGTCGTCGCGGTCTCCGAGGGCGGGCAGGTGGTCTGGCGCGCGCCGCTCGAGGGGCGGCCGCTCGGCGTCACCCTCGTGGGCGGGCGTGCCGTGGCGGCCCTGCCCGACGGCCTGGCGGCGTTCGACGCGGCCACCGGCCTGCCGGCGTGGCGGCTTCCGCTCGACGGCCGGCCGACGCCGCCGGTCGCCTTCGGCGCGCTCGTGGCGGTCGGGACCTCCGTCTCGGCGCTCGTGGCCGTCGACCCGGCGACCGGCGCGGTCGCCTGGACGGTCGATGCCGGCGGGCCGATCACCGGTCGGCCGACCGCGGCCGGAGAGACGCTCGTTGCCGCAACGCGTCAGCGAGACGTGCTGGCCGTCACGGCCGACGGGCGGGTCCGCTGGCGCGCGGCGGTCTCCGGACGTGTGACCGCGCGTACAGCGACCGCCGGGGGGGTCGTGTATATCGCCGCGCTCGACGGCCGGCTCACCGGGCTCGACCTCGAGACCGGCCAGACGCGTCTCCTGGTGGACCTGCCCCGCCCGGTCGACGGGGGGCTCGTCGCCGAGCGCGACGCCGGCGGTGGCGACCGGGTGGTCGCACGGCTCGAGGACGGGACGCTCGCGGGCTACCGCCTGCCGCCGGCACCCGGGCTCGAGGCACGGCCGGCGTGGACGTTCGAGGCGGCGCCGGACGTCCCCGAGCCGACGGCCGGGGGCGGGCGCCTCTACATCGGCGGGCGCGATCTCGTCGCCCTCGACCTGGCGACCGGGCGGGTCGCCTGGCGGCTCACCGAGACGCTCGGCAAGAGCTTCGCGCGCGAGCTGGTGCGACGGCTCGTCGAGCGGGAGCGGGGCCTGTCGCCCGAGGAGATCCGCGCCGCGCGCGCCGCCTCGCCGTACGAGCTTCGCGGGGCGGTGACCCGCTCCCCCGTGGCGACGGGCGCCCTGGTCCTCGCCGCCACGGACGAAGGCTTCCTCTACGCCGTCGACGCCGCCACGGGAGAACTCCGCTGGCGGGTCGCCGAAGGAGACTGACATGGGCCGGACGCTTGTGCTCGTCCTCGTCGTGACTGCCGCCCTGGCCGCCGGCGGCTGCGCCACGCAGATCGTCGGGCGGGTCTCGCTCCTGGACGAGTCGGGCGCGCCGCTGCCGGTCGAGGAGGCGGCGCCGCAGGAGTCGTTCGTGAACATCATCGGCACGACGGCGACGATCGACCAGGCCTCGCACACGGCCCCGGTCGGCCCGGACGGCTCCTTCGTCAAGAAGGACCTCCCGCCGGGCGTGTACAAGGTCGAGGTGAGCCGACCGGGCTTCGTCACCGTCACCCAGCAGGGCGAGCTGAAGAAGTTCCGCAGCCTGAAGGTCGACGCTCGCCTCACCCGGATCCCCGAGGGCGAACGCCGCAGCCTCGCCGAGTCGTCGGTCGAGGAGGACAAGATCGTCGACCGGGGCGACGTCTCCATCGCGCCGCCGCCGTTCTAGGCCTTTCCTGGGAGGTTGCCGGCCCGGACCACGCGGTGGCCGGGACGGCACAGTCGGGCGCAACGCCCAGCTCGAGGAGCGCACCACATGCGGATCCTGATGGCGGCCCTGCTCGCCGGCGTCCTCACCCTCGCCGGGTGCGGCCGCGACGAGGTCACGGTCAAGCTCACGGTCACGGCGAAGGGCGCCGACGGCGGCGCCGTGGCAGGCGCGAACGTCACGGTCGGCGGCCGACCGGTCGGGGCGACCGACCGCGCGGGGACGATCGCCGTCGAGGAGCGACGGCTGCCCGGCGAGGAGGTGCCGGTGACGGTCGAGCACGGCGGCGCCCGCTGGCACGGCAGCTTCGTGGTCCGCCGGCACGAGGGGGGCGAGCCCGACCTGGTGCGGCTCGAGGCGCGCCTGGCGCGGCCGAAGCCGGCGCCGGAACGGGTGGCGAGCCGGCCGGCTCCGGCCGAGCCGCCGACGCGGTCGGCCCCGGCGGGCGCCGGGCGGCGCGCACCCGCTCCGCGGCCGCGCGGCGAGCGGGTGCTCGTCCGGACGCTCACCGACGTGTTCGGCTCGGAGCGGCCGGTGGCCGGCGTCCGGGTCTACCTCGGCGACACGCTGGTCGGCACGACGAACGCGAAGGGCGTCACCCGCGTGACGCTGCCGCCGGCCGGCGAGGCGACGCGGATCGTCCTGGTGGCCGACGACTTCGTGCCGACCCGCTGGACCATGGAGATCGGCGCGAAGGCGCGCCGCCCGCGCGAGATCCGCCGCTTCTTCTACCCGGTCACGCCCGCCCCGATTCGCGTCGGGCTCGCCGGCTACTCGGCCAGCGCCGGAGCCGATCCGGCGGTGGCCGACGGCATCGCCAGGCTCCGGGAGTCGCTCGGCGACGCGCTCTTCGCCCGCAAGGCGTTCGTCGAGGTGCCGGCCCTCGACAAGAAGCTCGCCTTCGTCGGTCTCGGGCTCGACGACCTGGCGCAGCGAGGGTGGGACGGGACGCCGCTGCGCTCGCAACTCGACCTCCTCGTCGTCGGCTCCGTGGCCGGGCCGGCCGAGGGGCCGTTCACCATCGAGACGCGCGTCTACACGCCGAGCGGCCGGCTCCTGCTCGCGCACGTGAAGGAGGCGCGCGATCTCAAGCGGCCCCGTGACCTCACGCGCGACCTCGCCGAGGAGATCGTGGCGCGGTTCCCCTTCGAGGGGACCGTCCTCGAGGCGCGCGACGGCCGGCTGCGCGTGAACATCGGCGCCGGGGGCGGCCGGGAGATCGAGACCGGCACCCGCTTCCACCTCTTCGTGGCCGAGGCGGACGGCGAAGGCCGGGTGACGGGGCGCCGCGAGGTCGGTCTCGGGACCGTCACGCGAGTCGACGAGCTGGTGTCGGAGATCAGGCCCGAGTCGGCGCAGGCGACCCTCCAGCCGGGCGACCGGGTCGTGCGGGCGCTCCTCGACGACCCGACGGTCGGCGCGACCGGCGCCGTGCGGCTCGTGGTGCGGGCCGAGGGCGACGACGAGCCGGTCCCGGCGGCCAACGTCTACGTCGACGGAGCGTGGGTCGGCGCGACCGGCCGCGACGGCGGTCTCACGCTGCCGATCCGCCCCCGCCGGAAGTACGACCTGCTGGTCTTCAAGCACGGCTTCGTCCAGCTCCGGGAGACGGTCAGCTTCCCGCAGGCCGGCGGGGAGCGCGTGCTCGCCATCGCCCCTGCAGTCGCCCGCTTCACGGTCGAGTCGGCCCCCTCCGAGGCCGCCGTGGCGGTGGACGGCGAGAGCGTGGGGCGGACGCCGATCACCGAGCCGGTGCCGGTCCGCCTCGGCTTCCGGCGGGTCAGGGTGGACGCGGGCGGCGACTTCCGGCCGATGGACCGGGTGATCGAGTTCGCGCGCGCCGAGGTCGCCCTGGTCGGCCCCGACCGGGTCGTGCTCGAGAAGGACGTCCTCCGGATCGGCGAGCGGCTCCTCGCCGAGGGCCGGCCGGACGAGGCGATGGCGGTTCTCGCGCAGGCGGGGCCGAAGCACCCCGACTTCTCGGCGGCTCGCCACAGGCTCGGGCAGCTCTACCTCGACGAGCGGAAGGACCCGGCGGCGGCCATCGCCGAGTTCGAGAAGGTCCTCTCGCGGCCGGAGAACCGCGACCTGGTCCAGAAGCGCTTCGCCGTGGTGTACACCAATCTCGGCCACGCGTACTACGTCCACGGCCAGCAGCTCGCCCGCCGCGACCCGGAGGCGGCGGCCCGCGCGTATCGCCGGGCGATCGAGGTGCTCGCCACGGCACGCCAGAACAGCCGCTTCTTCCCGAGCGCGACGTACGACGAGGCGGTGCACGACACGTACTACTACGCGGCGCTCGCGAGCCACCGCCTGGCCGACCTCACCCGATCGGGCGAGGCGTACCGACGGGCGGAGCTGGCCTGGCGCGACTACCTCGACTTCTTCCCGCGGCGGCTCGAGGGGAACCCGCCCTTCGACAAGGCGCGCGAGGGGGGCGAGCAGTTCTACGCCGAGGCGCGGCGGAAGGCGTCGTGAACGCCGTCCTCCGGAGCGTGACGGGGGTCTGCGCCGCGGCGGCGCTGTCCCTCGCCGTCGCGGCGCTCGCGTCCGCCGTCGAGCTCCTGACGCCGGTCTCGGCCGCGGGCGCGGGCTCGAACGAGCTTCACCCGCGGTGGTCCCCGACCGGGCGCTACCTGTCGCTCGAGCGGGACGACGGCACGAGCCGGACGGTCGAGGTGTACGCGGCCGACCCGGGGCCGGGGCTGCGCCTGGTCGAGACGCTGGCCCTCAGGCCGGCGGCGGACGGGCTCGGCTTCCTCCTCGACGGCGCGGCGCAGGGGTCGACCTACAACGCCTGGATCGCCTGGGCGCCGGACGAGAGCCGCTTCGCCTTCGTGAGCAGCGGCGGCATCGGCCAGTACGACCTGTACCTGAGCGCGGTGGGGCGCGGCGGCGCGGCCGAGCGCCTCACGAACGACGCGGCCGCCGACGGCCAGGTCGCCTGGTCGCCCGTCGGCGACCGGCTCGCGTTCGTGTCGGGACGGACCGACCGGGGCGACCTCTACCTGCTCGACCTGGCGACGCGCGCCGTCACGCGCCTCACGGCCGAGGGGCGCTCGGTCCTCCACCCGGAGTGGTCGCCCGACGGCCGGCGGCTCGCCTTCGCCGTCGGCGAGGGCGAGAACCACGACGTGTGCGTGATGGACGTCCCGGCGGGCGAGGCGGCGGGCCGGGCGCCCGCTCGACGCTGCCTCACGGCGTGGCCGTTCGACGACCTCAGGCCGCGCTGGTCGCCCGACGGCCGCCGGATCGCTTTCTACTCGAGCTACAACGCCGAGGGCGAGCCCGGGGTGTGGTCGCTCTTCGTCGTCGCCGCCGACGGGAGCGACCCGGTCAAGGGCGAGGCGCTCCTCGCCCGCCGCGTCGACACCGGCGTCGTCGTCGACCTCGACGTCGGGCCGGCCTTCACGCCCGACGGCGGCGGCCTCGTCTACGCGAAGCGGGTCGATCGCGACTTCAACCCGCTCTACCTGGCCGATCTGGCGGCGCGGACGGCGCGCCGCCTCGTCACGGGCCAGTCCATCCACCATGACGTGGCGCTCGCGCCGGACGGCCGCCTCGCGCTGCGCGCCCAGGTCGCGCGGTGGGACCGCGTGCTGACGGGCCGCCTGCGCGATCTCGTCGCCGCCACGGCCGCCGAGGCCCCGGAGGCCCGACGATGATCGCGCGTCCCCTCGCTCTGCTGCTCGCCCTGCTCGCCGCCGCGCCGGCCGCGGCGCACGGCGCCGACTTCCGCGTGCCGGCGGCCGAGGCCTACCGCTCCGGCCGGTTCGACCCCGGCATCCGGGTCCTCCGCGAGGCGCTCGCCCGGATGGGGGAGGCGCCCTCACCCGTGCGGGCGGAGGCGCTCTACCTGCTCGGCCGCCTCGAGCTGCGCAAGGGGGAGCTCCTGGCCGAGGTCGGGCTCGCCGCACGCCGCCACGCGGCCGATCACCTCGCGCGCCTCGCCGCCGGGCCGACGCCGCTCAGGCGCGCGGCGTACTTCCTCGGCGTCGCCCGCATGGAGCTCGGCGACCGAGACGGCGCGGCGGCCGCGTTCCGGGCGGCGCTGCGCGCGATCCCGGCGAGCGCGACGGGGGAGGATCGCGTCACGAGGCAGCTTGCGGACCTGAGGCTCCGGGCCCTCCAGGGGCGCTTCGCGTCGCCCGGCGCGGCGCCGCGCGACCCGCGCGTGGCGGTCGAGGCCGGCTACCTCCTGGCGACCCTCGGCAAGGACCCGGCCCGAGGCATGGCGATCGCCGATAGGGCGCTCGCGAAGGCGTCCCGATCGGCCGGCGATCCGCCCGCGTCGGTCCTCCGCGCGGCGGCCGGCGCGCGGCTGGCCGCGGGGCGGGTCGACGACGCCCTGAGCCTCCTCGAGGAGCCGGCGGCCCACCGACCGGCCTCCGCCGAGGCGCCCGGCGCCCTCCTCTCCGTGGCGTACTACGACGTGGCGGTCTTGCGGCTCATGGCCGAGGCGTACGTCGCGGCGGCGGCCGGGCACCTCGAGGCGGCGCTGGCGATCGGCGAGCACCCGAACCTGCGCGAGGCGGCGGCGTTCGCCGCGGCGCGCGCGCGGCTCCTGGCCGGGGAGAGCGAGCGGGCGCTCGAGCGGCTCGCCGCGCTCGAGCGGCCGGCCACGCTCGGGCCGGCCGGTCCGGCCCGCGTGAAGGCGCTCGTCGCGCGGGCGCGGGCCGCGCTCGGGGCGCGCGCCGAGGCGGCCCGGCTCTTCGAGAGGGCGCTCGAGGAGGCCGGCGGCGACGCCGAGGCGCTCGCCGAGATCGCCGA
>DASVDK010000201.1:0-11481 GCA_036381125.1 Thermodesulfobacteriota bacterium | reverse complement strand
GATCGTCGGCGCCGACGAGGCCGACATCAAGAGCGGGAAGATCTCCATCTCCTCGCCGGTTGGCCGGGCCCTCATCGGCCACGGCCTCGACGACACCGTGCGGGTCAAGGTGCCCTCGGGCATCAAGGAGTACGAGATCCTCGACATCTCCTTCGATTAGCGGCCCACCTCCCGCCCCGGCGCCGCCCCCGGCGGCGCCGGGGCGTCTCTCGGTCGCCCTCGCCGAAGTCCTTGCCCGGGTGCCCCCATGGGGGCACAATGCGGGCCGTTCGGAGGGGCCCATGGCAGACATCAAGATCCGGAAGGTGGTCGACCGGGTGGTCGCGACCCACCGCTCTCGCGCCGAGGCTGCCGGGCACAGCCTCGAGGAGGAGTTGCGCAGGCGCCTCACGGAGGCCGCGTCCCGGCCGCCGACCCGTTTCGCCCGACGAGCCGCGCGACTCCGCGAGGACCTGCAGCGGCGCTACGGCCTCTTGCCCGACACGACGGCCCTCATCCGCGACGACCGCCACGCTCGGGGATGATCGTCGTCGATGCGAACGCGGCGGTGAATCGGCGGGACGGAGCGGTGATCGACGACGTCCTCCTCGCCATCCGGCGGCCGCTCGAGTTCGCCGCCCGGAACGACTACGCCAACGTCATGGCGCTGCGCGGCCTCGAGCGGACGGTCGAGCGGGTGATCGACCGCGGCCTCTCGCTCGCCCGGGACGCCGCCGCCCGCGAGCGCCTCGAGGCGATCCGCGCGGCGCTCGCCGGCTTCGACGGCGAGGGCGCGGAGGGCCGGCGTGCGCGCGTCGAGGCGGCGCGCCGGCTGCTGGACGCGCCCGTCGGCGCACCGACCCCCCAGGCGCCGCCTGCGGCGCCCCAACGCGTCGAGAGCCCCCCGTCCGCGCCCCGCGTGCCGGCGCGCTCGCGCTCGCCGGTCGCGCCCGCGCGGCGCCGGACCGCGGCGACCGCGCCCGTCCGCGTCGCGCCCGCGCCGGCCGGCGACCCGATGTCCACGCCGTTGCAGTTCATCAAGGGGGTCGGGCCGAAGGTCGCCGAGGCGCTGGCGCGCAAGGGGCTCGCCACCGTGGAGGACGCGCTCTACTTCCTCCCGCGCACGTACGAGGACCGCCGCCGCCCGGTGCGGATCGCGGCCGCCGAGCCCGGCACGCGCGTGGTGATCCTCGGCGAGGTCGTCGCCTCGGGGGTCGCGTTCTTCGGGGGGCGCCGTCGCGGCTACGAGATGGCGGTGAGCGACGGCAGCGGGGTCGTGCACGGCCGCTGGTTCCACCCGCCGGGCGGCGGCTTCCAGAGCCGGTTCCCCAGGGGGACCCGCGTCCTCCTGTCCGGCGACCTCCAGCGCTTCGCCGGCAAGCTGTCGATGGTCCACCCGGACGTCGAGCCGGCCGACGGCGGGGGCGACGCCGTCCACTTCAACCGCATCGTCCCGATCTACTCAGAGGCCGAGGGGGTCCCGCAGAAGACGCTGCGCCGCATCCTCAAGTCGGTCGTCGACGCCTACGCCGACTCGGCGAGCGGGAGCATCCCGCCCGCCGTCGCCGGGGAACTCGCGCTCCTGCCCCTCCCCGAGGCGCTCCGGGCGGTCCACTTCCCGCCCGAGGAGGCCGACACGGCAGCCTACCTCGCGGCCCGCACCCCGGCCCACCGGACGCTCATCATGGACGAGCTGTTCGCCCTCCAGCTCGGGCTCGCCATGCGCCGCCGCGGTCTCGCCCTCGAGCCGGCACCGGTGCTCCGGGGCGACGGGCGGCTCGTCGACCGGCTGCGCGCGCGCCTCCCCTTCGCCCTCACGGCGGCCCAGGAGCGGGCGGCGCGGGAGATCGCCGCCGACCTCGCCTCCGGACACCCGATGCATCGCCTCCTGCAGGGAGACGTGGGGAGCGGCAAGACGCTCGTGGCGCTGGTCGCGGCGCTGGTTGCGGTCGAGAGCGGCTACCAGGCGGCGCTCATGGCGCCGACGGAGCTGCTCGCCGAGCAGCACTACCTGACGGCCCACCGGCTCCTCGCCCCGCTCGGGCTCGAGGTGCTGCTCCTCACCGGCGCGCAGGGCAAGGCCGAGCGCGCGAAGGTGCTCAGGCGGATCGAGCAGGGCGACACGCACCTCGTCGTCGGCACCCACGCGGTGATCCAGGACCAGGTCGCGTTCCGGCGCCTCGGCCTCGGCATCGTCGACGAGCAGCACCGGTTCGGCGTGGCCCAGCGGGCCACGCTCGCGAGGAAGGGGGAGCGGCCGCACCTCCTCGTCATGACCGCGACGCCCATCCCGCGAACCCTCGCCATGACGGTCTACGGCGACCTCGACGTCTCGATCCTCGACGAGCTGCCGCCCGGGCGAAGCCCCATAGAGACCCGGGTGATCTGGCCCGGGCAGCGGCGCGAGGTGCTCGAGGCGATCCGCGCGCGCATCGCGCGCGGCGAGCAGGCGTACGTCGTGTACCCGCTCGTCGAGGAGTCCGAGGCGCCCGAGCTTGCGAACCTCAAGGACGCGACCCAGGCCGCCGAGGACCTCGCGCAGGCGCTTCCCGGCGTCCGCGTCGGGCTCCTCCACGGCCGCATGGGGGCCGACGAGAAGGAGTCGGTCATGGTGGCCTTTCGCGACCGCCGGCTCGACCTGCTCGTGGCCACCACCGTGATCGAGGTCGGCATCGACGTGCCCAACGCGACGCTCATGGTCATCGAGCACGCCGAGCGCTTCGGCCTGTCGCAGCTCCACCAGCTCCGCGGCCGGGTGGGTCGCGGCAGCAAGGCGTCGGCCTGCCTCCTCGTGGCGAGCGGCCGGCGCACCGAGGAGGCGGCGCGCCGTCTGGCCGTCATGGAGCGGACGACCGACGGCTTCCGCATCGCCGAGGCCGACCTCGAGATCCGGGGTCCGGGCGACTTCCTCGGCACGCGCCAGAGCGGCGTCCCCGACTTCCGCGTGGCCAACCTCTTCCGCGATCAGCGGCTCCTCGTCGCCGCGCGCGAGGCGGCCTTCGCCCTCGTCGCGCGCGACCCCGACCTCTCCGATCCGGCGCACCGCGGGACGAAGGAGGCGGTGCGCCGCCGCTGGGCCGGCCGGCTGTCGCTCGCCGGCGTGTGACCTCGGCCTCGAGCCCCGCCTCTCGTCGCGCTCCGCCGCCGCCCCGGGGGCGTCGTCCCCCCGGTCAGTCGTTCCCTCCATCGGTGGTTGCGACCACCGTTGCGAGCGTCTTCGGGACGGCCGCGATCGCCTCGAGGCGTGACGTCGCCGAGGCGTGACATCGGCGAGGCGCGGCTTGTGCTGGGCTGCGCGGCGTCGCTGCCGCCGTCGCGGCACGTTCACCTCACAGGAGGACGCGATGCCTGGCGCCGAGATCGACGTGGCCACCTACACGACCGACCTGACCGTCAACGGTCGATCGGTCAGGCTCGAGCTGGACCCGCGCACATCGCTCCTGGACGCGCTGCGCGAGCAGCTCCACCTGACCGGGGCGAAGAAGGGCTGCGACCACGGACAATGCGGCGCCTGCACCGTGCTCGTCAACGGTCGGCGCGTCAATGCCTGCCTGACCCTTGCCGTCATGCACGAGGGGGACGAGATCGTGACGATCGAGGGGCTGGGGTCGCCGAGCGCCCTGCACCCGCTGCAGGCCGCCTTCGTCGAGCGCGACGGCTTCCAGTGCGGCTACTGCACGCCCGGTCAGATCTGCTCGGCCGTCGGCATGCTCGACGAGGCGAAGGCCGGCTGGCCGAGTCACGCGACCGCGGACGTGGCGTCCCCGCGGATCGTGCTGACCGAGGCGGAGATACGCGAGCGGATGAGCGGCAACATCTGCCGGTGCGCCGCCTATCCGAACATCGTCGCCGCCATCCGCGACGTCGCGGAAGGGGCCCACCGATGAGGCCCTTCACCTACGAGCGGGCGGCGGATCCGAAGGCCGCGATCGCGGCGGCGTCGAGACCCGGCGCGAAGTTCATCGCCGGCGGCACCAACCTGCTCGACCTGATGAAGCTCGAGATCGAGCGGCCGACCCACCTCGTCGACATCAGCCGGCTCCCCTTGAAGGACATCGAGGACCTGCCCGACGGCGGGCTGCGGATCGGCGCGCAGGCGCTCAACTCCGACGTGGCCGCCGACCGCCGCGTGCGCACCCGCTTCCCGGTCGTCGCCCAGGCCCTCCTGGCCGGCGCCTCGGCGCAGTTGCGCAACAAGGCGTCCACGGGCGGCAACCTGATGCAGCGGACCCGGTGCCCCTATTTCTACGACACGGCCGCGGCCTGCAACAAGCGGCAGCCCGGCTCGGGCTGCGCGGCGATCGACGGGTTCAACCGGATTCACGCGATCCTCGGCGCGAGCGACGCCTGCATCGCGACCAACCCGTCGGACATGGCGGTCGCGATGACCGCCGTGGAGGCCCAGATCGAGCTGCTCGGTCCCGACCAGCTCACCCGTCGTGTCGCGATCGGCGACTTCTACCGGCTGCCGGGCGACACCCCGCACATCGAGACCGAGCTGCGGCCGGGCGAGATGATCACGGCCGTGACGCTGCCGCCCCCGCCGCCGGGCCGGCAGGTCTACCGCAAGGTGCGCGACCGGGCCTCCTACGAGTTCGCCCTGGTCTCCGTGGCGGCCATCGTCTCGACCGATCGCCGGACGGTCACCGGGGCGCGGGTGGCGCTCGGCGGCGTGGCGCACAAGCCGTGGCGCTCGCTCGAGGCGGAGGCGGCCCTGGCCGGGCGTCCGGCGACGATGGCCACCTTCTCGGCGGACGCCGATGCGGCCGTGGCCGGCGCCAGGGGGCGCGGTCACAACGACTTCAAGATCGAGCTCGCCAGGCGGACGCTCCGCCGTACGCTGGCTCACGCCGCACTGGGGGAATGACGAGGCCATGAACGACGAGGCCATGATGATCGGGCGACCCATCAACCGCGTCGACGGACCATTGAAGGTCACCGGCCGGGCCACCTACGCGTACGAGCACTGGGACGTCGGTCAGCCGCTCTACGGCTTCATCGTCGGGGCGACGATCGGCCGCGGCCGCATCGTGCGGATCGACGCCTCGCACGCCGAGCGGTCGCCCGGGGTCCGCATGGTGATGACCCACGGCAACGCGCCGGCGCAGGGCGCCATCGATCCGTCGGTCCCCTCGCAGTACTCGCGCGCCTACCCGGTGCTGGCCGGGCCCGAGGTCCACCACTACGGGGAGCCGGTGGCGCTCGTCGTCGCCGCGACCTACGAGCAGGCGCGGGCGGCGGCGCCGCTCGTCGACGTCGAGTACGCGGTCGAGCCGGGGCGGTTCGACCTCGCCGCGCATCGGGACGAGGTCTACGCGCCGGAGGTGATCAACGCGGGGCTGCCGACCGACACGTCGGTCGGCGACTTCGACGCCGCGTTCGGCAGCGCCGAGGTCAAGGTCGATCAGCGCTACACGACGCCGTACGGCTTCTCGCAGCCGATGGAGCCGCACACCTGCCTGGTGGTCCCGCGCGGCGAGGACCTGGTCGTCTACGTCAGCACGCAGATCGTCGCCGAGGCCCGAACGGCGATCGCGAGCACGCTCCGGGTGGACGCGGAGCGGATCCGGATCGTCAGCCCGTACGTGGGCGGCGGGTTCGGCTCGAAGCTGGGCGTCCACGCCGAGACGATCCTGGCGGCGCTCGCTGCCCGCGCGTTGAACCAGCCGGTCAAGATCGCGATGACGCGGCAGCAGGTCTTCCAGCTCGTGGGCCTGCGCCCCATGTCGAGCCAGCGGGTTCGACTCGGCGCCGGGCGGGACGGGCGGCTCGTCGCCATCGGCCACGACGTCGTCATGTACACGAGCCCCCGGTGGGAGTACGCCGAGCAGTCCGCGGCATCGACGCGCGCCCTTTACGCCGCGCCCGACCGGCGCACCACCCACCGCCTGGTCCCGCTCGACCTGCCGCGCGGGGAGGACGTCCGCGCGCCGGGCGACGCGCCGGGGCTCCTGGCGTTCGAGTCGGCGATCGACGAGCTTGCCGATGCGCTCCGCATGGACCCCATCGAGCTGCGCATCCGGAACGAGCCCACGCTCGACCCCGAGCGAGGCGTGCCCTTCAGCGACCGCCGCCTGGTCGAGTGCCTGCGCGAGGGGGCGCGCCGGTTCGGCTGGGAGCGCCGTCCGACGCGGCCCGGGAGCCTGCGCGACGGCCGGTGGCTCGTCGGCTACGGCGTGGCGGCCGCCATGCGGATGCAGTTCCAGATGACGAGCCGGGCACGGGTCGGGATCGCGCCGGATGGCGTCGCCGTCGTCCAGGCGGACATGACCGACATCGGCACCGGCACCTACACCATCGTGACCCAGGTCGCGGCCGACGCGCTCGGCCTGCCGATCGACCGCGTGCGGGTGGAGCTGGGCAGCTCGGACTTTCCGGCCGGTGCCGGCTCGGGCGGCTCGTGGGGCGCCTCGAACACCTGCACCGCGGTCCATCGCGCGTGCGAAGCGCTCCGGGAGAAGCTTCTGGCCTCGGTGCAGAGCGACGCTCGCTCCCCGCTGCACGGCCTGGACCTCAGGCGAGCGCAGCTCTCGGGCGGCCGGGTCACGATCGACGGCGCGTCGGAGGCGCTGGCCGAGATCGTCGCCCGGAACCACCCCGGGGGCCTTGCGGCGGAGGGCGAGGTCCCCGCCATGTGGGAGGACCCGAACTACAAGGCCTACTCCCTCCACACCTACGGAGCCCAGTTCGCCGAGGTCGGCGTCGACGTCGACACGGCCGAGATCCGGCTCCGGCGGATGCTCGGCGTCTTCGCGGCCGGCCGCTTCCTGAACGCCAAGACCGCGCGCTCGCAGTTGATCGGCGGCATGACCTGGGGGGCGAGCATGGCCCTGCTCGAAGAGGGCGTCGTCGACACCCGGTCGGGTGCCTTCGTCTACCGGGACCTCGCCGGGTACCTGGTGCCGGTGCACGCCGACATCCCGGAGATCGACGCGGTCCTCCTCGACGGGTTCGACGACAAGGCCAACGTGCTCGGCGCCAAGGGCATCGGCGAGCTGGGCAATTGCGGCGCCAACGCGGCCGTCGCGAACGCGGTGTTCAACGCCGTCGGGGTGCGCGTCCGCGACTTCCCCATCACGCTCGAGAAGGTGCTGCCCGGGTTGCCATCCGTGGAGAGCAGGCCGTCCCGGAGCAAGACGCGCGCCAGGGCCTGACCTCCAGGGGCGCGAACGAGGCTCCTAGGCCGTCAGCCGATAGAAGCGCCAGAGCGGGTGCTCGATCGGGAGCAGGTCGACCCGGGCGAAGCCGGCCTCCCGCGCGTAGGCGCGGAGCGTCGACGGCCGCATGACGGTGCCGGTGGCGGCCGAGCCGGGGACGGTCATCGCCTGCGGCAGGCAGTGCAGGACGCTGAAGTTGTAACAGAGACGGCCGACGAGGGTCCGGTTCTCCTCGAGCGTCTCGCCCACCGCCTCGTCCGCGACGAGCACCGTCCCACGCGGCCCGGCCAGGGCCCGCATCCGGGCGAGCGCCTCCACCGGGTAGGGCATGTCGTGGAGGGTCTCGAACGCGGTCACGAGGTCGTACGTCCCCTCGAGCGGCGCCGTCTCGGCGGCCGCCAGGTGGAAGCGCACCCGGCCGCCGACGCCGGCCGCGTCGGCGTTGCGGCGGGCCCGCTCGATCGAGGTCGCGTCGATGTCGACGCCGTCGACCCGCGCGCGAGGGAACGCCCTGGCGAGGGCGATGCTCGACCAGCCCACCCCGCAGCCGATGTCCGCCACGCGCCCCCCGGCCTCGAGCCGGGCCTGGACGTCGGGGAGCGCCGGCATCCACCGGGCGGCCAGGTCGTTGAGGTACATCGGCCGGTTGCCGGCCCCGATCGCCTCGACCGCGTCCTCGCCGTAGGCCTCGAAGGGGACGCCGCCCCCCGTCCGGAAGGCGTCGAGCAGCGCCTCGAGGGGCCGCGCGACGCTCGGCACGAAGCGGACGAGGGCGCCGACGTAGGTCGCGTGCTCCTGCTCCACGAAGGCGATCCGCTGCTCCTCCGACAGCCAGAACCGGCGGCCGTCCGGATCGGCCTCGATGTAGTCCGACACGGCCATGCACTCGAGCCACTCCCGCACGTACCGGTCGGCGCACCCGGTCCGCAAGGCAAGCTCGCCCGGCGTCGTCGGGCCCGATTCGGCCAGGGCCTCGAACAGGCCGAGCCGGTCCCCCACGTACAGGTTGAGGTAGGACAGGGCCGTGTTGAGTTCGGTGTAGATGCGCTCCGCGAACGCCTCGAGCGTCTGCTGGTCCATCGGCGACCTCCTTTCGGGTGCCGAGGACTCTATCCCGAGCGGGGTCGCGGCCGCCTCGCCGGTCCGGGCCATTTTCGCCCCCGGCCCCGAAATGGCCCGAACCGGCCACCGACCGGGGTCAGGTCTTTCCATTTTCCCGGCCGCCCGGCTCGGCGGCGCGCCGTGCCCGGCGGGCGGACGCTAGATGAGCCCGTCGCGGGTTGCCCGGGCGACGGCTGCGGCACGGGAGGAGACGCCGAGCTTGGTGAGGATGTTGGCGACGTGGCGGTGGACGGTGTGCTCGCTCACGACGAGACGCGCCGCGATGTCGGCGTTCGTGAGACCGCGGGCCACCAGGGCGAGCACCTCGCGCTCCCGGCGGGAGAGGGGGCTGTCGCCCCTGGCGGGCGCCGCGGGAGCGGGCGCCGCGGCCAGGTCCGCGAGGAGCGCCGCCGCGCGCTCGGCCCCGCGGCCGGCGCCGATCGACGCGAGAGCGTCGCGGGCCCCCCCGGCCTCCCGCTCGGCCTCGGCGCGCCGGTCGAGCGCCGACAGGGCGCCCGCGAGGGCCAGGCGGGCCTGCGCCGCCTCGAAGGCCGCCCCCGAGGCGCGGTAGAGGTCGACGGCGTCCTCGAAGCGACGGCGCGCCGAGTCGTGGTGGCCGGCGGCGGCCGCCGCCGCCCCCTCGGCAAAGGCCAGGGCCGCGCGCACGGGCGCGGTGCCGACGTCCCGGGCCGTGGCCTGGAGTTCGGCGAGATGGGGGCGAAGCCCCTCGGCGTCGCCGAGCGCCGCGTAGGCCACCACGGCCACTTCGAGTGCCGGGACGCGACCGGTCCGGTCGCCGGCCGGCGTTCGCCTGAGCAGACGGTCCGCGAGCGCCGCCGCGGCCGCGGGGTCGTCCCGGTCGAGGGCCAGCGCCGCCTGCCCGAGGAGCGCCAGGGGGTGGGCGTCCGCCTGCGCGAAGAGCCGCTCGGCCTCGTCGAGCCGGCCCTGCCGGCGCCGCAACTCGGCGAGCCGGACGAACCCCTCCACCGCGATCGGCGGCCGGGTGGCCGTGAGTTCGTCGATCGCGGCCGAGAGCTCCGCCTCCGCCTCGGGGAAGGCGCCACGCCAGACGAGGATGGCCGCGTGGTGGAGGCGGCAGTAGGTGAGGATCCAGCCGAACCGCCACCGCTCGCAGAAGTCGCGCACGCGGGCGCACCACTGCGCCGCGCGGCCGAAGTCGCGCACCCGCTCGCAGGCCGAGATGAGGTAGCAGCAGACGCTCGCGACGGCGACCGGGTCACGCATCTCGCGGCCGATGGCGGCCGCCGAGGCTTCGTCGAGGGCCCGG
Organism: Thermodesulfobacteriota bacterium; assembly: GCA_036381125.1. Classification (GTDB taxonomy): domain Bacteria; phylum DASVDK01; class DASVDK01; order DASVDK01; family DASVDK01; genus DASVDK01. The sequence continues at coordinate 1,956 of DASVDK010000201.1, read as the reverse complement.
AGGCCGAGGGCGACCTCGCCGGCTGCGACGAGGGCGAGCCCTTCGAGCGCGACGCCGTACATCTCCACGTCGAGGCTGCCGATGGCCCGGCCGGCCTCGACCGCCTGCCGGCCGTGTCGCTGCGCGGCGGCGAGGTCGCCATGGTAGAGGAACGCGATCTCGCCGTCGCGAACGTGGCACCAGCCGAGTTCGGCCGTGGGAGGAAGGCCCTCGAGGAGCCGGTAGCCCCGCTGCAGCCACCCGGCGGCCACGGCCGGCTCCGCCCGGAACCAGGCGTGGTCGTCGGCGAGCCACGAGGCCATGCGCGCCGCGCCGATCCGGTCGCCCGCCTCGTGGTAGAGCCGGTAGGCCCGCTCGCGGGCGTCGAGGGTCACCCGGACGTCCTGCAGCCACCAGGCGGCCATGCCGAGCCCCTCGAGCGCCTCGGGCGTCTCACCGCCGGCAGCCAACGCCGCCTCGAAGTGGCGCCGCGCGTCGTCCCAGGCCCCCCGCGCCAGGGCGTCGCGGCCGGCCGCGAGGGCATCGTGGTCGCTCGTCATGCCGCCAACAGGATAGCGCCGAAGCGTCGGGACACGGCCCCCCATGGAAAATGGAAAGACCTGACCCCATGGAAAATGGAAAGACCTGACCCCCTGGAAAATGGAAAGACCTGACCCCGCCCGTCCGCTCAGGTCCCGACCCTGAGGGGGCTGCGCAGCTTCCGGAGCGCGGCGACGACGCTGAGGGCCGTGATGCGGCCGGTTCGGGGGTTGTCGTCGGAGGGGACGTTGGCGATGGTCATGCTGAAGGTCGCCGAGTCCGACTCGACCTCGATGCGGTGGGTGTTGCGGTCGAGCGCCGGGTCGGCCCAGATTTCGAGTCGCGTCCGGTCCGGGCCGACCCCCGCGAGCCCGAGCGCCGCCGCCACGTTGACGTTCGCCGGGAACCCCCGGGCCCCCTCCCGGGCGGTCCCCTCGAACACGAGCCGCGGCTCGGTGAGCGCCTCGACATCGATCCCCCTGTCGACCAGGTAGGGGGCGCCGGCGAGGCCACGCACCGGCTTGCGGGTGATCATGCGCACCGTGGTGATGGTTCCCTCGGCGGCCGCGGTCACGGCGTCGAGGCCGATCAGGGCGCCGGTCGGCACGACGATCTGCCCGCCGTGCGCGGCCGCCAGGTCGACGAGGTGGGGGGACGACAGGAGCGCGCCGGCGCTGAGGACGAAGAGGGTGCGGCCGGCCCGCAGGGCCGGCTCGGCCACCTCCAGGAGGTGCTCGGCCGGCGCGCACTCGACCACGACCTCGGCGACCTCCGCGAGCGAGGCGAGCGGTACGACCGGGACCGGGGTGCGGAACGTCCGGAGGACCCGCTCCGCCTTCGCCGCGTCGCGCGCCGATACCGCGGCCAGGCGAAGCCCCGGGATGCCTCGATCGAGGTGCTCGGCGACGGTGCGGCCGATCGCGCCGAAGCCGCCGACGGCGACGGTCGTGGGACCACGCAGAGGCCGGCCGGTCATCGTGCGTCCGGCCCGATCGGCGCGTGATCGGCGAAGTGACGGGCGATCTCGCCCGAGGTCGTCAGCCAGACGCGCTCCCGGTGCCGGCAGACGTGCTCGAGCGCGCGCCGCAGGTGCCGGATCCGGAAGGGCTGCCCGGCGATGAACGCATGCAGGCTGATGCCGTAGACGAGCGGCTGCCGTGCCGACTGCGCGAGCATCTCGTCGAACTGATCGACGATCATGTCGGCGAATGCCGTCCCGGTGCCGTGGTGCAGGCAGATCATCGGGATGTCGTTCACCTCCTGCGGGTACGGGACGGCGAGGATGCGCCCCTTGCGGGTCTTCATCCAGACCGGCTGGTCGTCCATCGGCCCCCAGTCGAGGATGTAGGTGTACCCCGCCTCCTCGAGGAGGTCGGGGGTGACGGCGCTCGGGTTCACGCCCGGGGAGAGCCAGCCTCGCGGCGGCTTCCCCTCGTG
>DASVDK010000200.1:0-5157 GCA_036381125.1 Thermodesulfobacteriota bacterium | reverse complement strand
GGCGTAGTCTCCACCTGCTCAATGGAGTCTGGCGTGAGCTGGTCAAGCACCTGTGCTAGTAGAGCGTCAACTCGCGCCAGCTTCGCAAAGAGCTCACTCGTCGACTGCTGCCTCAGAAATTCGGCGGTCCGCTGGCGCACTTCGCGCCTGGCTGCCGACATGCCAGCGAGGGCGTAGTACGTCGACTCTTCGATCTCGTCTAGTCTTCCGGCGAGAACCATCGAAGGGTCTCCGGGATTTCTCTTTAGAACGTCATTCGGAGGTGGTGTATTCATACCATTAGCGGACGCCAATTTCGAACCGAAAAAGCGACCCCTTAAATCCCCTCGGCACGGGCTATCCTAGCAAGCAAGCATCGGCCGTGCCAACGTAACCAACTGAAATTGTTGCTCCATTCCTGGCTTTATGTCCACGTCTGTGCAGAGAGACGCCGCAAAGTGGCACATCGGCCGTCCGGACCCGATTTCCCTTGACATTCTGGCCAAGCTGTGCAGCGAGTGCCCGTCCGTGTCACTCCAAGGCTGGAAAGCGCCTGCCGTGCACGCCGGCTGGCGCTAGCGTCGAAGGGCCCAGGAGGGCGGCCCTCGACGGAAAAGGGGGGGTCCGGTATGTCGCGTCTCCTCGCCCTCGTTGTTGTGTTCCTCCTCGCAGGCCCGGCTCTGGCCGCGGCCCCGGACCCCGACGGACTTGCCGATCTTGAGCGGCGCCGCCAGGCGATCCGCGAGGGTCGCCCCGACCCCGGACCGGCCCCGACCGTCCGGCCACCTGTCCCCGCCCCGTCACCGCGCCCACGCATGACGGACGCGTAGATCAGGGAGGAGATCGCCAAGAGCGAGGTCACGTTCGTCGACGGGCGGGTAGCGGCGAAGCGACAGAGTGGATTGCGGTAGCCCCCACGGCACCCGGAAGCGTCCGTGGGGCAGTCCCGGCGCCCGGGGATCCCGAGCGCTGAGGCGTTCCCATCCCCCGCGCCCGTGGCGCGGTCGCTGGCAAGCAAGGCTATTTGCCGCGGGGCGGCCGGCGGGGTGAGGGCAAGAGGCGGTCGACGTCGACCCGGCGAGCTTCGTCCGGCTCGATACCTCGCACGCCGTCAACCTCCGGCAGCTCGCCGGGCTCGTCCCCGAGGCGCAGCAGCAGTACACGCTCGTCTTCCGAGACCCGAAGCTGACGACGCTCACCGTGAGCCGGGGCGTAGGCCGGCGGCTCCGGGCGGTGATGGGCTGGTGAGGCCGCGCGCACCAGGCGGGGCCGGGGGAAGCCCCGGCCCCGCGGCGTCTCGGCGGGGCCGGAGCGCGAGTCGCGTCGCGTTCCTCCCCCTGGTGCTCCCCCGCCCGACCGGACCTCTCACCGAGTCGCCCGTAAGTCTTGGATATTGTTGGTGGGCCGCCAGGGAATCGAACCCCGAACCCGCTGATTAAGAGTCAGCTGCTCTGCCAATTGAGCTAGCGGCCCACGGTGGGAACCGGCGCGGGCGGAAGGGGGGTGGAACGACGAGGCCCGCGCTATTGGAACCGAAGATTTCTAGCGCGGCGGAACGCGCCCTGTCAAGGTGACGCCCCCCGACGAGGCCGATGGGGAGAGGTCGGGCGACTCGTGACGGGGCCCACCCGTGGCCTGCTCGGGCGGGCCGGAAACCGCTTGACAGGCCCTGCTCGACCGGCTACGGTCCGTCTCCGTTTGCGCCTGAGGCGCGTCGCCGAGGAACGTTCAATGACCGCCGTCACCACCTCCCTGGCAGATCCGCCGGCTCAGCGGACCGTGCACACCGGCGCGGCGGACCAGGCGTCGATCCTGGTCGTGGACGACGAGCTGGCGATGCGCGAGGTGCTCTCCCGCAACCTGAAGGCGGTGGGGTACGAGACGCGGGCGGCGGCCTCGGTGGCCGACGCGATGGCGGCGCTCGAGCGCGAGCCGGCCGACCTGGTCCTCTCCGACGTGATGATGCCGGGCGGCACGGGCCTCGAGCTGCTCGAGCGGATCAAGGCGCGCGACCCCGACACGGCGGTCATCATGATCACGGCGCTGGCCGACATCCAGGCCGCGATCGACGCCCTCAAGCTCGGAGCCGCCGACTACATCCTCAAGCCCTTCTCCCTCGATCAGGTGGATCTGTCCGTCTCGCGCGCCCTGACGCAGCGGCGGCTGGTGCTCGAGAACCGGGCCTACCAGGCGGAGCTCGAGCGCAAGGTGGCCGAGAAGACGCGCGCCCTCACCCGCGCGCTCGAGGAGATGGAGCAGACCTACGACGCCACCATCGAGGTCCTCGGCGCGGCACTCGACTACCGCGACAGCGAGACCGAGGGCCACTGCGAGCGGGTGACCCGCTACACGGTGGCGCTGGCCAGGGCGATGGGCTGCACGCCCGAGCAGGTGAAGCAGATCGAGCGGGGCGCGTACCTGCACGACCTCGGCAAGATCGGGGTCCCCGACGCCATCCTCCTCAAGCCGGGCAAGCTGACCGCGGAGGAGTGGGAGATCATGAAGTCGCACGCGGAGAAGGGTTACCTGATGCTCCGCGACATCGCGTTCCTGAAGGAGGCGGCGGAGATCGTCTACGCCCACCAGGAGCGTTACGACGGCAGCGGCTATCCGCGCGGCCTCAAGGGGGAGGAGATCCCGCTCGGCGCGCGCATCTTCGCGGTGGCCGACACGCTCGACGCGATGACCTCCGACCGCCCCTATCGCAAGGGGCTCTCGTTCAGGGAATCGATCGAGGAGGTGCAGCGCTACTCGGGCACGCAGTTCGATCCGAGGGTCGTCGAGGTCTTCGTCCGCAACGCCGACCTCCTGGAGGCGATCTACCGCCAGACGACGCCCGCCGCCGGTTCGCGTTGACGCCCGGCGGAACCCTCGGCTAGGGTTTCCGCATGACCTTCTACGAGCTGCTCGCCGACCTCCTCGTCATCTTCACGGCTGCGAAGCTCCTGGGATACCTCGCGCAGCGCTTCGGCCAGCCGGCGGTGCTCGGCGAGCTGGTGGGCGGCGTGCTCGTGGGGGTCTCGGTGCTCGGGCTGGTCGATCCCAGGGTCGAGGTCCTGCACCTCCTCGCCGAGATCGGCGTCCTGATCCTCCTCTTCGAGATCGGCCTCGAGTCGGACCTCGACGACCTGATCAAGGTCGGCTGGCAGTCCACGCTGGTCGGCTGCGTCGGCATCGCCGTGCCGTTCGCGCTCGGCTACGTCGTGATGTCGCGGCTCGGCTACGAGGGGGTACGGGCGGTCTTCATCGGGGCGACGCTCACGGCCACGTCCATCGGGATCACGGCGCGCGTCCTGTCGGACCTCGGCAAGATGGACACGGCCGCGGCGAAGATCATCATCGGGGCGGCGGTCATCGACGACATCCTCGGCCTGGTGATCCTGTCGGTCGTCCAGGGGCTCGCGCAGACGGGCGAGGTGTCGCTCCTCGGCATCGTGAAGACCACGGCGCTGGCGCTGGGCTTCCTCGTCGTGGCGATCCTCGTGGGGCAGGTCGCCGCGCCGCGGCTCCTCAAGCTCGTCCGCCAGATGGACGTCCGCGGGGGGCTCCTCCTCTTCGCGGTCGGCCTGGCGATGCTCTTCGCCTATCTGGCCCACGCGGTCGGCTCGGCCACGATCGTCGGCGCCTTCGCGGCCGGCCTGGTGCTCGCGAAGACCGACGACCGCCACCCGATCGAGGAGCGGGTGCGGCCGCTCGCGGACTTCTTCGTCCCCATCTTCTTCGTGACGATCGGCGCGGCGGTGGACGTGACGGTCTTCGACCCGATCGATCCGGCCAACCGGCCGGTGCTCGGCATGGCGGCGCTCCTGATCCTGTGCGCGGTGGCCGGCAAGCTCGTGAGCGGGCTCGTCGTCAAGCCGACGGAGCCGCGCCAGCGGCTCGCGATCGGCGTCGGCATGATCCCCCGAGGGGAGGTCGGGCTGGTGTTCGCGGGCGTGGGGCTTGCCGCCGGCGTGGTCAGCGCGGAGGTCTACGCGGCCGTGGTGGCGGTGGTCATCGTGACCACCTTCCTCGCTCCGCCGCTCCTCAAGCTCGTCTTCAGTCGCCGGTAGGCGTCGCGCGAACCGTCGCCGCCGCCGCCACCGCCCGGTCGAGCCGCGCGCCGGTGCCGGGGCCCACCTCGGCGAACGCGATAGCGGCGATGGGCTCGCGCGGGTCGGGCGCGCCGGCGGGCCGCCCCTCCGAGGCAGAGGCGTGGCCCTCCTCGAGGATCCGGACGACGCGGCCGATGGCGGCCACCTCGTCGTCGCCGGCGGACGCGGCGTCGTCGGCGGGGAGGCCCGAGATGCGCAGCGCGACGAGGGCGCCGACCGGCGGCGCCACGCTGAGGCGGACGGCCGCCCCGCTGCGGGAGAGGGTCTCCACGGTGCCGGCCAGCTCCTGCCCGCCGCCCCAGTCGACCCGGGCCGGCCAGCGGCCGTGCCCGCGCGGCGCGCGTCGCCGGTCGAGCGGCAGCCGCACCATCGCGGCGGTCCCCTGCCCGTCCCCGTTGCTCTCGAGCCAGATCCGCCCGCCGTGCGCGGCGACGATGGCGCGCGAGGTGGCGAGCCCGAGGCCGAGCCCCGGCGCGCCGAGCCGGCCCGCCGCGCTGCCGCGCCGTCCCGGCTCGAAGACGGCCTCGATCTCGTCGGCGGCGACCCCGGCGCCCGTGTCGCGCACCGCCAGGAGGGCCGCTCGGCCGTCGCGGTCGACCGACACGTCGATCCGGCCGCCGGCGGGCGTGTACTTGATGGCGTTGTCCAGGACGTTCACGATGACGCGCCGCAGGCTGTCGGCGTCCCAGTAGCCGACGAGCGCGTCGGCGCCCTCCACCGCCTCGCGCAGGACGATCTCGACGCCCCGCGCGGTGGCGAGCGGCCGGGCGGCGTCGACCCCCTCGGCGGCGAGCCGCCTGAGCGAGGCGGGTCGCGGGTCGAGGCGCGGCTCGCCGCGGGCCTGCTCCTCGAGGAGCATGCGCACGAGCCGCATGAGGCCCTCGATGCGCGCGGCAAGCTGACGCGCCACGTCGGCCTGCGCGGGCTCGAGCGGGCCGGCCTCGCCGTCGGCGAGGCGCCGCGCCTCGGCGCCGGCCAGCGTGAGCGCGGTGGCGAGGTCGTGCAGGATCGGATTGATCGCCACGGGGTCCTCCCCTCCCTGTGCGTCAGGATCGTCGATCGACTGCAAGGCATCGGGGCCCCG
>DASVDK010000199.1:0-4253 GCA_036381125.1 Thermodesulfobacteriota bacterium | reverse complement strand
CAGGGCAGCGCGACCGGCACGAGGTCGGCCGGCCGCCCCGTCGCGCAGCCGGCGAGGATCACCGCGGCGAGGATATGAGCCGCGAGGGTATTCCTCCCGAGGTATAGCCTCACCGCCACCCCTCCGCGAGCGCGCCCGCCTGCTGCGCGCCCCACTCGACCGCGCCCTCGCACGTCGCCGGCACCTCGGCCTCGAGGAGCCGGCGGAGCTCGAGCTCATGCCGCTGCCGGGCGACGGCCGCGGCGCGCTGCGCCTCGGCCGCGGCGGAGGCCTGCGCGGCCGCCTTCGCCTGCCAGGTCTGGACGGCCGCCGTCTGCCGGGCGAGGTCCGCCTTCGCGAGCGCGAGCTCGGCGCGGGCCTGGTCGCGCTGCCGCGTCACGACGGCGGCCCGGCTCCACTGGATGCCGCCGAACGTCAGCGCCGCCAGGGCCACGACCAGGCCGATTGCGAGCGGCGGCCGCGCGACGAGCCAGAGCAGCGCCGGCATCAGCGCGGCTCGGGCGGGTCGGTCGGCGGCGTGGCGCCGAACCGAGCGGCGATGACCTTCGACGCCAACGCCGAGCCGCCGACGACGGCGAGGTAGATGACGAGCACCGTCTCGGTGAGCTGGCCCGTCCAGGCGTGCCAGAGCACGACGACCGTGGCCACCAGGTAGGCGACGTTCGTCCAGAGCTTCCGCTGCGAGAGCTTCCGGCTACCGGGCTCGGTGACGAGATCACGCAGGCGCATAGCGCCTCCCTTCGAGGTGGTAGGTCGGCGTCGCGATCGACGGCCGCGCCGTGATGCGGGGCAGCTCGCCGGTGATGATCCACCCGGGCCCGTTCGAGGCCGGCCCGGTGATCGTCCAGTCATGGCCACCCGGACACCTGGCGATCAGCGCTCCATAGCGGGGCTTACTCCACCCGCCGACGTCCTCGAGCCACCAGGCGCGCCAGCACGCCCCGATCGGGGCGTCGCGGAGCGTGACCTCGGCCCCCGTGTCCGCGCGCGTGTAGATCCGCTCGGCGGCCACCTGCCACTGGTCGTCCGGGGCGAAGACGTAGCCGCACCGGCACGTCGTCGGCCACCGCGAGTCGGTGCGCGGGACCTCCTCGCCGCTTGAGCGCCAGTAGCGCCGGCCGTTTTCGATGTAATCCTCGGCGATCCCGTCCTCGATCGGTACCGCGGCGTCGTGGCCGGGGTTGTAGCCGTCCGGCCAGGGCTTCGCCGCCTGGCAGCCCGCGTGCCCGGCCTGGGGCAGGTCGCCGGGCCGAGCGCCCCAGGTGAAGCGTCGCAGTGCGCGCCGCGTGCGGGGCGTCTCGGTGAGGAGGATCAGTGGCCAGGGCATCAGGCGCCCCCATTCGCACGGCTCGCCTCGCGATGCCGGCGCACGGCCGCGAGGTGGTATGCGGTGAAGACCCCGACGAGGACGGCCGCCGACGTAAGCCGTACGACGCGGGCCGCCCGGGGCTTGCCGAGCGCGTCGAGGGCCAGCGACACGAGGACGCCGGCCTCGCTCCACGCCAGACCGGCCGCCCCCAGGTGGGCGACCATTTCGCCCTGCTCGCGCATGCGGGTCGCGTCGTCGCGCATCAGTCCACGGCCATGAAGACGTGGTTGTCGATCCAGGCCGTGATGCGCCGCTCGTCGAGGCGCTCCTTGTCCGCCGGGTCCGTCGCCCAGTCCGGGTAGGGGCTCCAGCCCTTCGCGCGCCGGGCCTTCGCCGTCGCGACCGGGTTCAGGTAGTGCGAGGCGCCACGGCTCGGATCCGGCAAGAACCCCCCGAGCGCGGCGAGGCCGGCGAAGTAGCACTCGGCCCAGAGCTCCGGCGGGATCGTGTCGAGGAGCTTGCGCGTCGGCTCCTCGGTGTTCCAGGCCGAGAACTGCCAGGCCTTGAGCACGGTGTCGACGATGGAGGCCTTCGTGCGCCGTGCGCGCCCAACGATGACGTACGCGACCGCGAGCTTCCCCTCCCAGCGCTCCGCGCCGGCCTCCATGCGGATCGTGAGGGCTAGCCAGGCCGCGTCGTCGGGGGGCCGCGGCAGAACGAGCTCGGGCCAGAACGCGGGCTTCGGCACCGCCGGCGGATCGAAGCGCGCCATCACCGCCCTCCGCGATCGAGGTCGCCCGCCTCGAACGGCTCACCCCGCTGCGCCTGGCGACAGAGGGCCCGCTCCCCGGCATCCCGCGCAGCGCGGAGGCAGTCGAGGTACATGAACGCGGCCTCCTGTCGGACCGCCTCCCGGAGGCCGCCGACATCGGCCTTGATCGTCTGCACGTCGCTGTAGAGTGGCGACGGCCCCCAGCCGGTGATGAGCGCGACCAGGACGCCGAGGAGCGCCACGAGGAGGGCCCGCGTCCAGAGGATCTCCGAGCCGCCGAGCGCCCCCTTGAGGAGGCCGAACCACGAGAGCCCACCGTCGCCGTTCGCCATCGTCGCCCTCGCGGTCGTCAGGCCGACTCGCGCGCCGCCTGGGCGGCGAGCAGGTCGGGGAGCGCCGTGCAGTAGGCGTCCCCCGCGGGCCACGGGATCGCGGCGCCGTACTGCGACGTGGCGTCGTGCAGGGTGTGGCGCTGGCCCGGCGTGTACCGGCGCTCGCGCATCCCGACGGGCACTCCCTCGTAGGCCGGGAGCCCGAGCGCCGTGCAGTCGGCCGCGAAGGTGGCGAGATCGGCGCCGTACACGCCGGCATCGCCGCGCACGACGATCAGGCCGTCGGGGTGATGGTGGAACCATGTCTCCACGCGGAGCCTCCTAGAGCTTGATCATCCAGTTCACGAACAGCGTCGGCTGCATGTTGTTGTGCGGCGTGCCGCTGCCGGAGGAGCCGCTGTTCTGCGTTATCAAGGTGTTTATGCGGATGTTCGAGCCGTTGTTGGCGAAGTTGGCATCGTTGCTGTTCGTCCAGCGCTGCTCGGTGTGGGTATGCGGCCCGTTCTCGTCCGAAGTCAGCGCATGCGCCTCTTCGCCCAGGATCTGCCCGAGCGAGCGCGCGGTCAGGCCGGCGCCGGCACCGGCGGCACCGAGCGCGCGGCCGAGCGCCTTCGGGAGCACGAGCCGTCGGTTCGCCGCGAAGTCGGCCGCGGCGGAGGCGCCCCGCGCCACCGGCGTGCCCATCGAGTCCTGGACCGGACACCAGCTGTTCGTCACGTTCGTCCAGAGCAACGTGAAGAGCGCCTCGGTGTCGGCGTGCGCGCGCGTCGTCGCGCCCGAGCTCGCGTTGCCGATCGAGCCGTCGTTCAGCATGACCCAGCCGGGATCGGCCACGGCCTTGAGCGTCGGTTTGACGTCGCCCGTCGTGAAGCCCTGCAGGGTAAGGATCATGTTGCGGATCGCGTCGCGGAGGTCCTCGGCCCGACCTTTGGTGGGCGCGATCCCACCGTCGAGGAGGACCGCCATCAGGTTCTCCTGGACGTCGTTCAGCCAGTCGTCGGTCACCCGCGTCGCCGGCTGGCCGATCTGCGGGTCGCCCTCGGTGAAGAGATTGCCGACGTGGCCGAATCCGTCGATCCGATGCATGGGAGCCTCCCTCAGGCCACCGCGTAGAGCACGTGCGTGTGGGCCGGCTGGCGCCGCGCGATCAGCGCGGGCAGGTCGCCGAGGTTGAGGGTCGTGAGCGCCTCGCCCGCGCGCGCGCCCGCCGTGAACGCCGTCACCTGGGCCTCGAGCGTCGTGACCCGCCAGGCGAACTGCCAGGCGTCGCCGTACAGGAGCGACCCGGCCGTGGACCCGGCCATGAACGGGTCGAACTCCTCAACGGTCACCGTGAAGCCCGCGGCCGCCGCGAGGTCGATGAAGTACTGCGGTGTCTGCCCGCCGCGCAGGGCCAGGACGAGGAGCACGGCCTCGCGCCGCGCCGCCGCCGGCGCGTCCGGGGACGGGACGAGGCCGCAGAGCGTCTCCCAGTCGGGGAGCAGCGCATCGACGGTGCGCGGATCGGCGTCGTCGACGAGCCGCTCGGCCGCGTCGTGGCACCGGGCCAGCTCATCGGCGAGGGCCGCGAGCAGCGCCGTCCAGGTCGCGTCCGGGTCGCGCGGCCACACGAGCCCCGTCGGGAGGAGGGCCTGGAGCGCGGCGCGGTAGTCGTCGGCCGTGAGGCGCATCGGCTAGCTCCAGGTGATCGTGCCGAGCACGGCGAGCTCGCCAGGCCCGCGGACGACATCGGCCACGGGGGCGATGAGCGTGTGGTTCGCCTCGCCCGCCGCGATCGAGATCGCCTCCCGGATCCGGGAGAGGTAGAGCGTCCCGCCTGGGGCGGCGTCGCGGCGCAGGA
>DASVDK010000198.1:0-37671 GCA_036381125.1 Thermodesulfobacteriota bacterium | reverse complement strand
CGACCTCGCCACCCGCCTCGCCGCGCGTCTCGGCGCGCCGGCGCCCCGCTTCGTCGGGCGCGAGGCGGCGACGGCGCTCCTCAGTCACGCCGGCCGCCAGTGGGCGCTCATGGGGCGGCCGTCGGTCCCGCTCGACCGCCTCGTCGAGTGGACCGCCGACTGGCTCGCCCGCGGCGGCCGCACGCTCGGCAAGCCGACCCGCTTCCAGGTGCGGACCGGGGAGTTCTAGCCGATGCCGCTCCCTCGCCTCGACCCCGATCGCGCCGCCGCCCTCCGCCGCGGCCTCGTCATCCCGGCGCACCCGCTCGCCCTCACCGAGCGCCGCACGCTCGACGAGCGGCGCCAGCGCGCCCTCACCCGCTACTACCTCGACGCCGGCGCCGGCGGCCTCGCCGTGGCGGTGCACAGCACGCAGTTCGCCATCCGCGATCCCGCGGTCGGCCTCCTGCGTCCGGTCCTCGAGCTGGCGATGGCGACGATGCGCGAGCGGGATCGGGGGCCGCTCGTGCGCGTGGCCGGCGTCTGCGGGAAGACCGCGCAGGCCGTGGCCGAGGCGCGCCTGGCCGCCGACCTCGGCTACGACCTCGTCATGCCGCAGCTCGGCGCCTTTGCCGGGGCCGACGACGACACGCTCCTCGCCCACTGCCGGGCCGTCGCGGAGGTGCGGCCGCTCTTCGGCTTCTACCTCCAGCCGGCCGTCGGCGGCCGCCGGCTCGGCTACGCCTTCTGGCGCCGCTTCGCCGAGATCGAGAACGTCGCCGCCATCAAGATCGCGCCGTTCAACCGCTACGACACCCTCGACGTCGTGCGCGCCGTCGTCGACGCCGGCCGCGCCGGCGACGTCGCGCTCTACACCGGCAACGACGACCACATCCTCCTCGACCTCCTCGGCCCCTACCGGCTGCGCACGGCGGACGGGGCGTGCACCGTGCGGATCGCCGGCGGCCTCCTCGGCCAGTGGGCGGTCTGGACGCGGCGGGCCGTCGAGACGTTCGAGACGGTCCGCGGCGTCGTCGAGTCGGGCGAGCCGGTCCCGCCGGCGCTGCTCGTCCTCGCCAACGAGCTGACCGACGCCAACGCGGCCCTCTTCGACCCCGCGCACGGCTTCGCCGGCTGCCTGCCCGGCATCCACGAGGTCCTGCGCCGCCAGGGCCTGCTCGCCGGCCGGTGGTGCCTCGACCCGCGCGAGGAGCTGTCGCCCGGGCAGATGGCCGAGATCGACCGCGTCCTGGCCGCGTACCCGCACCTCACCGACGACGCGTTCGTGGCCGAGCGCCTCGACGGCTGGCTCCGGTAGATGGCGACCCTCGCCGACGTCGCGCGCCGCGCGGGCGTGTCGCCGGCAACCGTCTCGCGCGTCATCAACGGCAGCCGCCGCGGCGTGACCGGCGAACTGCGCGCGCGGGTGCTCGAGGCGGTGCGCGAGCTGCGCTTCGTGCCGAACGCGCACGCCCGCGCCCTCGTCGGCGCCACCTCGCCCGCCGTCGGCGTCGTCGTCCACGACGTGAGCGACCCCTACTTCGCCGAGATCATGCGCGGCGTGCAGCGGGTGGCGAGCGAGGCGGGCCGCCTCGTCACCATCTGCAACAGCTACCGGGACCCCGAGCGGGAGCTCGCCTACGTCGCGCTCCTGCGCGCCCAGCGCGTCGGCGCCCTCGTCCTCGCGGGCGGCGGGATCGACGACCGGGAGTTCGCGCTGGAGATGACCGGACAGGTCGCCGCCCTCGCCGCGGAGGGGGGCCGGGCCGCCTTCATCGGGCGCCACCACGTGCCGGGCGACGCCGTGATCCCCGACAACAGCGGCGGGGCGCGCGCCCTCGGGCGGGCCCTGGTCGCCATGGGACACCGGGAGTTCGCCGTCGTGAGCGGCCCCGAGCGGCTCACCACCACCCGCGACCGCCTCGAGGGGCTCCGCGGCGCGCTGGCCGAGGCCGGCCTCGTCCTGCCGCCCGATCGGGTCGTCGGCGGCGACTTCTCCCGCGACGGCGGGGCCGAGGCCGCGCGCGTGCTTCTCGAGCGGGCGCCGCAGGCGACCGTCGTCGTCGCCCTCAACGACCCCATGGCGGTCGGCGTCCTCGCCGTGCTGCGCGAGCGGGGGCTGCGCGTGCCCGAGGACGTCTCCGTCGCCGGCTTCGACGACATCCCGCTCGCCCGCGACGTCGAGCCGCCCCTCACGACCGTGCACGTGCCGATGTCCGACCTCGGGGCGCGCGCCCTCACCCTCGCCCTCGATCCTCCCGGTCCCGAGCTGCGCGTCGAGCACGTCCCGACCGACCTGGTCCTGCGCCGCAGCACCGCCGCCCCTCGCCGGCGGCGGGGCCAGGGCGGATCCTAGTTCGGTGCCGAGGGTGATGCCGTTGGGGCTCGGCGCGTTGGCGACGAGCCGGTCGAGGCGGCCGTCGGCCGCGAGGCGGAAGGCGCGGCCGCCGCGAGGCCCCACTCGCCCTTCGGCGAGGTGCGGAAGATGCGACCGAAGGGGATGGGGGACGAGCCTGATCGGGGCGAGTCAATCAACGACGACCGTGTCGGCCGGGTTCCAGTGCACGGCCACCCGGTCGCCCACGTGCCGGGCGGCGCGGCGGCCGTCGGCGGTGGAGTTCTGCTCGACGACGTCGAGGATGTCGCCGGTCGCCAGGCGGACGCGCACCTCGGTGATCATCCCGAGATAGGTGACGTGCTCGATGACGCCGTGGAGGGCGTTGCGACCGGCGGGCGCCTCCTGCGGGAGGGCGAGGGCGAGCTTCTCGGGGCGCGCCGCGAGGGTCAGCGTCCGGCCCGGCGCGAGGGGGGTCCACGCGCCGTCGGCCACGAGGACGATGCGGTCCGCCTCCCCGACGCGGCAGACCGCGCGCCGTCCGTCGGCTTCGACGACCGTCGCGGCGAGGAGGTTCGACCGGCCGATGAAGTCGGCCACGAACCGGTTCACCGGGCGCTCGTAGAGCTCCACCGGTCCGGCCACCTGCTCGATCCGTCCGCCGTTCATGACGGCGATCCGGTCGGCGAGGGCGAGCGCCTCCTCCTGGTCGTGCGTCACGAAGACCGCGGTGATGCCGACCCGCTTCTGGAGCTGGCGCAGCTCCACCTGCATCTCCTCGCGCAGCTTCCGGTCGAGGGCGCCGAGCGGCTCGTCGAGCAGGAGCACCGCCGGGTTGACCGCGATGGCCCGCGCCAGGGCGACGCGCTGCTGCTGCCCGCCCGATAGCTGGCCCGGGTAGCGCCCCTCGAGGCCCTGGAGCTTGAGGAGGCGGACCATCTCGTCCACCCGCGCGACGGCCTCGGCCCGCGGCGTGCGGCGCATGGCGAGGCCGTAGCCGATGTTCTCCCGGACGGTCCTGTGCGGGAAGAGGGCGTAGTCCTGGAAGACCATGCCGACGCCGCGCCGGTGGGCCGGCACGCCGTCGACGACCCGCCCGCCGATCCGGATCTCCCCGTCGTAGTCGACGAACCCGGCGATCGCCCTGAGGAGGCTGGTCTTGCCGCAGCCGCTGGGCCCCAGGAGCGCCACGAACTCCGACGGCTCCACGACGAGCGACACGCCCCTGACCGCCTGGACGTCTCGGTACCGGACCCCGAGGTCCTCGATCTCGATCCGTACCCCGTCCATCGCCTCCTCTAGCGCCCCGTGAACGCCTCGATCCCCACGTACCGGTCGAGGACGACCACGACCACGGAGACCCCGGCGACGAGCAGCGCGCAGAGAGCGGCCACCGTCGGGTCGTTCTCGGTCCGCACGTAGCTGTAGATCTCGACCGGCAGCGTGCTCCGGTCCCAGACGAGGAACTGGCTCGCCGTGAAGTTGTCGAACGACGTGACGAACGCGAAGATCGCGGCCGCCACCATCCCGGTGCGGATGACCGGCAGCGTCACCGTGAGGAAGGCCCGCCACGGCGGGGCCCCGAGCACCCGCGCCGCCTCCTCGAGGGAGACCTTGAAGCGGGTCAGGCTCCCGACGACGACGCGCACGGCGTAGGGAAGCGTGATGACGACGTGCAGGACGAACAGGCTCGGGAACGAGCGGAAGACGCCGAGCGCGGCGAAGGAGACGAGGAACGCCATGCCGATGACGACACCCGGCACGATGAGCGGCGAGAGGAGCAGCGTCAGGAGCGCGTCTCGCCCCGGGAAGCGGTAGCGGACGAGGGCCAGCGCGGCCAGGGTGCCGGCCGCGACGCTCACCTGGGCCGAGAGGAGGCCGAGCGCCACGCTGAGCTGGAAGGACCGGAGGAAGCCGTCCCGATCGAGGATGTTGGCGTACCACCGGAGCGAGAGGCCGCGCGGCGGGAACACCTGCTCGGTGCCGGGGTTGAAGGACGCGCCGATCATCACGACGAGCGGCAGGCAGAGCACGGCCAGGACGAGCAGCGCCACGGGCGCGGCGACCGGGTGGCGGCGGACGACCCGGTGGGCCATCAGGCGCCCCGGATCCGCGCGGCGAAGGCGCGCTGGAGGCCGTAGACGAGCGTCGCCGTCACGACGAGGGTCACCATGGCCGACGCGGCCGCGAAGGGGTAGTCCTGCGCCCCCATGGCCTTGTCGTAGATCAGGTTGGCGATCATGTCGAAGTAGCCGCCGCCGAGGAGCCCGGGGATCACGTAGGCCGTGAGCGTGAAGAGGAAGACGACGACCGTCCCGGCCGCGACGCCCGGCAGGGCGAGCGGCACCGTGACGGTCCAGAAGCGCCTGAGCGGCCCGGCCCCGAGCGACTCGGCCGCGGCGTCGAGGTTCGCCTCGATCGCGAGCAGGCTCGAGTAGACCGGGAAGACCATGAACGGGATCGAGACCAGCACGAGGCCGATCACGACGCCGAGCTCGTTGTACATGAGCGGCAAGGGCGTCTCGACGAGCCCCAGGGCCAGGAGCGTCCGGTTCACGACCCCGTTGCGCCCGAGGATCAGCATGAGCGCGTACGTCCGCACGACGTACGCCGTGAAGAACTGGACGACGAGCACGAGGCTCGTCACGAGGCGGACCACCGGCCCCGAGCGGCTCATGTAGTAGGCGACGGCGAAGCCGAGGACCGCCGCGACGACCGTGCTCACGGCCGCGGCACGGATCGAGCGCCAGAGGTAGCCGAGGTAGTAGGCGTCCCCGAGGAAGCGCGCGTAGTTCTCGAGCGTCAGCCCGTCGCCCACGCGGGCCATCCCGAGGCTCGGGCGGACGCTGTAGTAGACCATCGCCGCGAGGCAGGCGAGGAAGGCGAGGACGATCGCCACGCCGGGGGCCGCGAGGAGGGCGGCCCGCCCCATCCGGCCGCGGGGACGGCGCGCCGGCGCCGTCCCCATGGCCGCTCCCGGGGCCATCAGCGGGTCTGGACCTCGCGATTCCAGCGGTCTTCCCATCGGCTGTAGTTCGCGTTCACCACGCCCCAGTCGACCTGGTAGACGTGCTCGAGGGGCGGGATCATGTCCTTGATGGTGTCGGGGGGCTTCGCGGCCGGGTTGACCGGGATCGTCCCGGCGACCGCCACCATCTTCTCCTGCGCCCCCTTCGACAGGAGGAAGTTCACGAACTTCTGCGCGGCCGCCTCCTGCTCGGCGCCGCGGCCCTTGACGATCGAGACCGGGATGTTGGCGAGGAACTGGGGCTTCGCCGGCATCACGAACCGATACTTCGAGCCGGGGCCGAGGTGCCGGTACACGTTCGGCAGGATCCCCCACCCGGCCACCGCGATCTCCCCCGCCTCGAGGAACTTGATCGACTCGGGGTCGGTCTTGTAGAAGAGCGCGAGGTTCGGCTTGAGCTGCTTCATCTTCTCGAAGCCGGGCTCGACGTTCGTCTCGCTCCCCCCGTTGATGAGGGCCGCCATGACGAGGAAGTTCCCCGTGTCGAGGACGAAGCTCGTGCCGACCTTCCCCTCGAGGCGCGGGTCCCAGAGGTCCTCCCACTTCGTGATCTCGAACGGGACGAGGTCCTTCCGGTAGAAGATCCCCCTCGGCGAGAGCCAGATGGCGGCCGCCGTCGGCGTCAGGTACTGCTTCGGGATCGCCGCGAGGTTCGGGATCTGCTCGACCCGCAGCTCCGAGAGGAGCCCCGCCTCGGCCGCCGCCCTGGCGGTCCCCTCGATCGAGGCCCAGACGTCGACCTGCGGGTTGTTGCGCTGAGCCATGAGCTTGTTGAGGCCGTCCTTCGCGCCGGACTGCACGGCGAAGGTCACCTTGATGCCGGTCTCCTTCTCGAAGTCGTCGGCCACCGGCCGGAAGATGTCGTGGTAGAGACCGCCCCAGCTGAGGAACACGATCTCCGTCGCCGCCCCCGCCGGGCGGACCGCGCCGGCGGCGAGCGCGAGGCCGACCAGCCCCGCGAGCGCACCCTGGACGAGTCGTCGCATATCGTCCTCTCCTTCACTTCCCTGCCGACCGCGTCCGGTCGACGCAGGTGACCCCGTCCTTCATCACGAGGACGACCCGGGCCACCGCCTCCACCCGCTCGAGGGGGTTCTCCGCGAGCGCCACCAGGTCGGCCGCGAGGCCGGGTCTGACCGCGCCCGTCCGGTCCGCGAGGCCGCACGCCGCCGCGCCGGCGGCCGTCGCCGCCCGGAGCGCCTCGAGCGGCGTGTAGCCGGCCTTCACCATGAAGGCGAGTTCCATGTCGATCCGGCCGTGGTTCTCGTCCGTGCCGACCGCGACCGGCACGCCGAGCCGCCGCGCTGCGGCCATCGTCCGGAGGTAGCGGTCGAGCGCCGCCTTCGACCGGTCGCGCATGTACTCGGGGACGTCCGTCCGCGCCGCAGCCGCCTGGAAGTACCCGGACGTGAGGATCAGCGGCACCCGGCGCTCGGCCATGAGGGCGAGGACCTCCTCGTCGAGGAAGACGCCGTGCTCGATCGTGTCCGCGCCCGCCTCGACCGCCCAGCGCACCGCGATGGGGCTGTGCGCGTGGACCCCGAGCCGCTTGCCGGCGCGGTGCGCCTCCTCGGCCGCCACCGTCATGTCGGTCTTCGTGAAGCAGGGGAGCTGCATGTCGACGCGGAGCGTCGCCGCGCTGCCGGTGGCGAACATCTTGAGGACGTCGACGCCGGCCTTCACCTCGCGGCGGACGTGCTTGCGGATCTCCTCGGGACCGTCCACCTCGGTCCCCTCGAACCAGCTCTGCGTCCCGCCGGTCATCGTCATGCTCCGGCCGGCCACCAGGAGCCGCGGCCCGGGGAAGAGCCCCTCGGCGATCGCCCTGCGCGCGAGGAGGTCGACGTGGTTCTTCTCCCCCATGTCGCGCAGCGTCGTCACGCCCGCCTCGAGGGCCCATCGGGCGCGCGCCGCCATCTTCGCCATGACCCACTCGTTGGGCTCGGCGGTGAGCCGGTCCTTCGGCTCGCCCGCGTCGAAGCCGAGATGGTCGTGGCAGTCGACGAAGCCGGGCACCACCGTGCACCCGCCGAGGTCGAGGACCGGCTCGCCCGGGGCCGGCGCGAGGTCCTCGCCCACGGCGGCGATGTTCGCCCCCTCGACCCGGACGGAGGCCCGGCGCTTCGGCTCCGTCGAGACGCCGTCGATGAGGAGTTCGCAGCGGATCAGCATCAGCCCATCCTCTCCCGCCTGCCGCCGGCCGGCCGGCCGGCCCCGTCGATGATCGACGCCGCCGCGCCGGTGATGTGCGCGCGCAGCAGCGCCTCGGCCCGGGCGGCGTCCCTCGCCTTGACCGCCTCGAGGATCTCCCGGTGCTCCGGGGCCGAGCGGCGCACCGTCTCCTCGTCGTAGAGGCGGGAGGCCACGAGGAAGTACTCGTGGTGGTCGCTCAGGATCTTGAGGAGCCGCGCGTTGCCGGAGGCGCCGACGAGCGTCTCGTGGAACTCCCGGTTGAGGCGCGCCCGCCGCTCGACCGCCTTGAGCGGCAGGGCGCCGAACTCGTCGCAGTTCGCCTCGAGCCTCGCGATCGCCTCCGGTCCGATCCGCTCGACCGCGCGCCGCACGGCGTACACCTCGAGCGCCTCGCGGACGCCGACGATGTCCTCGAGCTCCCGCCGGATGTCCTTGACGGCGACGCCGCCGCCCGCGAGCGGCTCGACGAGCCCCTCGGCCTGGAGGAAGAGGATCGCCTCGCGGACCGGCGTGCGGCTCGTGCCGAGGCTCCTGGCCAGCTCCGCCTCGACGAGCTGCTGACCGGGCGGGATGCGGCCCCTGAGAATCGCCTCGCGGATCTCGCGGCAGACCTGCCGCGACATCGGCTCCGGTCTGACGATGCGGCCCACCGTCATGGCGGCCTACCGCGCCAGGGCGCCCGGGGCCGTCATCCGGGCCATCGTGAGCGCGTAGACCTTCGCCGCGTTCACGAGGTCCGCGATGTCGACCCGCTCGTCGGGCATCGTGTTGTACTTGCCCCCCGGGCCGTAGACGAGGCCCTGCATGCCGGCCTGCGCGAGGTGCGCCGCGTCCGAGCCGTAGAACTTGTAGGGCGCCACCGCCCCGATCTTCGGCCTCGTCCCCGTGACCTCGCGGTGGGCCGCCGCGAGCGCCCGGACGACCGGGGCCGACGGGTCGACCTCGAAGGGGGGCATGTAGACCCGCTCGTCGTCGACCAGCTCCACCTCGGCGCGAAAGTCCCGGTCCTCTCGGCCGAGGTCGCGGAGCATCCGCCGCAGGTCGGCCATCGCCCCCTCGAGCGTCTGGCCCGGGGCGATCCGCCCCGCCGCCTTGATCGTGCACACGTCGGCGAGCTGCGCCGCCCGCCACTCGTGGTACTCGCGCGACACCCCCGCGCGCATGACGCCGACATTGATCCGGTTGATCCCCCGGTCGCGCGCGGTCTTCGCGCCGTTGAAGGTCATCCGCTTGAGCCGTGCGAGGACCTTCAGCATCTTCTCGATCGCATCCACCCCCTCCTCGCGCTTCGAGAGGTGGCGCGTCTTGCCGAAGGTGTGGATGCGGAAGACGAAGCTCGCCGCGTGGCAGGTGACGGCCGAGAGGTCGGTCGGCTCGCCGACGACGAACGCGTCGGCCCGGACGCCGCTCTCGATGAGCTTCAACGTCCCGATGCCGCCCTGCAGTTCGCCGACGACGTAGGCGAGGATCAGGTCCCCCGCCGGCACGAAGCCCGAGGCCTTGAGCGCCTCGACCGCGTGGAAGGCCGCCGCGTTGGCGGCCTTCATGTTCGAGACGCCGATGCCGTAGACGAAGCGGCGGTCGACCACCCCGCCGAGCGGGTCCTTCGTCCACCCCATGCCGGCCGGGTTCGTGTCCATGTGCCCGTTGAACATGAAGGAAGGCCCGCCCCCGGCCCCCCGCCAGACGCCGATCGCGTTGAAGCGGTTCGGGCGGACCTCCTGGAGCGCCACCTCGAGGCCGAGGCCGCGCATCCGCTCGGCCATGAAGCGGGCGATGTCCCGCTCGTCGCCGCTGTAGCTCTTGATGCGGGCCGTCTCCGAGAGGAACGAGACGACGCGCGAGCGGTCGACGGCGGCCGCAATCGGCCTCGTCTCCCCATTCCACAGGCTGACCTGTCCCATCCTCATTTCCCTAGGCCTCGAAGAGTCTCTTCAAGCCGAACAGTCGCTCGAGAAACAGCACGAGCACGAGCGACACAACGAGAAGGATTGTCGACACCGCAGCGATCACGGGATCGGTGATGTCGACGATGTAGTGATACATGCGGACCGGGAGCGTCATCAACCGGCGATCGGTGAGAAAGATCGAGACCGTCAGGTTGTCGAAGGACATCAGGAAGGCGAAGATCGCCCCTGCCAGAACGCCCGGCTTGATCAGGGGAAGCGTCACCAGGACGAACGCGCGCCACCCCGGCGCGCCGAGGTTTCGGGCCGCCCGCTCGAGGCTCCTGTCGACGTCGCGGAGGCTCGCGCGAACCGTCCGGGCCGCGTACGGCACGGTCAGGAGCACGTGCGCAGCCAGAAGGCCGAGAAAGCTGCCCGTCATGCGCAGGTTCACCAGGAAGATCAGCAAGAACAGGCCGAGAATGACTCCCGGCACCATCAAAGGCGCCATCACGAGCGTATCGATCAGCTCGCGGCCGGGAAACTGATAGCGGCTGATCGCGTACGCAGCCAGTGTGCCGATCGTCACCGACACCGCAGTGGCCGTCAGGCCGAGTACGACGCTCGTCGCGAAAGCGTCGACGAAACCGCCGCGCCGAAAGATCTCGCCGTACCAGCGGAGCGAGAGTTGCGTCGGCGCTGGCAATTCGAGGAAATTCGACGGCGTGAACGACACGTACGCGACCACGAGCAGCGGCGCGAGGACCGCCAGCAAGACCAACCAGTTGAAGATGGCCAGTGGTGACATGTACTGCCGCCACGAGGTCGTTGCGCGTGGAGCCTTCGCTGCCATCCCGTTATCCCGCCACGCCGCGCAGCAAGCGGCTGCTCATTCGCTGGTACGAGAACACGACGAGACCGGTGACGAGCATGAGGACGAAGCCGATCGCCGCCGCGAGCGGCCAGTTCAACAGGTGGAGCGCCTGCTCGTATGCAAGATAGGAGACCACCTTGACTCGACCGCCCCCGAGAAGCGCAGGGGTTGCAAAGGCCGCCATCGTGAGGGTGAACACGAGCAGGGTGCCCGCAACCACGCCCGGCAGGCTGAGCGGGAGCACGACGCTCCGAAAGACCTGTAGCCGTGTTCCGCCGAGATTGCGGGCCGCCTGAAGGAGTCTCCGGTCAATGGCGACGAGCGACGTGAAGATCGGGAGGATTGCAAACACCAGGTACGCATGAGCCAGTCCGAGCGCGATCGCAAACTCCGAATAGAGAAACCGGATCGGCTCGTCCACCAGGCCGAGGCGAAGCAGCAGGCCGTTGACGATACCGTTCTCTGCCAGGAGCACCATCCAGCCGTACGCCTTGATCACCACGCTGACGAGCCAGGGCGAGAGATACCCGAGGATGACGACGGCCTGTGCACGACGGGGTAACGTCGAGCAGAAATACGCGATTGGATACCCGACGATCAAACAGATCGCCGTCACGAGCCCGCTGATCTTGATCGTCCTGAGGAACACGCCCAGGTGGTACGAATCGCCGAGCCTGGCGTAGTTTGCGAGCGTGAAGACCTCGGTCCGGAGGCCGAGCACCGGATGGTGCTGGTGAAAGCTCATCACGAAGGCGGACGCGAGCGGCAGGACGAAGAGTGCGGCGAGGACGGCGATTGCCGGAAGGACCAGGACTACGGGCGTCAGGTCGTGTCGCCGTCCGACCAGGCTCGCCGAGGTGAATACGTTGGTCGTGACAAGACTTCGCAGCGTGGTCATCGGGGCGTAGCCGATCGTTCGGTTGATTGTCGATCGAGGTGACAGATGCCGTCCGAGACCTCCCACTCGATACGCACCGCAGCACCGACCGCGATGGGCTTCCCGTGGTTCACCGTCTGCACGCGGACCAGGTGGCCTTCGACGCGCACGAGGTAGTCGATCCAACCGCCGAGGTAGGCGATTCGCTCGATCCGCCCGGGGAAGGAGTTCGGTCGGGTCGGCCGATCGGTGAGCGAGATTCGCTCCGGACGGACGTAGACGCTCACCCCGGCGCCAGGGGTCACGCGGGCGTCGCGCGGAACACGAATGCGGAGACCGTCGGCGAGGACGTCGGCGGTGCCGTTCGCCAGCGCGGCTACCTTGCCGGCGAACGCGTTCGAGGGCCCGACGAAGGTGACGACGAACTCGGTCGCCGCCTGCTCGTAGATCTCCGCCGCCGTGCCGACCTGCTCGATCCGACCGGCGCTCATGACCGCCACGCGGTCCGAGAGGACGAATGCCTCCTGGATGTCGTGGGTGACGAAGATCGCGGTGATGCGGATCTTCTGCTGGAGCTCGCGTAGCTCGAAGCGCATCGCTTCGCGAAGCCGCGCGTCGAGGTTCGACAGCGGCTCGTCGAGCAGCAGCACCTTGGGCTCGAGCACGAGGGCTCGGGCGAGCGCGACGCGCTGCTGCTGGCCGCCGGACAACTGGTTCGGGTAGCTTCTCTCCCTGCCTTCGAGGCGAACCATCTGCAGGGCGGCAAGGACCCGCCGACGAATCTCGTCCTTCGGAACCTTGCGCATCCGCAGACCGAACGCGACGTTCTCGAACGTGTCCATGTGCGGAAAGAGGGCGTAGCTCTGGAACACCATCGCCGTGTCGCGACGGTGCTCGGGCACGTCGTCGATCGGCCGTCCTGCCAGGGCAATGGAGCCGCCATCCGGCCGGACGTAGCCGGCGATGCAGTTGAGCAGCGTCGTCTTCCCGCAGCCCGACGGCCCGACGAGCGAGAGGCACTCACCCGCCCGCACCGTCAGCGACACGTCGTCCAGAACCGTGTGGGGCCCGTAGCGCTTGCAGAGCCTGGAGATGGCGAGCCCGGGCACTCCCACGTCACTGGGAGAGGACGTCTCGATTCCAGCGCTCGATGAATTCTGAAAGGAACTCACTGTACCGCTCCCCGTCAAGCGCCTTGAGACTCGCCACCCGCTCCGGCCCGTAGCTCAACTGAGCGGCAAGTTCGGCCGGGAGCACGGTGTTCCGGTTGAGCGGCGCCCAGCCGAAGTTCTCGGACCATACCCTCTGGACCTCGGGCTTCATGAGGTAGTTGACGAGCTGTTGCGCGCCGTCGGGGTTCGGCCCCCCTTTCACGACGGCGACGGACGCCGGCGCGAAGATGGCCCCCTCCCTGGGATAGGCGGTCCCGACCGGCAGGCCGGCGTTGCGGAGGCGCATGGCTGCGCCTTCCGAGTGCACCGCGAGCCACGCCGTTCCCTGGCGGAAGAGATCACCCAGGCGCGCGGAGCCGGTCGTAAAGAGTCGCACGCTGGGCGCAAGCTGCTTCATCCGCTCCCACCCTGGTCCGAGGTTGCTCTCGCTGCCCCCGTGGAGTTCCGCGGCAACGACGGTCAAGCCGTAGGCGTACGGACTCGTCCCCTCGGGCAGGATGACATGCCCCTTGTACTTTGGATCCCAGAGATCGTTCCAGGATGTCGGCGCCGCCCAGCCCTTCTCCCGGAAGACGGCCGTGTTGTAGAGGATCACCACGGCGCTGCCGAAGGGCCTCACACGGCGGTTGCCGTCCACCCTGGCCAGGTCGTACATCTGGTTCATGTTCGTCAGGTACTTCGCGTCGATCGGCTGCCACAACTCCCTGGCGAGCAGCTGCGGCCCCTCGTCCGAGAAGATCACGTCGATCTGTGGGTCGCTCGCCTGCGCCTTGACCCGCGCGACGATCTCCGCCGAGTTCGTGGCCGCAACATAGACAAGCTTGTAACCGGTCTCCTTTTCGAAGCCCGGGCCGATCAGCGCAGGGATCTTCTTCTCGTAGTCGGCAGCCCAGGACATGAAGACGACTTCCTTCGGCGCGGCGCCAGCGATGGGAGCCGGGCTCGGCGCGAGGCCGGCGAGGAGGGTAGCCACGATGAGCCAGGCGACATAACGCATTGCCTGATCCTCCTGTCGATGGACCTCTAGAAGACCGTCTGTTCCGTGATCGGCGACCGGATTGCCCGTAGGCCGCGCTCGAGGAGCTGCCGGCGATACGCCGTCTCCTCGTCGGGCGGCAACGCAGGATCGCCAATCGGATGCGTGACGGCCTTACCCGGAACGATGCGGTTGGCACCGACCATGAGGGCGAGTGGGACCAGCGGCGTGAAAAGCGCCGTCGGAATGCCGACCCGTTCGATCTCCTTCGCCAACGTTGCCCCGCAACGTGTGCCCGTCCCTCAGGTCGCCGTCAGGATCGCCGCCTGGACGCCGGCGGACCTGAGCCGCCCGGCGATCTCGCGGCCGAACCGCTGCGCGTTCTCGATCGTGCAGCTGCTGCCGACGGCAACGTAGACCCGTTCGTGCAGCGCACCGATTCGGCCCTCCCTGACCAGCTCCCGCGCGATGTCGAGCGGTACCATTCGGTTCGGGTTCTCGTTGACCGTCTCCGGCGCCCACCCGGCGTGGATGCTCAGGAAGTCCCCGGCCGGCAGGCCGGGCAGTCCGCTGATGTCGTAGCTGCCCCAGCGGGTCGGTCGGGTCGACTCGATGCGGTCGGGGTTGCCCTTCGGCACGAGACCCCCCTCCGTCACCAGTGCAACCGTCGCCGCCTCGATCCGTTGAACCGCCGGCGCGGGCGGCACGCGATCGAACGCCGGGGCCGGTATCTCGGTCTGGTAGATCTCGCCGCGAACCTTCTGAAGCAGCAGGTCCACGATGCGCGCCGCCGCCCTGCGCTCCACGAAGACATTCTCACGCCGGCCCCTGGGGAGGTAGCCCTCCTGCTCAGGGGCGCCGATCTCCGCACCCGAAGCCAGGCGCACGGCAAAGGCCGCGAGTGGCGGGGCCGCGTGGGCCATGTCGATCGCAGAACGACCCGTCGGGATGATGTAGACGTCGCGCCGGAACTGCTCGACCGCGGGGTTCTCGGGGGCCATGGCAGCCAGAGCCGGGATGCCGAGCCGCTCTTGAACGGCTCGGCAGACGTAGCCGCATGCAAGTCCGTAGCGGCCAGCCTCGAAAGCCGGGCCTGCGACGACGACGTCCGGGCGGCACCGGGCAATCGCGTTCACCACCTCGGCCGCGGAGCGTTCCGGGTCGACGTGGAAGGCGTTGTCACCGTACGACACCGTGGCAACGATCCGCCCCGAGTTCCCGAGGTGCCGACCGATGAGCTGTCCGGGGCCGACTTCGCCTTCTCGTACCTCGATCCCGCAGTCCGCCTGGCTCTCGCCCCCACGACCTGCGAAGAACTGGTTCAGGTAGTGAACGACACGTATCGTCATCGAGAGCCCCCTCACCGGGCCCGGGCCGTCAGACAGCCGACGCCGAGCTGGCTGTTCGCCCCGAACACCCAGCGCAGTTGCAGGCGCCTCGCATCGACCGCCCGGCCGGGCATGCCGAGCAGCACATCGCCCCCGACGGCACGATCCAGGGCCGGCAGGTCGATGAGCGCTTCGTGGTTGCCGGCACTGACCATCAGATCGGCCTCCGGCACGAAGTCGATCATGCTCACGTCGGTCCCCGCGTGGCCGGCCATCTCGTTTACGAGCAGAGCCGTCTTGATCCCGACCTGCTCGCAGCGCTGACACGTCGTCATCAGGTCGAAGATGGCGTGCCCGCCGCCCTGCCGCGTGATGACGGCCGCTTCGGCCCCGAGGAGCTTCGCGAGTTTCGCCGTGTAGCTCGCGAGCCGTTCCTTCTCCTCCGGTAGCTCGGCGAGGCTGCGCATGAGGATGACGCCCACGAAGTTCAGGTCCCGGCCATGCCGTTGCATCAGCTCCGTTGCCACCGGAGAGTTCTGGTGGTCGTACGTGGGATGTCGCTCGGAAGCGAGGCGATGATGCCCGTTCACCACGGCGCCGTCGAACAGCTCGTTGGGGTGGATCAGCGTCGGAAGCGTGCCGGCCACCGAGTGACCGTAGAGATAGGTGTTGTAGAGCGCGCCGAGCGAGCCCAGGTGGCAGATGTATGCCACGCGCGGCAATCCGCCGCGCGCCTGGCCGAGCTCGCACGTTTCGACCTCGTCAGGCGACCGATCGCGGGCGGTGAGCGCCAGGTGACGTGCCACTCGCAACGTGGCGACCCGGATGGCGTGGTCCTGCTGCGCCGGCGTAAGCCCGGCCGCCGTTCGAAAGGAGAGCACCAGATTCCGTGTCCGGGAGTATGGCGAGTACCGCGATGCCGAGCCGCCCATGTCGATGATCGCCTCCCGGTTGCTCCACCAGGGGTCGGTCAGCTCGGGCCAGGTCCCGGTCGAGACGATCGCGACACCGGTCAGGACGACCGTGCGGCCGCTCCCGACCGTAACCGGTGGGCCGAGGAAGCCCGGGAAGACCTCGCCCGAGCCGGACGCCTTCGCCCGCGGCTCCACGACGTCCATGCAGTGCACGATGCGCACGCGGTCGCCCGGACGAACGATCTCGATCTCGACCGAGCGGACGTTCGGGTCGCCGAGGACGAGCGCGCGGATCTCGTCTCGATCCACGACAAGCCGTCCGTCCTCGAATGCCGTCCGCCTGCCGAACTCCAGCGACTGCACGACGTGGCGGGCTAGCTCGAGTCGCATCACGGCGCCTCCCGAACGGCCTTGACCGGCTCGATGAGCGCCTCCGCGTCCATCGCCATCGCGGGAAGCGCCAGCTCACGCTCGTAGACTTCCGGATCGATCTGCCGGGTGATCTCGGGCTCGAGCACGTGGAACGACGGGATCCCGAGCGCCACGCCCGCCAGCGGCCCGGCGTAGCTCGGGTCGCCGCTCTTCAGCGTGAGCGCCGTCATCTCGACCGCCGACGGCGAGTTGGCGCCGAGGACGGCGACGACGTCGTCGGTACCGGCCTGCTCGACGACCTGCCTGATTCGACCTTGACCCTCAAGGTCCATGGCGCCCGCGGCAGTTCACACGAAGCACTGGGTCTCCACGTAGAGGACATCGGCGCCGGCGCTGCGCACGCAGGCCTCGATCGCGGCGCCGTTGACGCCGTCTCGCTCGCCGAGGGCCAGAACTCGCTTCCCCTTGAGATTCATCGTCCCCTCCAGTCAGGTTGTCACGAGGAACGAAACACCGTCGGACAACTGCGTCATGCGCCCGAGGAAGAGGCTCCCCTTCGCCATGAAGAGGACCCGGCCGACGTTCCCCGCCCGCATGGACTGCACGGCGTGGCCGAGGTAGCAGACGGCCGAGGCGATGTGGCCCTGGGTCGGCGCATAGCCCGGCAGGCCGTACCGGACGATGAAATCCTGGATGCCATCCCTCGGGATGTGCCCACGCATGGCGCCCAGCGCGGCGATCAGCCGGTAGTTGCCGAGCGGGACGTCGCCGCTGCCGGCCGGCTCGGTGATCTCCGGGTTGTGCATCTCGGTCGCGTAGCGGTCGACGTCGGTCAGTCGGTATCCGGCCTTCGCGAGCGGCCCCAGCACCAGCGCCTCGATCACAGCCTGCTGGGAGGATTCGGCGCCGGCTCCGTGAAAGCCGACCGTGTCGAGGCGAATCGCCGGCCCCCGGTCCTTACCACTCCTGGCGTCCTCGACGAGGATGGCGATCCCGGCGACGACATCCTCGAGGATCGGCATCCCTCTGGCAACGTGCGCCCGGTACTTCATCCCCAGCTTGGCGAGTGATCCTCCCGCCACGACCGCCACGCGGGAGAAGACGCCTGCCTGGATCAACGCGGCGGCGTTGAAGACGCCGTAGAGCGTCGAAGCACAGAACGCTTTGATGTCGAACCCGGACGCCCGCTTCACGCCAACTTGCTCGGCGATCGCCTTGGCCAGATTTCCTCCACCGCGCTGGTAGCGGTCACCCACCGCTTCTTCGGAGCCGGCGAGCACGAAATCGAGGTCGCCGGGCGCGAGGCGCCCTTCGAGCTGTGCGAAGAGCCGCCGCAGCGCCAGCACGCCGGTGGCCTTTGCGACGAGGTTCTCCAGCAGGACGCCGGCGGTCAGTGCCTCGTCCTCCTCGTGCCCGCGAGCCACCGCGCCGACGACCTTGTCGTCGAGGACGAGCGGGAGCGCTTCCCCGCTTCCCACTGCCCGAGCAATGCCGGCCTCGGGTGACGGGGCCAGCGCGTGGAACTCCTCCGTGGAAGCCAGCGCCCGGGCGACCAGCCCGTCGCGTGCACGCGCGAGCGTCGCCTCGTCGAGCTGCACCAGCCGGGCGCGGTCGCAGAGCTTCAGGAGCCCGAGTAGCTCCGCCTCGCCGATCACCTCGCCGAACGCTCCATCGGACCGTGCGGTCGGATCGGGCGTCGCGAACCACGGGCGGGATGCGGTACGCAGAGCCTCGGGGTCGGCGTTGCCGATGTAGACCTGCGTCGGCCCGTAGCCCACGGCCTCCGGATAGGTGCGCAGATGGGGAGCAATGGTGGCAACGAGCGCGGGATCACGCGCGAGGTCGCGCGAGGTCCGGGAGCCGTACCGGACGAGACCTGGCGAGTGCGCCAGGACGTTTGCGACGGCGGTGACGATCGGATAGCTCATCGTCGGCACCTCGTCAGTCGTCCGTGGGACGCTCAGGCGTGCATCTGGACGGGCTCGAGCTTCGGCCCGTACTTCTGCTTGGAGTGGAACGGCGCCCCGAGGATCGCCTGCGCGAGCATCTGGAGGAGCCGGTCCTCGCGGAAGTGGAGCGTGAAGGTCCGGACGTCCCGGAAGGCGAGCTCGAGCGGCGCCGGGAAGCTCCGGAAGGTGGTCCGCGCGCCGCAGATGTCGAAGGCGCGCGAGGTCACCGTGAGCGCCGTCCGCTTCGTCTGGTGGAGCGCCCGCATCGAGGCCAGCTCCGCCTCGTCGCCCCGTCCCTGCTCCCAGAGCCACGCCGCGTAGTGGAGGAGCGCCCGCGAGGAGGCCAGGAGCGTGTCGGCCTCGGCGAGCTGGCACTGGACCACCGGGTTCGCCTTGAGGTCCTCGCGCACCCGGACGAAGTCGAGGACGAGATCGTGGACGCCCTGGGCCGTCCCGAGGTGGTTGGCCGCGAAGGCGAGCGTGAAGGTGCGCGCGTCCTTCTGCACCCAGTCGCCCGGCTGGCCGATCACCTGCTCCTTCTCGACCGGCACGCCGTCGAGGTGAATGCTCCAGCTCACCGTGGGACGCATGCCGAGCGTGTCCCAGTCGTTCTCGAGCCGCACGCCGGGCGCCCCCTTCGGGACCACGACCATGACGAGGCCGTCGGCCATGCGGCGGGTCCCCTCCGCCAGCGCCCAGATCACGTAGTAGTCGGCCGCGCCCGCGAGCGAGGCGAAGCCCTTGTAGCCCGAGAGCGTGTACCCGCTGCCGGAGGGTCTGAGGACCGCGTCGAACCCCTCCGGCCCCTTCTGCCGCACCGATGCCTCGCTGCCGCAGGAGGCGAAGAGGGCCCCCTTCTTCACGACCTCCGGGAGGTAGCGCGCCTTCTGCGCCGGCGACCCCATGCCGGCGATCATGCCGACCGCGTGCGAGTGCACCTGGAGGAGCTGCGCGGTCGAGCTGCAGCGCCGGGCGATCTCCTCGATGACCAGGTAGTAGGCGAGGAAGCGCCCCGGCTGCCAGTACCCGAGCCCGCCGTACTCCTTCGGGACCGTCAGGGCGAGGAGCCCCGCCCGCTCGAGGTCGTCGAAGTTCTCCCGCGGGAAGGCGGCGGCCGCGTCGTAGGCCCGCGCGCGCGCCGGGAACTCCCGGCTCGCCTCCCGGGCCCGCGCAACCAGCCCCGCCTGCTCGGGCGTCAGCGAGAAGTCCATCCGTGCCCTCCGGTGCCGAATCCGTGTAAGCGCCGTGGAAGTCTGGTGGACGGTATACCGTGTGTCGTACGCGACTGTCAAGGTAAATAGAACTGTGATTTATCTCGAGGCGGGCGGCCGCGCCTCCCCGCCCGCTCCTGCAGGAGCCCCGCCGTGCGTCGAGTCGACGACGAGCGAGCCCTCGGAGCGGTCCCGGCCGGCTACGCGCGGGCCCCTCGACGCCGCGGGTTCCCTACGGCAGACTGTTCGGACGACGACCCCGCGCGTGGGCCATCAGCCGGAGACGCGTTCTCGCAGAGGTCGTGCCGAGCGTCGACGAGACGATCTGCCTCGAGACCGACGTCCCGCTGCGGCGCTGGAGCCGACACCCGGCCGGCGTGCGCCGGTCCCGGCCGCCTCGGGCGGGGCGGCCGATCGGAGGAGGACGACGATGAACGAAGAGGTCTTCAACCAGGACATCCGGAAGTTCCTCAAGCGGTTCGGGGTGACCGCGCAGCGGGAGATCGAGAAGGCGGTCCGGGACGCGGTCGCATCCGGGAAGCTTTCCGGCACCGAGACCCTGAAGGTCCGCGCCCGCCTCGAGCTCGAGGGCGGCCTGGACGGCACCGTCGTGGAGGACACGATCAGGCTGGGGTGAGTGCCAGGCGTCGGCCTTGGCGAAGCGGCCGAGTCGTCAGGGCCGCGCCCTGGGGCTCGAGTGGAACCCGCTTGCGAGCGCTCCGGCGAGTCGTGCGAAGGCAGCGTCCGGATCGTCGCCCCGGATGCCGGCGAGCCGGGCGAGCGCGGGCTGCAGCACGAAATCCGGGTCGGTGACATGCCGCAGGAAGCGCTCCAGGACCTCCACCTCGTCTTCGGCGGCGCAGAGCGCGCGCGGTCCCGACCGAGGAGGTAGGCGCCGGCCTCGTCGAAGAGCACGCCGGCGTCGAGCACCGCGTCGCCGAACCTGCGATCCCCATTTTCCTCGTACCGGAGCATGAGGCTGACGAGGTCGCCCAGGTCCTTCTCGCGGATGTACGGCCTGTCCATGTAGGAGATGACCTTCAGGAGCGCGAGTACGGGCGGCGGAACGATCTTCACCTCGAGACCCGGTGCGACTTCGCGACGAACCGCGTCTCGGAAGACGTGCTCGACCCCCACGACGCTCATCCGGCTCCCGTCGCGCGGCCAGACGATCTCCTTCGTGCGGCGCGCCTTCGGCCCGACTGGAAGGAGGTCCACGCGCGCACCTTCAGGCGAGCGCCAGCGATGCTCGACGCGCGGCTCCTGCCGCCAGCCGCGCGCAGCCAGTCGATCCGTCAACCGGGAGAACTCGTCCATGTCGAGGGCAACGGCACCGTCCACGTCTTCGGTCGTGCGATAGTCGTTGGCGACCCAGGTGCGGTAGGCGACCGCGCCGATCAAGACGAGATCGGCACCGAGCTTCCGGCAGACATCCTCGAGGCTCCGCAGCGCTTCCACCTGCTCGGGCAAGAGCACGCCCTCATACCCCCGTCAGGTAGTTGTGTCGCATCTGTTCGGCGGCCTCGAGGCCACGCGGATCACCCTGGCACAGCAACTCGGCGTAGATGAGCCAGGGGTGCGCCACCGTGACGCCGCCGGTCGCTCGCCAGGCCCATCTGGTTCCGAAGGCGCGCAGCAAGGTGACCGGCCCTTCTCGGTCGGGCACGAGCCTGAGGCTTCGTTGCAACGCCGGCGTGAAGGCCCCCACCAGGAGCGTGATCTCTTCGCCCCGGTAGAAGCGGTCGAGGGCGTACGCTCCGGCGCTCCCTGTGAGCGCCACGGGCACCTCGGCACGCTCCGCCGCCGCAGCGACCCCCCGAATGAGCCGATCAGGGTCGCGCTCCGTCGTACGGAAGCGCCCGATGAGCAAGTGCGGGCGGAGCACGTTGGCGTACCCCCCGAGGAACTCGTCGACCAGTCGATCGTGGTCCACCACGCGACAGGGTCTCCGCCGTCCGCCGGCGAGAATCCCGAGGCGAACGAGTCGCTCGCGGCCGGTCGCGGCGGCCGTCTTGCCGATGCCGGCGGCCTCGGCGAGCGGTCGAATCGGCCAGGCGGCGGCGGCCGGCTCGGCGAGCAGGGCGAACAGGAGCTGGACCAGCGCCGGACCGACGCGCCGGGCGGTCGGCTCGCGGGCCGGCTCGCGCCGACCGAGCAGGAGGACGTGGTGGTCGTCGCCCAGCGCGAGATGCACGTTGCCCGGACGATCGACGAAGTTCACGCCGGCCTCCGCCAGACGCTCCCCGGTCGGCGGCGGGATGTAACGCGCGGCAAGGAGAAGGGGCAACCGGTGCCTCTCGAGCATGGCACGGTGCTCGGCGATGATCGCGTTGGTCAGGACCTGGTCGAGGTAGGTGCGTTTCACTTCGAGCGCGAGCGTGAAGGTCCGGCGCGGGGTCCTGAGCTTGACGACGGCGTCCGGGCGAGGCGGGGGCAACCCAGGCTCCCACGCGACGTCCAGGTGACGCACGAAGGGCAATTCCCGGAGACGATCCAGGTACGGAGCGAGGCGGTGCGTGTCGTCGAGCGCCGTCATTGTGTCCTGCGTTATGGCATGTCCGTTAGTAACGGACAACATAGGATCGCGGACAGCTCCCTGGATTCGGAAGGCGGCACCGCCGAATACCAGTATCGGGTCTCGCGGCCCGGCCCAGGGGAGCCAGGCCGTGGCGTCATACGGCCGCGACCGCCTCCTTGATGGCCGTGCTGATCCTGAGGGGGCCGCGGACGCTCAGGGCGACCTCGTAGCTCTCGGGTTGCACGTAGAAGAGCGTGTGCTCGAGCGGACGCCCGGCGGCGTCGTAGGAGACGCGCTCCATCACCAGGACCGGACTGCGGGGCGTGAGGCCGAGGGCGGGGCCGACCCCGCGGCCGGCCTGCTGCGCGCGGATGCTCACGTCGGCGCGATCGATCCGCATGCCGAGGAGCGTCTCGAGGATCGCGTAGCTCGGGAAGCGCGACGCCTGCTCCCAGGTCACCCGGGAGGCGTCGGCCGGCAGGAAGGTCCGGGCGAGCGCGATGGGGCGCCCCTGGAGCGAGTAGAGCCGCTCGAGGAACATGCGCGGATCCTGGCCAGCGCCGAGGACCTCCGCGATCCTCGGCGGCGGGGTCGCCGGGGCGAAGGCGAGCAGCCGCGTCTCGGGGCTCACGCCCTGCGAGACGAAGGCGTCGTAGAAGCCGCGCAGGCCCTGCATCTCGTGGCGGATGAGGGGGCCGGCGACGAAGCTCCCCTTCCCCTGCTTCGAGACCACGAGCCCGCGCCGTACCAGGTGCGCCAGGGCCTGGCGGATCGTCACGCGGCTCACCTGGAACCGCTCCACGAGCGCCTGCTCCGACGGGAGGCGGCTCTGCGGCCGGTGCTTGCCGGCCGCGATCTCGGCCGCGAGCCGCTCGGCGACCTGCATGTAGAGGGCGACGTGGCTGTCCCTCTTCAGCGTGGTCTTCGGCATCGCTGGTTCTCCCGCCGCCTCCCGCCTCCGCCTCACGCCTTCTCGAGCGTCGGGTCGGCGACGAGCAGCACGGCCCCCCAGTCGAGTTCGCCGTGGCCGGCGGCGTCGGCGCGCGCGTACCAGTCGAGCGCCCCCCGCGCGCAGCCCGCGGCGGCGCCGAGGTCTTCGGCCATCTGGAGGATGAGGCGCATGTCCTTGTGCGCGAGCTTGAGCTTGAACATCGGGCTGAAGTCGTGGTTCAGCACCTTCTTGACGAAGGTGTTGCGGAGCTGCCAGCTATCGGCCGAGGTCTGCGGCATGACCTCGGCGAGCACGCCGAGGTCGGCGCCCGCCTGGCGGGCGAGCGCGTACGCCTCGGCGACGACCGCGATGTTGGCGCAGGAGACGAGGTTGTTGGCGAGCTTGATGACCTGGCCGGAGCCGAGCGGCCCGCAGTAGTAGACCGTGCTCCCCATCATCTTCAGGATGGGCTCCACGGAGCGGCAGGTCTCCCGGTCGCCCCCCATGAGGATCGTGAGGTCCCCCTTCTCGGCCGCCCAGGGGCCCTTGCCGACCGGCGCGTCGACCATCCCCACGCCCTTCTCGGCGAGCCGCGCCCCGCACGCCTTCACCACCGCCGGGCCGTTCGTCGACATGTCGACGACGACGCTGCCGGCCGCGAGCGAGTGGATCGCCCCCTCCTCGCCGAGGATCACCTCCCGGAGGACGTCCGGGTGGGGCAGCATGCAGACGAGGACGTTCGCCCAGGCGCCGAGCGCCCTCGGCGTCGCCGCCGCCTCGATGCCCCGCTCGGTGAAGGGACGGGTCGCCGCCGGGTTCGGGTCGAACACCCGGAGCGGCACGCCGCGCTCGAGGAGCCGCCGGGCCATCGGGGCACCCATGGCACCCAGACCGAGGAACCCGACACGCCGCTTCTCGACCGACTCGCTCGTCATCCCACCCTCCGTCATGCCAGCACGCCGCGCCAGTGGACCGACTTCTGGCGGGTCAGCTCGTACATGATCTCGACGCCGTAGCCGTGCCCGAGCCCGCTCGCCTTGAACGGCTCGGAGGTGGCGCCGGGTGCCTTGCCGCGGGTCGTGTTGATCTTCACCATGCCGGCCTGCAGCTCCTGGATCGCCTTGATCGCCCGCGGCGCCGACGTGGTGCAGACGATGGCGGCGAGCCCGTAGGCGCAGTCGTTCGCCAGCGCGATCGCCTCGTCCCAGTCGTCGAAGGGGATGATCGGCGCGAGCGGCCCGAAGGTCTCCTCGCGCATGAGGAGCATGTCGCGGCGGATCTCGAGGAGCACCGTCGGCGGGAAGAAGAAGCCCTTCTGCGGCAGGCGGGCGCCGCCGCAGACGACCTCGGCCCCCTGCGCGACGGCGTCGGCCACATGCCGCTCCACCTTGGCGAGTTGCAGCGAGTCGACGAGCGGCCCCACCTGCGTGGTCGGCTCGAGGCCGCTGCCGATCCTGAGCCTGCGCGACTCCTCGGCGAGCGCCGCGACGAAGGGCTCGAGGATGCCGCGCTGCACGTAGAGCCGCTCCGTGGAGGTGCAGATCTGGCCGGCGTTCGTGTAGGCCGCGTCGGCCGCGAGGCGGGCGGCGGCCCGGACGTCGACCGTGTCGTCCACGAGGAACGGGTCCTTGCCGCCCAGCTCGAGGACGCACTTCTTGAGCGTCTCGCCGCAGATCTGGCCGAGCCGCCGGCCGGTCCGCTCGCTGCCGACGAAGACGACGACGTCCACGCCCGGATGGCGCACCAGTGGCTCCCCCGCGGAGGGGCCGTCGCCGAGCACGACGTTCACGACGCCGGCCGGCAGCTCCGCGAAGGCCCGCTCGACGAGGAGCCGGGTCGACAGCGGCGTCTTCTCGGAGGGCTTGACGACGACCGTGTTGCCCACCGCGAGCGCCGGCGCGATGTTCTCCATGGCGACGGCGAGCGGGTAGTTCCAGGGGACGATGCAGGCGCAGACGCCGCGCGGCTCCCGGTGCTGGAAGACGAGGTCGCCCGCCCGGGCCCCCTGGACGCCGCTGCGCAGGTGGACGGCCAGCTCCGCGAAGGCGAGCGTCGAGTCGACGGCATACTCGACCTCCCCCTTCGCCTGGCCGAGCGGCTTGCCGTTCTCGAGGGTGAGGAGCCGCGCGATCTCCTCCTTGTGCTCGCCGAGCCTCGCGGCCACGCCCCGGAGCGCCTTCTTCCGATCGGTGGGCGAGAGCGCCCGCCAGGCCGGCAGCGCCCGGCGGGCCGCCTCGACCGCCGCGGCGACGTCCGCCTCGGCTCCCTTCGGGATCGTGTCGAGCACCTCCTCGGTCGCCGGGTTCAGGACCGGCAGCTCGGCCTTCGACTCGCTCGCGACGCTGCGGTTGTCGATCCAGTTCGTCTGCATGGGTCTCATGCTCCTGTCTTCTCGAGAGCCGTGGCGATGCGCAGCCCAGACGTCCGGTCGAAGAGGTGCAGGCAGGCCGGGTCGAAGCCGATCTCGACCGGCGCGCCGGTCGCCATCCGCCGCTTCGCCGGGATGCGGGCCTTGACGAGCGACTCGCCCAGGCGGAGGTTGAGGATCGTCCCCTCG
Source organism: Thermodesulfobacteriota bacterium (assembly GCA_036381125.1). Taxonomy (GTDB): domain Bacteria; phylum DASVDK01; class DASVDK01; order DASVDK01; family DASVDK01; genus DASVDK01. Next base: position 12,571 of record DASVDK010000198.1, on the reverse strand, counting down.
CCGAGGACCTCGCTCAGGTAGACGGTCGCCGGGATGCCGCCCCGCTCGAGCCTGAGGTCGCCCGGCCGGATCCCGACCGTCACCTCGCGCGGCTCATTGCCGCCAGCGCCGGGCATCGGGATCGCGTGCCCCTCGAGCACGAGGCGCCCGCCGGCCAGCATGCCACGGACCAGGTTCATCGGCGGGTTGCCGAGGAAGGCCGCCACCTTGACCGAGTTCGGCCGGTCGAAGACCTCCTCCGGGGTGCCGACCTGCACGATCTCGCCGTCGACGAAGACCGCCATCCGGTCGGCCAGCGTCATCGCCTCCTCCTGGTCGTGCGTCACGTAGATGGTCGTCACGCCGAGCGTCTGGTGGAGCGTCTTGATCTCCACCCGGGTGTCGAGCCGGAGGCGCGCGTCGAGGTTCGAGAGCGGCTCGTCGAGCAGGAAGAGGGTCGGCCGGCGGACGATCGCGCGGGCGAGCGCCGTGCGCTGCTGCTGCCCGCCGGAGAGCTGCCCGGGGCGGCGGTCGACGAGGTGACCGATCTGGAGCCGGCCGGCGGCCTCGGCGACCCGCGCGGCGATCTCGGCCTTCGGCGTGCCGACCATGCGGAGCGGGAAGGCGATGTTGTCGAAGACGGTCATGTGGGGGTAGAGCGCGTAGCTCTGGAAGACCATCGCCACGTCGCGGTCGCCCGGCGGCAGGCGGGTCACGTCGGCGCCGTCGATGTGGACCGACCCCTCGTCCACCGTCTCGAGGCCGGCGATGATGCGCAGCGTCGTCGTCTTCCCCGACCCGGAAGGCCCGAGGAGGGCGAAGAACTCCCCCGGCCGGATGTCGAGGTTCACCCCCTTGAGCGCCGCCACCGCGCCGTGGCGCTTCACGACGCCCCGCAGCGTGACCCGGCCCGGCCCGCTCATCGCCGCCCCCCGCCCTTGACCGCCCCCACGGTGAGCCCCTTGACGATGTGCCGCTGGCCGGCCACGCCGAGGACGATCACCGGCAGCATCGCGACCATCGCCGCCGCGGCGAGCGGCCCCCAGAGCGTTTGCTCGACCGAGATGAAGTTGTACATCGCGACCGTCACCGGCCGCACCTCGCGTCCCGACAGGACGACGGCGAAGAGGAACTCGTTCCAGGCGTTCAGGAAGACGAAGATCACCGTCACCGCGATCCCCCCGCGCACCTGAGGCAGGATGACGTGCCAGAGCGTCCTGAGCCTCGACGCCCGGTCGAGGAACGCCGCCTCCTCCATCTCGAGCGGGAGGTCCTCCATGTAGGAGACCATGAGCCAGATCGCGAACGGCAGCGAGGCGGTCAGGTAGACGAGGATCAGCCCCCCGTACGTGTCGAGCCAGCCGAGGCGGTTCAGGATCAGGAAGTAGGGGATCACGAGCCCCACCGGCGGCACCATCTGCGTGAAGAGGGTGTAGAGGCCGAGCGCCTTCCTCGCGCGCATCCTGAGGCGCGCGAAGGCGTACGCCGCCGGCACGGCGAGGAGCACGGTGACCGCCGTCGTCGCCGTGGCGACCATGGTGCTCGCCCAGAGGTTCGGCAGGATCGACTGCCGGCCGACGAGCGCGCTCCGGTAGTTGTCGAGCGTCGGCGTGAAGACGACCGACGGCGGGTAGGCGAGGACGTCCCGCTCCGTCTTGAGCGACGTGACGAGCCCCCAGAGGACCGGGAACGACCAGACCAGGAGCACGAGCCCGGCGACGGCCAGCCCGACGGCCCTCCCCACCCCGCGCGTCACGTCACCCTCCGGATCCGGAAGAGGCCGACCGACACGGCCAGCGTGATGAGGAGGAGCGCCACCGCGAGCGCCGAGCCGTAGCCGAACGACAGCTCCGTGAAGGAGGTCCGGTAGGCGTAGAGGTTCAGGATCTCGGTCGCCGTGCCGGGGCCGCCGCCGGTGGCGGCGTAGATCGCCGCGAAGGCCGACAGGGCCACCATCGCCCGCATGATCACCACGATCACGATGGCCGGCCGAAGGAGCGGGAGCGTGATGTACCGGAACTGCCGCAAGGGCCCCGCCCGGTCGATCCGGGCCGCCTCGTAGAGGTCGGGCGGCAGCGACGCGAGGCTCGCCAGGAAGACCAGGAACGCGAAGGGGGTCCACTGCCAGGTGTGAATCAGGATGACCGAGGCCAGGGCGAGCCCCGGCGAGCCGAGCCAGTTGTGCGAGCCGAGCCCGAGGCTCCGGATGGCGAAGTCGAGGATCCCGAACTGGGGCGTGAGGACCAGGGTCCGCCAGAAGAGGCCGACGACGACCGGCGCGAGCACGATCGGCAGGATCGCCACGATCCGGAGGAGCCCCTGCCCCGCGGGGATCCGGATCACGAGGAGGGCGAGGGCGAGGCCGATCACGACCTGCAGCACCACGGTCGAGACCGTGTAGATGCCGGTAAGCTGGAGACTGTGCCAGAAGCGGGCGTCGCCGAGCATCGCCGCGTAGTTGTCGAGGCCGGCGAAGCCGTCGAGGAACGGCATCGACAGGTTGATCCGGTAGAGGCTGTTCCAGACGAGGTAGAGGAGCGGCGCCGTCGTCGTGAGGAGCAGGACCGCGAGCGACGGCGCCACCAGGAGCGCCGCGAACCGGCGCTCCTGGCTCGTTGCGTCCACGACCCGCTTCCTCGCGACGCCCCGCACCGGCCCCCGCCCTCAGGCGCGCACGAACTGCGCGATCTTCGCGTTCGCCGCGTCGAGCGCCTCTTTCGGCTTCGCCTGACCGACCAGCGCCGACTGGATCGCCGTGGCCATCGTATCGCCGATGGCCGGCCACTGCGGGACGCGCGGCCGCCACTCGACGTCGGTGTCGTGCTCGAGCGACTCGAGCGTCGCCTGGATGAAGTCCGCCCCCCAGCCCTCGTAGGCCTTCTGGTACTCCGGCGAGCGCCAGAGCGACTGGCGGTTCACGCCGGCCCGCTTGACCGGGCCTTCGAAGCGGTACGAGGTGCGGATCTGCGTCTCGGTCGAGGCGGCCCACTGGATGAAGAGCCAGGTCGCGACCTTCGCCGTCTTGGAGAGCGCCGCGTTGATCGGGAAGCTCCAGTTCCAGATCGAGGTGACCCGCTTCCCCGACGGCCCCTTCGGCCAGCGCGCGTAGCCGATCTTGCCGATGACCTTCGACTTCTCCGGGTTGTTCAGGACCGCGGCCGACGAGTGGGCGTCGATGTAGACGCCGACGGTCCCCTGGGAGAAGGCGTCGGCGATGTCGGGCCAGTTCCAGTTCTGCACCCCCGGCGGGGCGTACTTCGTGAGCAGCTCGATGTAGTATTCGAGCGCCTCGACCGCCGCCTGCGAGTTGAACGCCGGCTTCTTCCCCTCGAACCACTCGCCGCCGAACGCCCTGAAGAGCGAGGGATAGATGTACATGTTCTGGCCCGCGCCCGGGAAGCCGCGCAGCGCCGCCCCCCAGACCCGGTTGCCCGGGTCGTGCACCGCCTTCGCGTTCGCCATGAGCTCGTCGAGCGTCTCGGCCGGCTCGAGCCCCTTCGCGTCGTACAGGTCCTTCCGGTAGACCTGGATCGTCACCTCGCCGTCGTAGGGGACGCCGTACGTCGCGTCGCCGATCTTCGTGGCGTTGCGCCAGGCCGGGATGATGTCGTCGTAGTCGAACCAGGCCGCGTCGGTGAGCGACGGCGTCCTCAGGAACTCGTCGAGCGGCTCGACCCAGCGGTTCGAGACGTAGAGGGGATAGTACATCGGATCGGCGGCGTGGGTGTGGTAGGTGCCGGTCTTCGCCGTGAGGTCGAGCACCGCCTTCTGCCGGATCTGTCCCGGCGGGATCTTCTCGTATCGGACCGTGATGCCGGTGAGCTGCTCGAAGGTCGGCGTGATTGCGATCAGGTTGTCGAAGTAGCTCGCCGGGATCACCGCGACGTTGATCGTCTCGCCCTTCGCCTGCTGCCAGTCGATCTTCGCCCGGCGGTAGGCCTCGAGGGAGCCGCCCCCCTGCGCGTAGGCCCGCGAGGCGAGGAGTCCCGGCGCGACCGCCGCCGCGGCGCCGAGCTGCGCCGAGGCCGCGAGGAACCTCCGGCGTGAGACCTTCGGATCGGTCCCCTGGCTTCTACCCGGATTGTCTCCCATCGGCTCTTCTCCCGTTCGGGGTGACGGGAGCGCGGGCGCGCCGCAGCACCGTCACCGTGCCTGCCTCCGGATCGACCCGGATCCAATCGCCCGTGCGCAGCGTGGCCACCGGGTCCGGCTCGAGCCGGTCCATGATCCCGATCCCCGCCAGCACGCAGCCCTGCACGAAGACCGGGTTCGTCGTCCGGAAGACGAACGCCTTCGGCGCGATCCCGCGCGCCTGCATGTCGTACAGCGCCCAGCCCGCCGCCACGCCCCCCTTGGCCGCCGGCGTCACCAGAATCCGTCCCGCGAGCGACTCCCCCTCGATCGCGTGACCCTTTCTCGAGATGACCCCCGTGTCGCGATCGAGGTCGTAGCGGGGACTGAAAGCGTCGGCCGACACCAGCGCCTCCCCTTCCACCACCGGACCGAAGCCGGCCGGCCCCCGGAGGACGGGCCCGCTCACGCCGCGAGCCTCCCGGCGACCGCCGCCTCGATGCAGACCGGGGTCCGCCGCAGGATCGGGTGGTAGCGGTAGCCGCCGATGATGTTCGCGAGCTTGGCGGAGTTGGTGAGGACGTTCCGCCAGCCGAAACGCCGCCGCATCTCGCCCGGCGCCATGAGATAGAAGCAGACCCCCGAGAGCACCAGGCCCCCCGCGTCCTCGATGGCGCCGACGTAGCCGAGCCGCGCCGCGGCCTCGCGGTTCTGGGCGTTCGTCGTGACGATGAGCTGCGTGTTGCCATGGACCTTGCGCCCCGCGAGCCGCTCCGCCACCGCCCGCAGCTCGAACACCGAGAGCTGCGGCCCGGTGAGGACCACGAGGTCGATCTCCTCCCGATCGGGCGGGTAGGAGGCGTAGACCGCCTCGATCGCCGCGTCGTCGATCGTGAGCCGCGTGCGCGGCGCCGCCCCGCCGAACGCGTCGGCGAGCGTCCGCGCCTCGGGCGTGACGCCCACCATGTGGAACATCGCCAGCGACCCGTAGCTCGCCAGGCTCGCGCCGAGGTGCTTGAGCTCGTCGGCCGTCGGCGTCCGCCTCGGCCCGTCGAAGACCGGTACCTGCCAGTAGTCGTTGAGCCACCGGCCGACCGCCGCTCCGAGTGCGCCCCAGTCGGCCAGGTCCGCGAGCGTCGCCGTGACCTCGACGAGGGCCGTCCCCCGCCGCTGCTCGTCGAGATGGAATCCGTAGTTCGGCGTGACGCCGGTAAGCCCCGCCGCGAGCGCCGCCGGCCCGCTCTCGAAGTTGGAGCGGGCGCCGAGGACCGAGTTGGCGTAGATCACCGTGCCGGTGTCGCCCCAGGCCACGTGCTCGCCCATGTGGGGCTGGTAGAGCGTCTGGTAGTTGATGCAGGTGTCGGTGATCATGACCCCCATGCGACGGAGGAAGCCGATCAGCTCGGCCTCCTTGGCCACCATGGCGGCCGGCTGCAGGAGCCGCTCCGCCGCGGCGAAGTCGACGCAGCGCGCGTTCGTCGTGGTCGGCACGCGGGTCCTGGCGCCCCCCTCGGCGAGCCGCTCGAGCAGCGCGTGGCCGGGGTCGCCCATCACCTCCATGTCGCCCATCATGTGGGCCGAGGTGACCGGTACCATGTTCCTGGCGCCGAAGACCTTCCCGACCGCCACCTGCATCTCGAGCGCCCAGCGCACGGCCTCGCCCTCGGCTCCCGACAACATCCGTTCTTCCCGGGCGGTGAGTTGCAAGGCGCACTCCTGATCAGAACTAGTTATGACGAGCTAATACAAGATAATACATGTTTCCGACAGGGAGGCAAGCAGAAACGGCGTCCCGCGATCGCAGGTCCCGGCGCGCTCCCGAAGGTCATGGCGCCGGCCGGCGCCGGAGGGCCCGTCACGCGGCGACGCGCGAGCGGCAGCGGATTGGACTCGGCCGTCCGGCTCGCAAATCCCTGGGAGGCGGCCCCGCAACGGCGTATAGTCCTGGTGAGGCAGTCCGGGGAGGATCGCGCCATGACGCGCACCGGTTCGAGTCGTCGAGACTTCCTGAAGTACACGGCCGCGACGGGGCTTGCCGCGGGCGGGGCCCTGAGCGGCCGCCTTCCCGCGGCGCTCGCGGCCGCCGGGGGCACGGTGACGCTGGCCGACATCGGCGTCGGCGATCCCGACGGCGACTGGTCGCGCTTCACGAACGCGACCGGCTGGAAGGTGAACCTGGTCGCGATCGGCAACGCGCCGTCCACCGTGCTGAACGTCCTCGTCGCCGGCGGCGGGGCGAGGGTCTACGACATCGCCAACATCGTGGGCGGCATGCAGAAGCCGCTCGTCGAGAACGACCTCATCGAGCCGATCGATACGTCGCGCATGCCCAACTGGGCGAAGAACAGCTACATCCAGCAGTTCCTCGCCCAGGGCAAGCCCGGCTTCGAGTTCATCGGCTACGAGGGGAAGGTCTACGGCGTCCCGACCGTGCTCCAGGGGGACTCCTTCGCCTACCTGCCGGACGTCACCGGGCCCCTCGACTCCTACGCCGCCCTCTTCGACCCGAAGTGGAAGGGCTATGTCGCCCTCGAGGACAACTTCACCACCACCGGGCAGAAGACCGCCCTGTACATGAAGCAGGCGGGGCTAGCCAGCATCAAGGACCCCGCCGACATGACGCCGGCCGAGATCAAGACCGTCGTCGACTTCCTCATCGAGAAGAAGCGGGCCGGGCAGTTCCGGGTGATCTGGTCCTCCTTCGAGCAGGCGGTGAACCTCCTGGTCAACAAGGAGGTCTACGTCCTGGACGCCTGGGAGCCGATGGTCTTCGCGGCGCAGCGCAAGGGAGTCGATGCCGCCTACGCGAACCCGAAGGAGGGCTTCCTGCTCTGGGCCATGGCCGCCTACATCCCGAAGAACCCGCAGCGGCCGAAGGAGCGGCTCGACGTGACCTACAGGCTCCTCGACTTCATGCTCGGCGGCTGGTACGGGGCGAAGATCGCCCTCCTGCGCGGCTACATGACGAACCCGCAGGCGCCGGCCTACGCGAAGGCGCACCCGCAGGAGTTCACGGCCGACGAGGCGAAGAAGGTCGCCGACATCGACGCCAACGTGAAGCGGAAATTCGAGAAGGGAGGCACCTGGCAGAACCGCTGGCCGACCCACGTAGAGACGTACGAGTCGGAGTGGGCCAGGTTCAAGGCGGCCCGTTAGCGCGCGTGCGGCGCTTCGTCCCGGGGCGGCGCGCGCTCCTCCTCCTGCCGGTCGCGTTCGTCGTCGTCTTCCTGATCGCGCCGCTCGCGCTCACGGTGGCCGTGAGCCTCTGGCAGCGGGCCGGCTTCTGGGTGAAGCCGGCCCTCTCGCTCGCCGCCTACGAGCAGTTCGTCTCGGGCGCCCGGCTGGCCGTCCTCGGCCGCAGCCTCCAGGCCGCCGCTGTCGCGACCGCGATCGGCCTTTCGATCGCCTACCCGATCGCCTACGCGCTCGCGCGGCACCTCTCGGCCGCGGCCACCCGGACGGTGCTGCTCCTCTTCACGATCCCCTTCCTCGTGAACTACATCATCCGGACCTTCGCCTGGACCTGGCTCCTCGGCCGCACCGGGCCCGTGAACTCGCTCGTCGTCGGCACGGGGCTCGCCGACCAGCCGCTCGACTGGCTCCTCTTCAGCGACTTCGCCGTCTACGTCGGCCTGGTCACCTCCTACATGCCGCTCATGGTCTTCCCGCTCTGGATCTCGCTCTCGGGCATCGAGCAAAGGCTCGTCGAGGCGAGCTGGCTCCTCGGCGCCGGCCCCTGGCGGACCTTCTGGCGCGTCACCGTTCCGCTCTCCATCCCCGGCGTCTTCGCCGCCGTCGTCTTCGGCTTCGTCGGCAGCTTCGGCGAGAGCGCCGTGCCGATCATCCTCGGCGGCGTCGGCTACCAGCTCATGGGCAACGCCATCACGAGCGCCCTCGACGTGCTCAACTACCCCATCGCCGCCGCCATGTCGACCGCCGTCGTCGCGGTGATGCTCCTCTTCCTCGCCTGCTGGTACCTCGCCTTCGACCTCCGGACCTTCCTCGGGAAGATCCTGCGGTGGAGGTTCTGACGTGAAGGCGCGGCCGGCCGCGCGGGCGGCCATGCTCACCGGGATCGGGCTCGTGCTGGCGTTCCTCTACCTGCCGCTCGTCCCGCCCGTCCTCTTCGGCGCCGGCGGGTACGCCGGCATCCGGCAGAACCCGATCCTCGTGGACGCCGTCCGGAACTCGCTCCTCCTCGCCGCCCTGACCGCCCTCGTCACGCCGCCGCTTGCCCTTCTCGGCGCCATGGCGGTCCGCGAGCTGCGCGTGCCGCGGCTCGTCCTCCTGGTCCTCCTGCTGCCGCTCTTCGTGCCGGGCGTCAGCATGGGGCTCGCGACGGCGGTGTTCCTCAAGCTCCTCGGGGTGACGCCGTCCCTCCGGACGATCCTCCTCGTCCACGTGATGTGGACCCTCCCGTTCGCCTTCCTCGTCGTCCTCGCCGCCATGGCGACGTTCGACCCCGTCTACCTGGAGGCCGCGTACGTGCTCGGCGCCCCGCGCCTGCGCGCCTTCCTCGACGTCGAGCTGCCGCTGATCCGACCCGGCCTCCTCGGCGCGGCGAGCCTGTCGGCCATCGTGTCGCTCAACGAGACGATCCGGACCTCGCTCGTGCAGGGACCGCTCAACACGGTGCAGACCTACATCTGGACGACCTACCTGCAGGTCGGCCTCTCACCGTCCCTCCACGCCCTCATGAGCCTCCTCATCGGGCTCACGCTGGCGCTCGTGGCTGTGCTGCTCGTCGGCAAGGGGCGCAGGGGACGGGTGGTCACGGGCTGAGGGCCAGTCCTCGCAGGAGCCTGGTCGGCCCCGACGCCGGCCCGCAGAGTGCCGAGCGGCGAGGACGTTTGACATCAGATGCGATACGCAGTAGCATCACGCATCATGAGTCGCACGACGCTGGATATCGAGTCGCCGGTCCTGGAGGAGTTGCGGGCCATCCAGAAGGCCGAGCGAAAGTCGCTCGGTGCGGTCGTTTCCGAACTCCTCGCGGAGGCCCTCGCCAATCGTCGTGCCCGCCGCTCCGGCTCGCGCCCCTCGTTCCGATGGGTGTCTCGGGCCATGAGGCCCCGGGTCGACCTCTCGGACAAGGAAGCCGTCTACGCGATCCTCGACGCCGACGAGCACCGGGACGGATGAGCTGCTCGGTCGACGTCAACGTCCTCCTGTACGCCTCCGACGACGCGAGCCCGTTCCACGCCGGAGCGAGGCGATTTCTCGAGGAGCGGTGCACTTCGCGTGAACTCTTCTATCTCCCCTGGCCGGTCATCATGTCGTATGTCCGGATTGCCACGCACCCCCGTATCTTCACGGCGCCACTGTCGCCGGCAGAGGCCCTGGCCAACGTCGAGATGCTCGCCCGGTTCCCCAACGTCCGGTTCCTCTCCGAGGGCGATGGCTTCCTCCACGTGTATCGCGAGGTGACCGGCGCCCTCCCCGCCAGAGGCAACCTCGTGCCCGATGCGCACATCGCCACGATCCTCCGTCAGCACGGTGTGCGAGTCCTCTACACTCGCGACGCCGACTTCAGGAGGTTCCCGTTCCTCGACGTTCGCGACCCGTTTGCCGGGAAGTCGCCGGAGGGCTGACCGCAGAGGAGTCGACAGGCCGAGCGGTCAGTCCTCCAGGACCACCACGTCGGTGGAGTCGAAGCCGACCGTCACGCGGCGGCCGACGCCGTCGACCTCGCGCCTGGTGGAGGTGGCGGTCAGTCGCTGGCCGTCGGCGGTCTCGAGGACGTGGTCGACGTTCGTGCCGCGGTAGACGACCTCGGCGAGCGTCGCCTCCAGGCGGACGCCGCGGCTCGCCGCGGCGCCGTCGAGGTGCAGGCTCTCGGCCCTGACCGACACCGGCACGCGCGGGCCGGCCACGCAACGGCCGTTCGTGGGGACGACGAGCGTCGCGCCGGCCAGGCGGAGGACCAGGGCGTCCGGCCGCGCCTCGAGGAGGTCGGCCTCGACGACGTTCGACCCGCGGAAGAAGCTCGCCGTGAAGCGGGTGCGCGGCCGCCGGAAGAGGGTCTCCGGCGCGTCGACCTGGAGACAGCTCCCCAGGTGCATCACCGCCACCCGGTCGCTCATCGTGAGCGCCTCCTCCTGGTCGTGCGTCACGTAGACGAAGGTCATCCCGGTCGTCCGCTGGATCCGCTTGAGCTCCGCCTGCATCTCGCGGCGGATCTTCTCGTCGAGCGCCCCGAGCGGCTCGTCGAGGAGGAGGAGCGAGGGGGCCGGCGCCAGCGCGCGGGCCAGCGCGACGCGCTGCTGCTCGCCGCCCGACAGGCGCGTCACGTCCCGCCTCTCCTTGCCCGACAGGCCGACCAGGGCCAGGAGCGAGGCGACCCGCGCCTCGATCTCCGCGCGCGGCTTCCCCTGTACGCCGAGGCCGTACGCCACGTTCGCCGCCACGTTCATGTGCGGGAAGACGGCGTACTGCTGGAAGACCATCCCCACGTGCCGCCGCCAGGGCGGCACCCCGGCCATGTCCTTGCTGTCGATCAGCACCCGGCCGCCGTCCGGCTGCTCGAGCCCCGCCACGATGCGGAGCACCGTCGACTTCCCCGAGCCGCTCGAGCCGAGGAACGTGAAGAACTCGCCGCGGTCGACGGCGAGGTCGAGCCGGTCGACGGCCACGTGGTCGCCGAAGCGCTTCGTCACCTGCTCCAGGCGGAGGATCGGGGCCGGCATCCGGGCGGGATCAGCGCGTCGCGGCGCCGGCGGTCTCGAGGGTGGTCGCGAGGACGACGCGGACCGCCTCGACCATCGTGTCGAGGCTCATCGAGGCGAGGTCCGCCCGCTGGTGCAGCTCGAGCCGCCGCTCGGCCTTGAGGGCTTCGAGGAGCGCCGCCACCTGCTCCGGCAGGTACGGCAGGTGCACGAAGCCGCTCGGCGCCTCGCCCGTGAGCCGGAGGAACGTGTACATCGTCGCGTTGCAGAGGAAGGTGCCGGCCGTGTTCGAGACGCGCGCCGGGATCCCGGCCCGGAGGAGCCTCGCCTCGATCGCGCGCAGCGGCAGGCGCGAGCGGAGCGCCGCGGCCGAGCCCGCCTCCACCTGGCCGTCCGTCACGAACGCCGCGTCGTTGTCCGGGATCTCGTAATCGGCCACGTTGACCGCGATCCGCTCGAGCCGGATCACCGGCTCGCCCGGCCAGAGCCCCAGGCTCACGACCGCGACCGGGCGGACCTCCTCGAGGAGCCGCTCGGCGTCGGCGCGCAGGCCGCGGAGCGAGACGGGGAGCGTGCGGCCGACGACCCTGACGCCGCCGATCTCGACGCCGTCGAGGGTGCGCGCAACGAGCGCCGAGGGATTGGCCGTTCCGCCGCCGTAGGGGTCGAAGCCGGTGAGGAGGGCGGCTGGACCGCGCATGGGGAGGACCTCCGTTCGGGATGCTAGAGCCGGCGGGAGGCGGGCGTCAATGGCCGCACTGCGGGGCGCCGGCGTGGTCCACGGTCTCGATCTCGCGCCGGGTCGCCGCGGCCTCGCCGGCGATCCAGCGGTGAAACGCCTGCAGGCGCGCACATCGCGCCCGCTCCCTCGGGTAGCTCAGGACGTAGGCGATGTCGCGGTCGAGCCTGATCGGGCAGGGGCTCACGAGCCGGCCGGAGCGCAGCTCGTCGGTGACGAAGGCGACGTGTGCGAGCGCCACGCCGACGCCGTCCATCGCGCCCTGATACGTCATCGTGGAGTTCTCGAAGACGAGCGGTTGCTCGATCTCGATCCCGGGCTCGCCCGCAGCCGCGAACCAGCGGGGCCAGTCGTCGGGCCGGCGCGTCGAGTGCAGGAGGCACATGCCGGCAAGCTCGCGGGGTGAGAGCGACCGGCCGCCGGCCCTCAGGTCGGGATGGCAGACCGGGATCAACGCCTCGTCGAACAGGCGCTCCCCCAGGAACTCCCCGCCGAGCTCGCGCGCGTAGCAGACGGCCGCGTCGACCTCCTCGTTGTCGAAGTCGACCGGGTCGTGCGACGTCGTCACCTGGACGGAGATCTCCGGGTGCCGGGCGTGGAACCGACCGAGCCTCGGCACGAGCCAGCGGATCGTGAAGGTCGGCGGCAGCTTGAGCCCGAGGACGGTGTCGGTCCGGCGCGAGCCGATGGCCGCCGTGGCGCGGGCGATCCGCTCGAGCCCGTCGCGGACGTCCCGCAGATAGGTTTCCCCGGCCCTCGTGAGGGCGACGCGCCGATGCCGGCGCACGAAGAGCCGCGTGCCGAGGAACGCCTCGAGGTGCGCGATGTGGCGGCTCACCGCACCGGGGGTGACGCAGAGCTCCTCGCCGGCTTGCTTGAAGCTCAGGTAGCGCGCCGCGGCCTCGAAGGCGCGCACGGCGTTGAGCGGAGGGAGGCGCTGCATGCGACTGCCTCGCTGGATGACTTTTCGTCACTCTACAGAGATAAAAAGTCGTTTGTCAACGCGCGCGGCATTCCGTGTAATGGGGCCATGATTGCCGGTCGGAGCGCCGACGCTCGATGAGCGGTCCCCTTGCCTTGCTTGAGAAAATCTCGCGCGCCCGGCCGCGGCGGGCGG
>DASVDK010000197.1:0-3301 GCA_036381125.1 Thermodesulfobacteriota bacterium | reverse complement strand
GCGATCGAGGTGACCGGCCGGGACCTGGACGACCTCTTCGCGACCGCAGCCCAGGCCGTCGCCGTGCTGATGGCCGATCCGCGCACGGTGCCGCTCACCGTCGAGCGAACGGTGTCGCTGTCGGCCTCGCGCGAGGACCTGCTGCTGTACGATTGGCTCTCCGAGCTGATCCTCCGCAAGGACCGGGACCAGGAGGTCTTCCCGGACGTGGAGGTGCGCGTCTCGGGCAACGGCGACGTTCGGCTCACGGCGCGCCTGCGCGGCGGCTCGCTCGCGTCGCCTCGCACCGCTCGCCGGCGCGATCCCAAGGCGGTGACCTTTCACCAGTTCACCCTCGAGCGCGGCGATCGCGGCTGGCGGGCGTGCTTCGTCGTCGACATCTGAGAGGTGGTGGCCATGCTGACGCGACTCGACGAGTTCGTGTGGGAGATCCCGACGTCGACCCGGCCGGGCATGCGGGTGCCCGGGCGGATCTTCGCCTCGCCCGCGCTGCTCGACCAGATGGACGAGGGCGTCTTCGAGCAGCTCTCCAACGTCGCCTGCCTGCCGGGGATCGTCCGGGCCGCGCTCTGCATGCCGGACGGCCACCGGGGCTACGGCTTCCCGATCGGCGGCGTCGCCGCCTTCCGCGCGGACACGGGCGTGATCTCGCCGGGGGGCATCGGCTTCGACATCAACTGCGGGATGCGGCTCATGCGGACGTCGCTCACCGAGGCCGACGTGCGGCCGCGGCTGAGGGAGCTCGTGGAGGCGCTGTTCGCGGAGGTCCCCTCGGGGACCGGCGCGAAGGGGTTCGTGGAGGTCCCGGCCGACGAGCTGCCCGCGGTCATGCGCGAGGGGGCGCGCTGGAGCGTGGCGCGTGGGCTCGGCTGGCCCGAGGACCTCGAGCGGACGGAGGGCGGCGGCTGCCTGCCGGGGGCCGAGCCGGCCGCCATCAGCGAGCGCGCCGTCGAGCGGGGCCGCCATCAGCTCGGCACGCTCGGCTCGGGCAACCACTACCTCGAGATCCAGGTGGTGCCTCCCGGAGGGATCCACGATCCGCGCCTCGCGGCGGCGTTCGGCATCGAGCGCGAGGGCCAGGTGGTCGTCATGTTCCACTGCGGGTCGCGCGGCTTCGGCCATCAGGTCGGCACCGACTACCTGCGCCGCTTCGACGAGGCGATGCCGCGCTACGGCATCAGGGTGCCGGACCGCGAGCTGGCCTGCGCGCCGTTCCGCTCGCCGGAAGGCCAGGACTACTTCGGCGCGATGAACGCCGCGGCCAACGTGGCCTTCGCCAACCGTCAGGTCATCACGCACCGCGTCAGGGAGGTGATGGCGTCGATCTTCGGGAGCGACGCCAGGGCGCTCGGCCTCGAGGTCGTCTACGACGTCTCGCACAACACCGCGAAGCTCGAGCGCTACGAGGTCGACGGCGAGGAGGTCGAGCTGGTCGTGCACCGCAAGGGGGCGACCCGCGCGTTCGGCCCGGGGGCGCCCGACCTGCCCGCCGCCTACGCGGCCACGGGCCAGCCGGTGATCATCGGCGGCTCCATGGAGACCGGCTCGGCGCTGCTCGTCGGCACCGAGCGCGCGATGCGCGAGACCTTCGGCTCGACCGCCCACGGCGCGGGGCGGACGATGTCGCGGCACGCGGCCAAAGCGCGGGTGAAGCCGCGCGCGCTCCTGAAGGCGATGGAGGCGCGAGGCGTCATCGTCCGCGCGGCCTCGTTCAGCGGCCTCGCGGAGGAGGCCGGCTTCGCCTACAAGGACCTCGGGGAGGTCGTCGACGTGCTGCACGGCCTCGATATCTCGCGCAAGGTCGCCTCGTTCGTGCCGATCGGGAACATCAAGGGGTGAGGAGGCGCCCTCGATGAGGATCCTCTTCGCCACGGACTTCTCCGAGGGGGCCGCCGCGGCGCGGCGCGAGGTGATCCGCCTGGCGAGGCTGCTGGCCGCCGAGGTCGTGGTCGTCCACGTCCTCCTCGACGAGCCGGACTACTGGGACCGGCGCATCGACATGGTGACCCGGCCGCCGGACGCCACCCACCTGCAGCTCGCCGAGGCGAAGCTCGAGTCCGAGCTGCGCCTCGTCCGGGGGGCCTCCGGGACGGCGGTGCGCGGCCTCCTGCGGCGCGGCTCGCCGGCGGAGGAGATCGTCCGCGTCGCGGCCGACGAGCGGGCGGACCTCGTCGTCATGGGGGCCCACGGCGCCGGCTTCAGCGGGCTCGTCGTCATCGGGAGCGTGGCCGCGCGGGTGATCCGGACGGCGCCCTGCCCGGTGATGACGGTCCCCACGCCCGGCCCTCTGCGCCGCCCGACCCGGTCCGAACTGAGTCGGACCCCGGTCGGCGCCCCCCCGTAACGCGCGCGCTCCTGATGGCGACGGAGGCGCGAGAGGTCGTCGACGTGCTGCACGGCCTCGACATCTCGCGCAAGGTCGCCTCGTTCGTGCCGATCGGCAACATCAAGGGGTGACGGTCCACAGGCGGCGGACGAGCCCCGGCTGGTGGGGCAGACCCGTCCCGCCCGGGGCGCGCCGGTCCCATCCCCCGCCAGCGGCCGCCCCGTCCCTCGCCCGCAACGTCCCGATGCTCCTCGATTTCCCGGCCGGTCCCCCTCTTGCATCCTCGTCAGGGTGACGTGCAGTCCCGCACGTGGTGGCCGCCGCACGGGCGCGGGGCATCTCGCCGCGAGCGACCGGCGGCCGCAGAGGAGATCGGGTCATGATCGGTCAGGCTTACCTCGAGGACCGGCGGGAGGCGTCCCGCAGATCCCTGATCCTCGTCATGGCGATCCTGCTCGGATCGGCGCTGGTGTTCACCCTGCTGACGGCGCCCTTCACCGATCTGCTGGGCGAGAGCCGGGGCGCGGTGCCCTCCGTGTACCACGCCATGGCGGCCTTCATCTATCTCGTCGTCGGCACGGTCGGCCTCTACCTCGCCTGGCAGCTCTGGACCGGCCGCGTCCGGTCGGTCGCCGACCTGCAGCTGCTCTCGACCGTCTCGGCAACGCTCGCCTTCCTGGCGATCGTCGCGGGCAACTGGCTCTACATCTATTACCGCGCGAAGGACCCGGCGAGCCCGCGATCGTACTTCCTCGCGAACGCTCCGGCGGTGCACCGGATCTTCTTCGAGTTCAAGGAGTTCGCCGCGCTCTTCACGCTGCCGATCACCGTGGCCGCGGCGTTCCTGCTCTGGTACTACGGCGCCGAGGCGCTCGACCGCAAGTGGATGCGCTACACCCTCGCCGTGCTGTTCACGCTGTCGTTCTTCTATCTGGCGGTCGCGTTCGGGCTCGGGGCCGCCGTTACCAAGCTGCG
>DASVDK010000196.1:0-20351 GCA_036381125.1 Thermodesulfobacteriota bacterium | reverse complement strand
ACCTGCGCCGGCTCGTCGCGACGGTCTTCGTGTCGACGCTCGTCATCGAGGCGGTCGGCGCGGCCGCCCTGGCGGCCCGCTTCGCCCTCGAGATGCCGCCCGGCCGGGCGCTCTGGTTCGGCCTCTTCCACGCGGTCAGCGCCTTCTGCAACGCCGGCTTCGCCCTCTTCTCGCAGGGGCTCGTCGACTACGTGGACGACCCGACGGTCAACGTCGTCATCCCCGGCCTCGTCATCCTCGGCGGCATCGGCTTCCTCGTGATCGGGGAGTTCTGGGGGCGTCGCACGGGCAAGGCGCGGGAGCGGGATCTGTCGCTGCACACGAGGCTCGTCCTGTCGACGACCGCGCTGCTGCTCGCCGTCGGGATGGTCGGCTTCTTCCTGCTCGAGCGCACCAACACGCTCGCCGCGCTCCCCTGGCCGGCGAAGGTGATGGCCGCCTGGTTCCAGGCGGTGACGCCGCGGACCGCCGGCTACAACACGCTCGACTACGCGCGGCTCGCCAACCCGACCCTCTTCTTCACGATCGTGCTCATGTTCATCGGCGCCGCGCCCGGCTCGACCGGCGGCGGCATCAAGGTGACGACGGCGGCGATCCTCTGGGGGATCGTGCGGAGCCAGCTCCAGGGCGAGGAGCGGGTGCACCTCTTCCGCCACGCCGTGCCGCGCGAGACGGTCGGCCGGGCGGTCACGCTCGCGGCCGCGGCCGCGCTCGCCGTCGTCGCCGCGACGCTCGCCCTGCAGGTGACCGAGGCGCACGGCGGCGTGTCGGACGCGAGGCGGGGGCTCTTCCTCGATCTGCTCTTCGAGGCGGTGAGCGCGTTCGGCACCGTCGGCCTCTCGACCGGCGTGACGCCGCGGCTCTCCGACGCGGGCAAGATCGTCATCGTGGCCATGATGTACCTGGGGCGGGTCGGCCCGCTCACGCTGACGCTCGGCCTCTCGCGGCCGGCCCGCGGGCGGTTCCAGTACCCGGAAGAGCCGGTCGTGGTAGGGTAAGTGGCCGCCGGGCCCCCGGCGCCGCCCGTGCGGGCCGGCGCCGGGGGCGGGCGCGTCGCTCGGGGGGGAACGGGTGTCGGTCTTCGCCGTCATCGGCCTCGGCGCCTTCGGCTTCAACGTGGCCAGGACGCTCCACGATCGGGGGCAGCGGGTCATCGCGGTCGACCACAATCGGGAGGTCGTGCAGGCCATCAAGGACTTCGCCCACAAGGCGGTCCTCGCCGACGCGACCGAGATGGAGACGCTCGAGGCGCTCGAGCTCGGCCGGGTGGACGCCGCCATCGTCTCCCTCGGCCAGAAGATCGACGCGTCGATCCTCGTGGTGCTTCACCTGAAGGAGCTCGGCACGCCGACCATCTACGCCAAGGCGCTCAACGAGGACCACGGCAAGATCCTCGCGAAGATCGGCGCCACGGAGGTGATCCACCCGGAGAAGGAGGTGGCCAACCGCCTCGGCCGCAAGCTCGCGGCCCGCAACGTCGTGGACTACCTCCCCTTCACCGAGGGGTACTCCATCGTCGAGCTGGCGCCGCCGCGCGAGTTCATCGGCAAGACGCTGCGCGAGCTTCGCGTACGCAACCGCTTCGGCGTCCAGGTCATCGCCGTCAAGGAGGTGATCCCGGAGCGCGTGAGCCTCGTCCCCTCGCCGGAGTTCGTCGTGAAGGACAGCGACATCCTGATCCTCATGGGCGCCGACGCCGACCTCGACGCCATGCAGCGGTACGTCCGGTAAGGCCATGGCGTTCTTCGGCGTGCTCGGGCTCGGCCGCTTCGGCTCGAACGTCGCGCGGGCGCTCTACGAGCGAGGCGAGGAGGTGCTCGCCGTCGATCGCGACCCCGAGCGGGTGCACGAGATCCGGCCCTTCTCGAGCCAGGCCCTGCTGGCCGACATCCGCGACCGGGAGGCGCTGGTCCAGGCGGGCATCGCCGAGGCCGATGCGACCGTCGTGAGCGTGGGGCAGGAGATGGAGGCGTCCATCCTCGCGACCCTCTACCTGCGGGAGCTGGGCGCCCGGAAGATCATCGCCAAGGCGATCACGCTCGACCACGCGAAGGTGCTCAGGCGCCTCGGCGCCTCGGAGGTCGTCTTCCCGGAGCGCGACATGGCCTACCGCCTGGCCGAGCGGCTCGCCACGCCGAATGTCTTCGAGCGCTTCGCGGTGAGCGAGGGGGTGACGGCGGCCGAGCTCGTGGCGCCCGCGCCCCTCGTGGGCGTGACGCTGCGAGAGGCGGCGCTTCGCTCGAGGTACGGGGTCACGGCGGTGGCGATCCGCAAGCAGGGCAACCAGGTCATCGCCGCGCCCGACGGCTCCGAGCGGATCGATAGGGGCGACGTGCTGGTCGTCATCGGTCCGGACGAGCAGGTGCGCGCCTTCGAGCGTCTCTAGGCCCTCGAAGCGACCCGACTCGCCGCTGCTCGGCCGCCGGCGGGTCTCGCGTCGTCGCCGGCCGGGCGGATCGCCGTGGCCGTGGCGGCGAACGTCCGGAAACGCACGGGGAGGATCCGGATGCCGAAGAGCCACCCGGCCGAGTCGTGGCGCCTCTCCCCAACACTCCTCAGACGACGTCGAACACCTTCATGAACCCGTAGTCCACGTCCTTCATGACCCCCGCGGTCCGCTTTCCGTCGACGCTGGTCAGCTCGAACACGCTCCGGTGCAGGTGCAGGGGGTGCCTGTCGTCGGAGCGGTTGTCGAAGGCCAGCCGGTAGCGGCGGCCGCGCGTCAGGCGCTGCGGCGCGCCGTGCGCCTCGTACGACTGGCCGTTGATCGTCCAGACGTTGAAGCCGTCCCGGCCCCGGGTGATCTTGCCGAAGACCATCGGGATGGTCTCGTCCGGAGCGTGACGTCGGCCGGCCCCGGCGGCGCCGCGACGCCGGCGGCGTCGTCCGCCCCGGTCCCGGCAGCGGCATGGCGGGGCCCCATCAGGGCGCCGCCGGCAATCGCGCCGGCCCACAGGACCTGCCGCCGCGTCGGCTTCCAGACGGTGGTCATCGTGCTCATGGTGCGACTCCCGTGAAGCGGCCGACGGGGGCGCGCCGCGGCCCCGTGACCGCGCTCCCCCGCCAGCGCCGACGCGCGGCCTCGTCGTGGTCGTAAGCCGTGACCAGGCCGGTCGGCACCTCGGCGGCCGTTGCGTTCTCCTTCGAGCGTCTCGGCGCGTCGTGGCCGCACGAGTCGGCATCTCCGGGCCCGGCGGCACGCGGACGGTCTGCGGAATGCGTGCGAGCGCGCCGCCAGGACGCCACGGGATCCCCGGCGCGCGACCGGCTCCGGCACGCCGACTGCCGCGGGCCACGACGCGGCCCAGAGTCCTCGTCGGCCGGGGGCGCGGCGCGGCAGCTCCTCCCGCGGCAAGATCGTGATATCGTGAATCGATAACGGCAGGCGATATCCCGCTCCGGGCTGGACGCCGGGCCGACGGGGCGGCGCCCGGGAGGGGTGGGGGCGGGCCCCGGTCCCGGGAGCGAGCGGCTCATCGCCTCCGTGCACGACCCTGCTCGGGTCGGACCGGAGCCGCGCCGGTCGCCGCCACGAGGACCGCGACGGATGCCAGTCCCAGGAGCCGAAGCCGAAGCGGTGCTGCGGGAGTTCCTCGTCGGCTTCATCAAGCTGCACATCCTCCATCACGCGGCCGAGGGCCCGGTGTACGGGCTCGAGATGATCGAGGAGCTGGGGCGGCACGGCTATCAGGTGAGCCCGGGCACCCTCTACCCGACGCTGCACGCCCTGGAGGACGCCGGCCTCGTCCGCCGAGAGGAGCAGGTCATCGGCGGCCGGGTCCGGAAGTACTACCGGGCCACGTCGGCGGGGCGCCGGCTGCTGGCCCAGGTCCGCCCGAGGATCCGCGAGCTGGTGGACGAGGTCGTCGGCAGCGGCTGACCCGAGAGGGGGCCGGCGTCTCGGGTGAACGTCCGGCAGAGCGGGAGCGCCGATGGTGGGGCGACGCGGAGGGGCGCGAACGGTGATCGACGCCCGTGAGCCGCACGAGGACGAGGCGGCCCGATGACCGGTGAGGTGCGGACGGTCTCGCGGCCGGGCGGGCCCGGGGATGGGGCGGCGCGCGGCTCGTTCGGAGAGGTCCTCGCCGCGGCCACGCGGCTGGGCTTCACGTCGTTCGGCGGGCCGGTCGCGCACCTCGGGTACTTCCGCGAGGAGTACGTCGTCCGCCGCAAGTGGATCGACGAGCGGAGCTATGCCGACCTGGTCGCGCTCTGCCAGTTCCTGCCGGGTCCGGCGAGCAGTCAGGTCGGCATGGCCGTGGGCGTCCTCCGCGCGGGCCTGCCGGGGGCGCTCGCCGCCTGGCTCGGGTTCACCCTCCCGTCGGCGGTCGCCCTCGTGCTCTTCGCCTACGGCCTCCACGCGGTGGACGTCGCGCAGGCCGGATGGCTCCACGGTCTCGAGGTGGTGGCCGTCGCGGTGGTCGCGCAGGCGGTCTGGGGGATGGCGCGCAGTCTCGCCCCCGATCGGGCGCGTGCGACGCTGGCGATCGCCGCCGCCGTCGCGGCCACGATCTGGCCCGCGGCCGCGGGGCAGGTGGCGATCATCGTCCTGTCGGGGCTGGTCGGGTGGCGATGGCTCCCGGCGCCGCCCCTGGCGCCGAGCCCGGCCGCCCCGCTCCCGGTGACCCGCCGCCAGGGTACGGCCGCCTTGCTCCTCCTCGTCGGGCTCCTCGTCGGACTGCCGGTCGCGCGGCAGGTCGTGTCGAGCGAGGCGCTCGCCGTCTTCGACAGCTTCTTCCGGGTCGGCTCCCTCGTCTTCGGCGGCGGCCACGTCGTCCTGCCGCTCCTGCAGGCCGAGGTCGTGCCGCCGGGCTGGGTCACCGACCGGGAGTTCGTCGCCGGCTACGGCGCCGCCCAGGCGGTCCCGGGCCCGCTCTTCACGTTCGCCGCCTACCTGGGCGCCCTGATGCGGCCGGGACCGGGCGGATGGGCCGGCGCGGCCCTCACGCTGGTCGCGATCTTCCTGCCGTCGTTCCTCTTCGTGGTCGGGGCCCTCCCGTTCTGGGACCTCCTGCGCAGGCGCACCGGCTGCCAGGCGGCGCTGCGGGGCATCAACGCGGCGGTCGTCGGCCTGCTGCTCGCCGCCCTCTACCACCCGGTCTGGACCGGTGCGATCGGACGGCCGGTCGACTTCGCGCTGGCGCTGACGGCCTTCGCGCTCCTGGCGCTCTGGAAGTGGCCGCCGTGGCTCGTCGTGATCGCCGCCGCTGCGGCAGCCGCCATGCTCGGGCGATGAGCGGCGCCGGTCCGTCGGGGAGGCCGCCCCCGATTGCATTGACACCGGTCCGGGGGCGTGATACAAGGCACCCCTCTGAAGTCGAAACCTCAGTCAGATACGAGGGTTAGGCCGCGACCCGCGGCCCCCCGACGAGCCCGGGCCCGAGCCGAGCGACGATCCGATGCCGAAGAAGCTCTTGCTGGCCGATGACAGCATCACCATCCAGAAGGTCATCGGCATCACGTTCGCGAACGAGGACTTCACGCTCACGACCGTCGACAACGGCGTGGACGCGATCCAGACGGCCAGGCGGATCAGGCCCGATCTCATCCTGGCGGACGTCGTGATGCCGGGGAAGAACGGCTACGAAGTCTGCGAGTACGTGAAGCACGACCCGGAGCTGCGCAACACCCCGGTGCTGCTCCTGGCCGGTACGTTCGAGTCGTTCGACGAAGCCGAGATGGCCCGGGTCGGCGCCGACGGCTACATCACCAAGCCGTTCGAGTCGCAGACCCTCATCGACAAGGTGCACGAATTGACATCGCGCGCGCAGACTCCCGGCGGCCGACCGCCGGCGCAGCCGGGTGCGTCGGGCCCTCCCCCGGCGCGGACGGCGGCAGCCGTCGAGCCGGACCTGGCCGAAGCCGATTCCTCGTTCAACCTGGACGACTTCAGCCCCTTCGAGGAGGTCGCCCCCGAGGCCGCCGTCCAGGAGGGGGACGCGGACTGGGACGCCCAGAACGGATCCGGGGCCGAGGAGGACGTGTGGGACCTGTCCGACTTCGAGCCCGGGACCGAGCCGGCCCTCGACGCGGGCGTTGCCGGCATCGAGGGGGAGCAGACCTTCGACTTCGCGGAGAGCGAGGCGACCGAGCCGGCCGCCGAGGCGGACGCGTTCGGGGATGACGACCCGCTCGCCGCGCCGGACCTCCTCGAGCCGGTGGCGGAGGACGAGGGCTTCGGCTCGACCGACGAGGGCTTCGGCTCGACCGACGACGGCTTCGGCGGCAACGGCGAGCTGGCGGCGGAGCTCATGGAGGTCGCCGAGGCGGCGCCCGACGAGGACGCCTTTGCCGCGGATCCGGAGTTCGCCGAGGTCGCCGAGATCGGCGACGGGGCCGACCTCGCCGAGGTCGCCGACGACTCGATGGAGCTGACCGACTTCGAGGAGGTCGCCGACGAGGCCCTCGAGGCCGAGGCGCTCGAGGCCGTCGAGGAGGACCCGCTCGCCGCCCCGCCGGAGGCCGACGAGGACGGCGCGCTCGTCCCGGCCGACGGCGCCGACGACTGGCAGGTCGAGTCGGTGACGCGGGTGGGAGCCGCCCCGGTCCCCATGGGGGCGCTCGCGAGCCGCGTCAGGGCGGCTGCCGAGGGGCTGGCGGGCGACCTGGAGGCCGCCGGCGTCACGCTGCCGCCGGCCCAGATCGAGGCCATCGTCACGCGGGTCGCGCGGGAGGTGATCGAGTCGGTCGCCTGGGAGGTCGTCCCCGACCTCTGCGAGCAGCTCATCACCGCCGAGATCCGGAAGCTGACCGGCAAGTAGGCGAGAGCCGGACGCGCCGACCGCTCGTGCCGGCGGGCGCCGGGCCGGCAGGCGCCACGCCTGCCGGCAGGGGCCCGGCCGGCGGGCGCGACCCACGGCCCTCGAGCGGCGCGGCGCCGTCGACCGGCTCGGCTCTCCCCTCCCGACTCCAGCGCCCCCTCTGCTAAAATTTCCGGTCATGCCCGAGAAGACCGGATCAGTGCAGGAACGCCCCGTCACGGCGCTCCCGAAGGCGCTCGAGCCGGCGCGCATCGAGGCGCGCTGGTACCAGGCCTGGATCGACCGCGGGGCCTTCACCGCCGACGCGCGGTCGCCGAAGCCGCCCTTCAGCATCGTCATCCCGCCGCCCAACGTCACCGGCTCGCTCCACATGGGGCACGCCTTCAACAACACCCTCCAGGACATCGTCATCCGCTACAAGCGGATGGACGGTTTCGAGGCGTTGTGGGTCCCGGGCACGGACCACGCCGGCATCGCCACGCAGAACGTCGTCGAGCGGCAGCTCGCGGCCCAGGGGCTCTCCCGCCACGACCTCGGCCGCGAGGCCTTCGTCGAGCGCGTCTGGGCCTGGAAGGCGGAGTCGGGCGGGACGATCATCAAGCAGCTTCGCCGGCTCGGCGCCTCCTGCGACTGGACGCGCGAGCGCTTCACGATGGACGAAGGGCTCTCGCGCGCCGTGCGCGAGGTCTTCGTCCGGCTCTACCACGACGGGCTCATCTACCGCGGCGGCTACATCGTCAACTGGTGCCCCAGGGACGAGACGGCGATCTCCGACCTCGAGGTCGAGTACGAGGAGACGCAGGGGGCCCTCTACCACATCCGCTACCCGCTCGTGGGGGGCGCCCCGGGCGAGGGGCCGGTCGTCGCCACGACGCGTCCGGAGACGATGTTCGGCGACACGGCCGTGGCGGTGCACCCCGAGGACGAGCGCTACCGCCACCTCGTGGGGCGCGAGGTGGAGCTGCCGCTGGCGGGCCGGCGCATCCCGGTGATCGCCGACCCCTACGTCGACCGCGCGTTCGGCTCGGGCGCGCTCAAGGTGACGCCCGCCCACGACCCGAACGACTTCGAGATCGGCCGCCGGCACGGCCTGCCGCAGGTGGTGGCGCTCGACACCCACGCGAGGATGACCGAGGCGGCCGGCCGCTACCAGGGGCTCGACCGGTACGAGGCGAGGAAGCGGATCGTGGCCGACCTCGAGGCGGCGGGGCTCCTGGTGAAGACCGAGCCGCACCTGCACGCCGTCGGCCGCTGCTATCGCTGCCGCACGGTCATCGAGCCGATGGTCTCGACGCAGTGGTTCGTCAGGATCAAGCCGCTCGCCGAGCCCGCCATCGCGGCCGTGCGCGAGGGGCGGATCCGGATCATCCCCGAGCAGTGGGAGAGCACGTACTTCAACTGGATGGAGAACATCCGGGACTGGACCATCTCGCGGCAGATCTGGTGGGGGCACCGGATCCCGGCCTGGTTCTGCGACACGTGCGACGACGTCATCGTGGCGGTCGACGCGCCGACGACCTGCCGCAGCGGCCACACCACGCTCCGCCAGGAGACCGACGTCCTCGACACCTGGTTCTCGTCGGCGCTCTGGCCGTTCTCGACGCTGGGGTGGCCCGACCAGACGCCCGACCTCGCGAAGTTCTACCCGACCTCGCTGCTCGTCACCGGGTTCGACATCCTCTTCTTCTGGGTGGCCCGGATGATCATGATGGGGCTCCGCTTCATGGGCCGCGAGCCCTTCCGCGACGTCTACATCCACGCCCTCGTGCGCGACGCCGAGGGGCAGAAGATGTCGAAGTCCAAGGGCAACGTCATCGACCCGCTCGTGATGGTCGACAAGTACGGCGCCGACGCCTTCCGGTTCACCCTCACCGCGCTCGCGGCCCAGGGACGCGACGTGAAGCTCGCGGAGGAGCGGATCGCCGGCTACCGGAACTTCGTCAACAAGATCTGGAACGCGGCCAGGTTCGTGTTGATGAACGTCGACCCGGGCGTCGCGGTCGGCCGCGTGGCCGACCTGCCCCGGGAGACGCTCGACCTGGCCGACCGCTGGATCCTCTCGCGCGCGGCGCGTACCGTCGAGTCGGTGCGGGCGCATCTCGACGCCTACCGCTTCAACGACGCGGCGGCGGCCATCTACGACTTCCTCTGGCACGAGTACTGCGACTGGTACATCGAGCTGTCCAAGGTCGACCTGTCGCCCGGGGCCGAGCCGGCCGGGCGCGCCCGGCGCCAGGCGGTCCTGGTCGAGGTGCTCCGCGAGGCGCTGGCGCTCCTGCACCCGATCGCGCCGTTCGTCACCGAGGAGATCTGGCACGCGTTGCCCCGCCGGCCGGGAGACGCCGAGATGCTCGTGACGGCCCCCTTCCCGAAGGCCGACCCGGCTCGCATCGACGCCGCGGCCGAGGACGAGATGGACTTCGTCCAGGCGGTGATCGTGGCGGCGCGGCGGATCCGCGGCACCTACAACCTGCCGCCGGCCAGGCGGATCGCCCCGTTCGTCCGCTTCGGGACCGCGGGCGGCGACGGGACGCAGCGGCGGGCGCTCCTCGAGTCGCTCGCGCGCACCTACGTCGAGCCGCTCGCCAACGCCGACGTGACCATCACCGGGCCGGGCGCGGCGGCGCCGCGCTGGGCGGCGGCCGAGGTGGTGCGGGGCGTCGAGGTGCTCGTGGAGGTGGGGGAGGCGGCCATCCGCGAGGAGGCGACGCGCCTCGAGAAGGAACTCGCGCGCGTCGAGTCGCTCGCCGCCGGCACGCGCGCCAAGCTCGCGAAGGCGGACTTCGTCGCGCGGGCGCCCGAGGAGGTCGTCGAGAAGGAGCGGGCCAAGCTCGCCGCCTACGAGACCGACGCGCGGGCGCTCGCCGAGAACCTGGCGCGCGTGCGCGCCGTGATCGCGGGAACGTAGGACGGTCCGTGCTCACGCGCGACGCCGTCGAGCGCGGCCTCGCCACGCGGGTCGTCGGCCGGCCGCTGGAGGTGCACGGCGCCGTCGGCTCGACGAGCGACCTGGTGCGCGAGGCGGCGCGCGCCGGCGCGCCCGAGGGGTTCGCCGTCCTCGCCGATGCGCAGACGGCGGGGCGCGGCCGGCTCGGCCGCACGTGGGTCTCGCCGGCCGGCGTCAACGTCTACCTGTCGGTCCTCCTGCGTCCCGACCTGCCGGCGCCCGCCGCGCCCCGGCTCACGCTCCTCGGCGGCGTGGCCGTGGCCAGCGCGGCGCTCGCGTCCGGGCTCCTGCCGACCCTCAAGTGGCCGAACGACCTCCTCCTCGGGGGCCGCAAGGCGGCGGGCGTGCTGGCCGATCTCGAGACCGGGCCGGCGGGGCGGATCGAGCACCTCGTCCTCGGCGTCGGCGTCAACGTGAACCTCGACCCGTCGAGCCTGCCGGCCGATCTCGCGCCGCACGCGACCTCCTTCGCGGCAGTGCTCGGCCGCGAGGTGGACCGGGCGGTCGTCGCGCGGCGCCTCCTCGAGGCGCTCGACGCCTGGCTCGACCGTGCCCGGCGCGACGGCTTCGAGCCGGTCCGCGAGGCATGGCTCAGGCTCTCGGGGCTCCCCGGCACGCGCCTGGCGGTGGCCGTCGGCGGGCCGGGGGCGAACGCAGAGGTGGTGGAGGGGGTGGCGATCGGGCTCGGCGACGACGGTGCGCTGCTCCTCGAGACGCCGTCCGGCCGGCGAGCCGTCGTGTCGGGCGAGGTGACGGTCCTCAGGAGGTAGGCGACGATGCTCCTGGCCATCGACGTCGGCAACACGAACATCGCCATCGGCCTGTACGACCGCGATCGGCTGCGCCATCAGTGGCGGCTCGCCACGCACAAGGACCGCACGCCGGACGAGTACGCGATCACGGTGCTCCAGTGCTTCGCGCTGGAGGGGGTCGCGCCCGCCGCGGTCAGCGCGGCGGTGCTCGCCTCCGTCGTGCCGCCGCTCACCCCGACGTTCGTCGACCTCTGCCGCGTCCGGTTCGGCACGGTGCCGCTCGTCGTCGGTCCGGACACCGACACCGGCATCACGATCCGCTACGAGAACCCGGCCGACGTCGGCGCCGACCGCATCGTCAACGCCGTCGCCGCGCACACGCGCTTCAAGCGCGCCGCCATCGTCGTCGACTTCGGCACGGCGACGACCTTCGACTACGTCACGGCCGCCGGCGAGTACCTCGGCGGCGCGATCGCGCCCGGGATCGGGATCTCGGCCGAGGCGCTCGTGCAACGGACGTCGCGGCTGCCCCGGATCGAGATCACCCGGCCGCCGTCGGTCATCGGCCGCACGACGAACGTCGCGATGCAGGCCGGCCTGGTGTTCGGCTACGTCGGCCTCGTGGACGAGATCGTGACGCGGATGGCTCGCGAGGCGGGGTCGGACCCGGCCGTCGTGGCCACCGGCGGCCTCGCCGGGCTCATCGCCCCGGAAACCAGAACCATCAAGGAAATCGACGAGTTCCTCACCCTCGACGGCCTTCGGCTCATCCATGCCCGCCAGGGGCACCGCGCGGCTTGACACCCCGGGGGGCCTCTGATATACCCCGCCGGCGCTCGGCCCCCCGCTGACCTCCGCGCGAGACCCCGGTCGGCGGGTGGCCGCCGCCCGCGGGGGCGTCGGTGAACGTAGTCGATCACAACGCGCTGTTCGAGCGGGGTCAGCGGCTGCTTCAGGCCGGCCGCCACCGCGAGGCCCTCGCCTGCTTCGAGGAGGCGCTGAGGCTCGAGCCGGGAGATGCGGCGGCGCTGTCGCACCGGGGGCTCTGTCTCGCCCTGTACGAGGGACGGACCGACGAGGGGATCGCCGACTGCCGTCGCGCGGTCGACCTCGAGTTCTACCGCGCGGACCACTACCTGAACCTCGGCAGGGTGCTGCTGTCGGCCGGCCGCAAGCGCGAGGCGGTCCAGGCGTTCCGGCAGGGCCGCACGGTCGATCCGCGACACCCCGCCATCCTGCGCGAGCTCGAGGCGCTCGGCATCCGCCGCCAGCCGGTCCTGCGCTGGCTGCCGCGCAGCCATTTCCTCAACCGCCACCTGGGCCGTCTCCGCGCGAGGCTCGGAGGTCTCTGGTCGTGAACGGTACGCCGGGCGAGTCCCCCAAGACGCTCCTCTCGCCCGCCGCGCTCGCCGTGGTCCGACCCGACGCGCCCAGGGCGTCGCGGCTGGCGGCCGCCAGGGGCGAGGCGCCGCTCGGCGCGGCCGACCGGCTCGCCGCGCTGGCCGTGCTGGCCGCCGACCGCGACCCGGCGGTCCGCGAGGCGGCGCGCGACCGCCTCGCCCGCGGCCCCGTGGCGCCGCTCCTCGAGGGGGTCGCCCCGGACACCGACCCGCGCATCCTCGACATCCTCGCCCGCGTCCGCGGCACCGACCCGGCGGTGGCCGACCGGCTGCTGCGCCATCCGCAGGTGCCCGACACCGCGCTCGCCCGGCTCGCCGTCGCGCGGCCGGCGGCGCTCCTGGCCGCCGTGCAGGACCGTGCGATCCCGCGCCCGCACCGGGCCCGCATCGCGAGCGCCATGGCGCGGGCGGAGGCGGCGGGGGCGACCCCTTCGGCCCAGGCGGGCGCCACAGAGCCTTCGCCGGCTCGGCAGTTGCCGGCCGAACCGCATCGTTCGTCGCCGGCGCGGTCGGAGGCGGCCGCACCGCAGAGTCCGTCGCCGGCGCCTTCGCAGGCCGGCGCGCCGGCCGATTCGGCACGGCCGACCCAGGACCCGTCGCAGGGGGGGGACCTCTCCGAGGCGGACGCCCAGGCGCTGGTGGCGCGGCTTGCCGCCGGCGAGGACACGGGCGTCCAGTTCGACCGCGCCCTGACGGAGGAGTCCGACCAGCCGCTCGACGAGGGCTCGCCGCAGCACGAGAGCCTCTACAAGCAGATCCTCCAGATGAACGTGTCGCAGAAGATCCAGCTCGCCTTCAAGGGCAACAAGGAGGCGCGCGGGCTCCTCGTCAAGGACCCCAACAAGCTGGTCTGCGGCTCGGTGGTCAAGAGCCCGAAGGTGACCGAGACCGAGATCATCGCCTTCGCGAACTCGCGCAACCTCTCGACCGAGGTCTTCCGCCTCATCGCCCAGAACAAGGACTTCATGAAGCTCTACGCGGTCCGCCTCGCGCTCGCCGGCAACCCGCGCGTGCCGAACGACATCGCGATGCGCTGCCTCAACACCCTCCAGGAGAAGGACGTCGCCGCGATCGCCAAGAGCAAGAACGTCTCGGGCGCCATCGCCACCGCCGCCCGCCGCATGATGCAGGCCAAAGCCGAGCGCCAGAAGCAGAGAGAGCAGGCGGCGTTCGGAGGCGGCCACTAGGCCGGCCGGACCGTGCCCGATGCGAGCGCCGAGCGGCGCGTGGTCACCTCGCGGATCGTGGTCTTCGGGCCGGCGGGCGCCGGCACGACGACCACGCTCGAGACGATCTGGCGCCGCATGCGAGCCGACCAGCGCGGTCAGATCGTCCGCCAGACCCTCCCCACCGACGTCCAGGCCGCCTACGAGGTGCTCCCGGTGGACCTCGGCGAGGTGAACGGGCTGCACCGCCGCGTGCAACTCGCCACCGTTCCCCGCGGTGCGGCCAACGTCGGCTCGCGGCGGCAGCTCCTCAAGGGCGTCGACGGCGTGATCTTCGTGGCCGACTCCGCGCCCGAGCGGGCCCGCGACACCGCGGCGGCCATGCGCGAGCTGAGCGAGCACATGGCGGCCTACGGACGCGCCCTCTCGGCCCTTCCGGTCGTCATCCTCCTCAACAAGCGCGACCTGCCCAACGCGCTGCCGTCGGAGCAGATCCTCAAGACGCTCCTCGATCGGCTCGACGGCAAGCGCCCCCCGGTGTTCGAGGGGGTGGCGACCGACGGCCGCGGGATCCTGAACGCGCTCTCGGCCGTGGCCAAGCTGGTGGTGGCGAAGGGGGAGGGCGGGCCGGAGACGCCGGCGGCCCGGGCCACCGTCACCTCTTCCGCCCAGCCGGGCGCCGCACCGGCGTCGCCGGCACGCGTAACCCTCTCGGCCGAGGCGGGCGCACCATCGTCTTCGCCGGCACGGCTTTCCCAGGACGCACCGCAGAGTTCGGTTGCGGTCGGGACGCCGCGGGGCGTCCCCGGCGGTCTGGAGGTGCCGCTCGTCGTCCGCGACCCGCGGGGGGGCGAGCACCGCCTCACCCTGACGCTCAGGATCGACCCCGTGCAGGCCGGTGGGGCGACGCGATGAGCCGGCCCCGCATCCTCGTGGTCGACGACGAGCGCGACATGCGGGTGATGCTGGACGCCGTGCTGCGCCGCGCCGGCTTCGACGTGGAGCAGGCGGCCGACGGTCAGGCGGCCTGGGAGGGGGTGCTGGCGCGGCCGCCCGACCTCGTGATCACCGACATCCTGATGCCCCGCCTCGACGGCTGGCAGCTCTGCCGGCGGCTCAGAGCGGAACGGGCGACGGCGCGGATCCCGATCATCTTCCTCTCGCTGCGCAGCACGGCGCCCGACCGGATCTACGGCCTGCAGCTCGGCGCGGACGACTTCCTCCCGAAGCCGTTCGACACGAGGGAGCTGGTCGCCCGGGTGCGCGCGGTCCTCAAGCGGGCGGCGGTCGCCGCGGCGGCCGACGAGGGGCCCGACGCCGGCATTACCGGCAACCTGCGGGACATGAGCCTCGTCGACATCGCGCAGATCCTCGACCTCGGCCGCAAGACGGCGGCGGTGCGGGTGATCGGACCGGCCGGCGAGGAGGTCGGCGGACTCTTCCTCGAGCGGGGCAGCATGGTGCACGCGGTCCACGCCGGCGTCGCGGGGCGCGCCGCGCTGCCGTCGCTGCTCGCGCTGAGCGAGGGGCGCTTCGAGATCGTCCTCGGCGGCGAGGCCCCGGCCCGCACCCTCTCGGGCTCCACGCAGGAGCTGCTCCTCGACGCGCTGCGCGCCGCCGACGAGCTCGGCCGGCCGCCGGCCGCCGACCGCGCCGAGCCGGCCGGTGCGCCCGGCGCCCCCCGTGCCGGCGAGCCGGCCGGCGCGCCCGGCGCCCCCCGCGCCGGCAAGGTCCCGGCTGCGGCTCCCTCGGCCGAACGGACGTCCCCCCGCACGCCGGCGGCCCCGCCGTCGACCCCGTCGGCCATCCAGCCGACGCTGCTCGACCTCTTCGCGCTCGGCGTGATCGAGCCGAAGGGGTAGAGGCGAGCATGCCGCGGATGCGCAGGGTCGCCATCGTCGGTGCGAACAAGGAGGGCCTCGCCCTCCTGCCGGTGCTCGACCGCGATCCGAACGTGAAGGTCGTGCTCATCGCCGACCGCAACCCGGACGCGCTCGTCTTCAAGCTCGACGCGCTCGGCTATCGCCTCGCCTCCAGGTACCAGGTGACCGTGGCGCCGACCCTCGATGCGCTGGCCGAGACGCCCGACCTCGACCTCGTCATCGACGCGTCGCACGACGCCGAGACGGGCGCCGCGATCCAGCAGAAGAAGCCGCCCCGCGCGACGGTCATGAGCGCGCTCTCCGCGCGGCTGCTCTGGGGGACCAAGGACCCGACCGCCGCGGTCCGCGACCAGTCGGCCGAGCGGCAGTCGGCGCTCTTCACGGGCCTCTCCGAGATCATCGGCGCGGTGAACCTCGCGTCGAACCAGGAGGAGCTGCTGTCGCTCGTGCTCTCGGTGGCGATCGAGTCCACCGGCGCGCATCGCGGCTCGCTGCTGCTGCTCGATCCCGAGGAGCAGGTGCTCCGCGTCCGCGTCGCCGAGGGGATCGACCCGTACGTCATCCCCACGATTCGCGTCCCGCTGGGGGAGGGGATCTCGGGGAAGGTCGCCAGGGAGGGGACGCCGCTTCGGATCTCGGGGCCGGCCAACCCGACCCTCACCGGCGCGCACCACATCCGGGAGGACGTGGCGGCCGCCCTCTGCGTCCCGCTGCGCGCGGGCGACGGCCGGGTGATCGGCGTCCTCAACGTCCATCATCGGACCGATCCCGACGCCTTCACCGACGAGGACCTCGCGTTCCTCACCCGGCTGGCGACGCTCGAGGCCCAGATCATCTCCCGGTCGCAGGAGTTCGAGCGGCTCAGGGGCGTGGCGGCCCGCTTCGACGCGTACCGCGAGTTCCGCGAGCGGCTCGACGCCGAGGGGTCGCTCGCCGAGCGCCTCGACGGCATCTGCCGCTCCGTCGCGGCCCGCCTGCCGGGCGGCACCTGCACCGTCTACCGGTACGACGCGGAGGCGGAGCTGCTCGTCGTCGAGGGCACGAGCCAGGCCGGCGCCGGCGCGCCGTGGGCGCGCGGGGCGCGGATGTCGCTCGGCCACGGCCTCGAAGGGGCCGTCGTGCGCGAGCGACGGGAGCGGCGCCTGGTCGATCCCGAGGGGGGCGGGCTCGTGCTGGCCGCTCCGCTCCTCGCGCGGTCGAGTGTCGAGGGCGTCCTCGTCATCACCGCCACCGCGGGGAGCGACGGCGCGGCGGTGGACCTCTCGCGCGAACTCAAGCCGCTGCTCGCCGACGCCCTGCGGCGCGAGCGCGAGCAGGCCGCCGCGGCCGGCAAGGCGACGAAGCTCGCCGCCATCACCGAGGCCGGCCTCTCGATCCTCACCGCGCCGAGCCTCGAGGAGCTGGGGCGCGTCGTCGCCGCGTCGGCCGCCATGGTTCTCGAGGCCGACGTGGCCGTCGTGCGGATCCGCGAGGAGGGGGCGCGCTTCACCATGAAGGGCGCCTACGGCCTCCCGGAGGACCGGGCGGCCAGGCGCGAGCGGCTCGCCGCGGAGCAGCAGGCGGCCGGCCGTGCGAGCCGGGAGCGGCGCGCCGTGCGCGAGGGGACCTGGCTGGCCACCCCGCTGCTCGTCGACAGCCGCGTGGCCGGGACGATCGCGGTCGCCGACAAGGTGGCCGACGATCCCTTCCGGCCGCTCCCTTTCGGCGCCGGCGACGAGGAGATCCTCGGGCGGCTGGCCGCCTACGTCGAGCAGACGCTCAAGGAGCGATCGGGAGCGCGAGCGCCGGCGCCGGCGCCGGCCGAGCCGTCGCCCCGGTCGGCGCCGCCCGCGGCCGCCGCGGCCGCGAACCGCCCGCCGGCCGCCGATCCTGGCGCCTCCCGGGCGGCCGTTCCGCCCGCCGCCTCGCGCCGGGGCGCGGCCCCGGCGAGGCCGAACCTTTCCGTCCGGGCAGGTGCACCGGTGCCTTCGCCGGCGCGGGAGTTGCCGGGGGCACCGGCTGGCTCGGGCGGGGCGGCGTACCTGTCGAGGCGGCTTGCCGACGAGCTGGCGCGGTCGCGGCGCAACGGCCGCCACGTCGGCGTGATCGTCGCGCGGCTCGAGCCGGAGCGGATCCTCGCCTCGCGGGCCGCCCGGCGCATCGACCCGCTCCTGGCGCAGCTCGGCGAGGCGTTCCGCTCGCGGTTGCGCGTCTACGACGAGGTCGTGCGCGTGAGCCAGACCCGGCTTGCCGTCCTTCTGCCCGATACCGAGGACGGCGCTCGCGCCGTCGCCGACCGGCTCGAGAAGGCCGCGCGCGAGGACGGCCTCGGCACGGCGATGGCGGAGCTGGGCGCCCGCCTCGCCATGGGCGTCGCCCAGGCGCCCGACGACCTCCCCCCCGGCCTCGTCGCCGACGGGGACGCCGCCCGCGCCCTCATCGAGCACGCCTCGAGGCCACGCGCCATCTCCTGACCCGGCCAGGATCGTCCCGCGGGTCAGGCCTCGACGCTTCTCCGGCTGGAAAACGGAAAGACCTGACCCTCTGGAAAATGGAAAGACCTGACCCCCTGGAAAATGGAAAGGCCTGACCCCGGGGCGCTGCGGCCACGCTACCATGCGGGCGTGCGTACCGTGACGCTCCGACCACACGAAGAGGGCCGAGTCAAGGCGGGGCACCCCTGGGTCTTCTCGAACGAGATCGCGCCGTTCGGGGACCGGCCGCCCCGGTTCGAGCCGGGAGAGCTGGTCCGCGTGACCGATGCGCGCGGCCGCCTCCTCGGCGTCGGCTACTACAACCCCCATACCCTCATCGCCGCACGGCTCATGAGCCGGGAGGCTCGCGAGATCGACCGGTCGTTCTTCGAGGCGCGCCTCGCGGCCGCGATGCGACTGCGCGAGCGTCATCTTCCCGGGGCGAGCGCGTACCGCCTCGTCTTCGGCGAGGCCGACGGCCTGCCGGGACTCGTGGTGGACCGCTACGGCGCGGTGCTCGTGGTGCAGCCGCTCACGGCCGGCATGGAGCGGCTCCTGCCGGAGGCGCTCGAGGCGCTCGAGGCGACGCTCGCGCCCGAGGGGGTCGTCGTGCGGCGCGACGCCGGCATCCGGGAGCTCGAAGGGCTGCCGCTCGCCGAGCCGGAGGTGCGCGGCCGGGTCGACGCCCCCCTCGTCATCGAGGTGAACGGCCTCGCCTTCGAGGTCGACCCGTGCAGAGGCCAGAAGACCGGCTTCTTCTTCGATCAGCGGGTGAACCACACGCGAGTCGACCGGCTCGCCCCGGACGCGAGGGTGCTGGACGCCTTCTGCTACTCGGGGGCCTTCGGCCTGCGGGCCGCGAAGGCCGGGGCGCGGGAGGTGCGCTTCCTCGACGCGTCGGCCGAGGCGCTCGCGCTCGCGCGGCGCAACGCCGAGCGGAACGGGCTCGCCGACCGCTGCCGCTTCGAGCAGGGCGACGCCCTCGACCGCCTCGCGGCGCTCGATGCGGCGGGGGCGCGGTTCGACCTCGTGATCCTCGACCCGCCGGCCTTCGCCAGGTCGCGCAAGCAGGTGGCGGGCGCGCGGCGGGGCTACCGCGAGATCAACCGGCGGGCCTTCCGCCTCCTTGCCCCGGGCGGGCACCTCGTGACCTGCTCCTGCTCCTACCACATCGACCGCGAGACCTTCCGCGACCTCGTCCGCGATGCCGCCGCCGACGCCGGCCGCACGGCCCTCGTCGTGGAGACCGGAGGGCAGGCGCCGGATCACCCGGTGCTCCTCGGCTGCCCGGAGACCGACTACCTCAAGTGCCTGGTCGTCGCCGTCCGGGACGCCGGGCCGGCGGGGGCGTAGGGAAGGGGAAGGGGAGCTGGACGGGCGGATGGACGGGCGGCGCCGCGACGGCCGGCCGCCGTGCGCGACGCGTCGCCGGCTCGCGGGCAACGAGGCGCGGCACCGGCGGCGAGAGCCGCCGGCCGATGACGCCGCCGTAGCGTGCCTCGAGCGTGTGGAAGCGGGGCCTCAGGAACTCGGTGACGGCGCGGTGCCCGGGGTGGGCGAGGTACTCGGCGGCGAGCGCCTCCATCTTCCGGTCGTAGGCCTGGCGCGAGTGCCCGTGGGCGAAGTTCTTGCCGGCGAGCCGCCTGATGTCGCCGTCGCATCGCTCGCTCACGTGGTACAGCTCGTGGATCACGGTGGCGACCTTCTGCTCGAAGGTCAGGTTCTGGAACCGCGGCAGCAGGAAGGTGACGATGTAGAGGATGGACCGCCCCTCGTAGACGAGCGGCGGCATCTCGTACGTGTGCAGCTCGCGGCCGACCCGCCGCGTGGTGCGTACGGCGCCGTGCTCGAAGCGCAGGGGGAAGATCCGCGCGTAGGTGCCGGAGAGCCCGCCGCGCCTGGCGCGCGACACGGTGACCAGGAGCCGGTCGGTCCGTACGTGCGCGAGGGCCGGCAGACGCCGGACGATGTCCTCCACCAGCGCCTCCATGGGACCGGTGAAGTCGAACATGCCCAATCCTAGCAGACCGCCGGACGACGGCCGCGAGCCGGTCGTGGTGATCGACCGCATGGCGGGCGGCGGCGACGGGATCGCCCGTTACGAGGGGCGAGCGGTCTTCGTGTCGGGGAGCCTGCCGGGCGACCGCGTGCGCGTGCGGCTCCTCCCCGCGCGCGGCGGCCGCCTCGAGGGGCGCGTGGTCGAGCTGCTCGAGCCGTCGCCCGCCCGCGTCGCGCCGCCCTGTCCGTACGCGGGCCGATGCGGGGGCTGCGCCTGGCTCGCGCTCGACCTCGCGGCGCAGCGCCGCGGCCGCGCCGACGTCGTGCGCGACGCCCTCGTGCGCATCGGCCGGCTGGAGGCGCCGGCCGAGATCCCCGTCGTCGCGGTCGATCCCTCCGGGGTCCCGCCCGGTCTCGGCTACCGCGCGCGCATCGAGGCGGCGCTCGGGCCCGCGGGCGAGCGCGGCCGGCGCGCGGTCGGCTTCCGCGCGGCGGCGAGCCACGAGGTGGTCGACGTCGAGCGGTGCGCCGTGGCCAGTCCGCCGGTCGCGGCCGCGTTCGAGCGCCTGCGTGCCGCCGCGGCGGCCGGACGCGTCCCGCCGCCGATCGTCGAGGTCGAGATCGCCGTGGGAGACGACCCGGCGCACGTCGTGGCCACGGCCCGTCTCGGGGCCGCCGTCGCGTCCCGAGAGGCGGCGCGTCTCGCCGACCGTCTCGTCGCCGCGTGGCCGGGGCTCGCCGGCCTGCGGCTCGAGCCGCCGGCCGGCGCGGCCGCGTCGGCGGTGGAGCGGGGGCGGACCGCGCTCACGGTCACGGTGCCGGGCCCGGGCGGCCGTCCGCTCCCGCTCGAGGTGCCGGCCGGCGTCTTCATGCAGGCGAACCCGGCCGTGAACGCGCGGCTGGTCGAGGCGGTGGCGCGGGCCGTCGCGCCGCGGGAGGGGGTGCGACTGCTCGACCTCTACTGCGGCGCCGGGAACTTCGCGCTCCCCCT
>DASVDK010000195.1:0-2303 GCA_036381125.1 Thermodesulfobacteriota bacterium | reverse complement strand
ACTTTGCGAACGTCACGAGTCGTATCTGCCACCTGATCCCCCTGGAGCCCGCGCGGAGGTCGCTCCCTCCGCGGCGCGGCTAGAAGTGCAAGAGGCTGTCGACCGGCGCGTAGTCATCCGTCAGGACCGGGACGTCGTCCGTGGGGATGACGCCGGTGAACAGCGTCGTGGCGTGGCGGCCGACCGGTCCCTTCACGGTGCCGTCCGCCTCGAGCGTGCGGGCGCGCTCGACGAAGGCGTCGCGCGAGAGGCGGGCCATGGACTGCGAGCCAACCACGAGGATGTTGCCGAGCGCGCCACCCTCGAAGGCCGACGCCCCGCCGACCGGGAAGACGTACACCTGCGGGAAGTTGGCCTGGAAGGTCTTGTAGACCGATCGGAAGAGGCGGCTGCGCGGGCCGTTGAGGGCTCCGATGATGTTCCAGGCCACCACGCCGTCCGGCGAGAGCCGCCGCTTCACCAGGGCGAGGAACTCGACCGTGGTCATGTGGAACGGGATGGCGTCCGAATAGTACGCGTCGACGAAGACGTAGTCGTACCGCGCGTCCCGCCGACGCGTGAGGAAGACCCGCCCGTCCTCGGTGGCAACCCGCAGGCGGTCGTCCTCGCGGAACCCGAAGAACCGCCTGGCCACGTCCACGACCTCGGGGTCGATCTCCGCGACGTCGATCATCAGCGACGGGTAGTCCTTCCGATACTTCTTCGGGAGCGAGCCGCCTCCGAGGCCGATGAACGCGACCGACCTGGCGTCCGGCTTGAGCACGAGCGGCAGGCTCGCGTACTCGGTGTACAGGAACCGGAGCCGATACGGGTCCGACAGGTACATGCCGCTCTGGCGCGACTGGTTGAACCTCAGGATCCGGCTGTCGCCGTCCTCGTAGACGATGATCCGGTGGTACGCCGAGTCCTTCTCGAAGAGGATCTTCTCGCGCGCCGCCGCCGTCGCGGGCACGGCGATCAGCGCCGCGAGCGCGAGCCCCGCCGCGGCCGCCTTGCCGCCCGCGCGCGACCGCTCCGGCGCGGAGGCCTCGGCGAGCGCCGTGAGCCCGGCAAGCCCCCCGAGGACGACGAGCGACGCGCCGAGCCCGTAGAGGATCGCCCGCGTCCCGAAGGTCGGGATGAGGAAGAAGGCCGTGCCGAGGGTCCCGGCGATGCTGCCGGCGGTGGACACCGCGTAGAGGAGGCCGGCCGTGTTGCCCACCGTGGCCACGCTGCGGGCGGCCAGCCGGATGGCGAAGGGCGAGACCAGGCCGAGCCACGTGCTGGGGAACAGGAACAGCACGGTGGTGACGACCAGCGCCCCCCAGTCGGCCCCGAGATCGGCCGCGAGGACCGCCTCACCGATCGGCGTCGCCGCCGCGGGCAGCGCGAGGATCCACGCGGCCGGGGGCACGAAGAGGCACGCGAGGAGCCGGTAGCTCGGCCACCGGTCCGCGAGCCGGCCGCCGATGTAGTACCCCACCGACAGGCCGCCCAGGAACACGCTGATGAGGCTGCCCCAGACGAAGATGGACGAGCCGAACTGCGGCGCCACGACGCGACTGCCGACGATCTCGAGCGCCATCAGCACCGCACCGGATCCGAACACGATGAGCAGCAACACGGGAGCACTCTACACGGCGCCCGAGGGGCGCGCAAGGCACCGAGGTCACAGTCGAAGGCGGCCGCTCGGTCGGGTCCGAAGGGCCCGACGCCGCGTGCGGCTCGCTAGCGCGCGAGGAGCCCGAGGACGGCGAACCCGACGGCGATCCGGTACCAGACGAAGACACTGTAGCTACGGGTGCGGACGTAGACGAGGAGGTACCGGATGGCCAGGTAGCCGACCAGGGCCGACGTCGCCACGCCGACGAGGAACGGCAGGTCGATCCCGACCCGCGCCATCTCCCCCACCTCGAGGAGTCCGGCCCCGAAGACGATCGGCGCCGAGAGGAGGAACGAGAAGCGCGCCGCCGCGTCCCGCGAGGCGCCGAGCGCCAGGGCGGCCGTGATCGTGGCGCCCGACCGCGAGACGCCCGGCACGAGGGCGACCGCCTGCGCGAGCCCGATGACGAGCGCGTCGGCGAGCGTGAGCGCCTCGACCTCCTTGCGCCGGGAGGCCAGGCGATCGGCGGCCTGGAGGGCGAGCCCGGAGACGACGAGGGTCACGGCGACGAGCGCCGGGCTCCTGAACTCCGTCTGCACCACGTCCTCGAGGAGGAGCCCCGCGAGCGCCGCCGGCACGCAGGCGATGACGATCCCGCAGGCGAGCCGTCGCTTGTGGTCGTCGCCGATCCGTCGCTCCACGAGCGTCTGGATACCGGCTC
>DASVDK010000194.1:0-7393 GCA_036381125.1 Thermodesulfobacteriota bacterium | reverse complement strand
GAGGACGCCCGAGGCGACGAGCGGCTCGGGGCCCTCGCCGACGCCGTGCCGGAGGAGCGCCGCGGCCGCGACGACGAGGGCGATCAGCGCAAGGGCGACCAGGAGGCGTCGGCGGGTCATGGACGGAGCCCCTCCCAGAGGACGGCGGCGAACGCGTCGGCGATGGTCGACTCCGACCACGGGTGCGCCGCGCCGCCGCGCAGCGACTCCTGCACGATGGTGAAGCCGAGGACCAGCCCCTGGAGCGTCCGCGCGAGGAGGACCGGGTCCATGCGACGCACCTCCCCGCGGTCCATGGCCGATTCGAGGAAGCGGCCGACCTCCTCGATCCGCTTGAGGATCACCTCGCGGTAGAGCGTCTCGATCTCGTCGGGAAAGCGGCCGGCCTCGCCGAGGATCAACCGGACCATTGCCTGGTACTCCGGCCGGCTGAAGACGCGCAGCAGTTGCGTGGCGAGGCGCCGGATCAGCTCGCGGCCGGCGAGCGGCCGGCCTGCTGCGAGATCGGCCCGCAGCTCGCCGACGACCTCGTCGGCGTAGGCGCGGACCATCTCGCTGAAGACCGCCTGCTTGCTCGGGTAGTAGAGGTAGATCGTCCCCTTGGTGATCCCGGCCTCGCGCGCCACGTCGTCGAGCGTGGCGCCGAAGTAGCCCTTCCTCGCGAAGGTGCGGCGTGCCGCGTCGAGGATCTGCTGCGGTCTTGCCTCGGGCTGGCGGCGCCAGCGCCGGCCGCCGCGCGGGGGGACGGGACGTGGGGAGGGCTCGCGGCGGCTCGGCATCGGGGGTCTCCAAAGTAACTGACTGGTCAGTTATAGATTTGCCGCGGTGTCGTGTCAAGACGGCGGCCGGTGCGGCGCGTGCAGGACCCAGGGCGGCATGTGCCGGACCGTACGCGTCGGCTGCTCGGGGTGGGACTACCCGCACTGGCGGGGCGTCTTCTACCCGGACGACCTGCCTCGGCCGGCCTGGTTCGCCCACTACGCCGCTCGCTTCGACACGGTCGAGATCAACTACAGCTTCTACCGGCTCCCGTCGGCGGCCGTGATCGCGCGCTGGCGCGCGCAGGCGCCGGCCGGCTTCACCTACGCGCTCAAGGCGAGCCGCTACCTCACGCACATGCGGAAGCTCGGGGAGCCCGAGGGCCCCCTCGAGCGGATCACGGCGGCGGCCCGGGGCCTGGGGGAGCACCTCGGCCCGATCCTCTACCAGTTGCCGCCCCGGTGGCGGCTCGACCTCGCGCGCCTCGACCGCTTCCTGGCGGCGCTGCCGCCGGGCTACCGGCACGTGCTCGAGGTGCGCGACCCGACCTGGCTCGTCGACGACGTGCGGACGCGGCTCGAGTCGGCCGGCGTCGGGTTCTGCGTCCACGACGCGGCGGGGATCGACGTGCCGCGGTGGGTCACCGGCCCGGTCGTCTACCTGCGCCTCCACGGCGCGCGCGAGGGGCTGCGCGAGGGCTATCCCGACCGCCTGCTCGACGACTGGGCCGCCTGGCTCGAGGGGGCGGCGAATCCGGCCCGGCCGGCCTTCGTCTACTTCAACAACGACGCCCACGGGCATGCCGTGGCGGACGCGCAGCGGCTGGCCGCCAGGCTGGCGGCGGCCGTTTGA
This sequence comes from Thermodesulfobacteriota bacterium, assembly GCA_036381125.1. Classification (GTDB taxonomy): domain Bacteria; phylum DASVDK01; class DASVDK01; order DASVDK01; family DASVDK01; genus DASVDK01. The sequence continues at coordinate 5,782 of DASVDK010000194.1, read as the reverse complement.
CGCCCGCCCGGGACGCGGGTACCGTGGGCGCGGGAGATCGGCCTCATGGCGTACTGTCCGAGCTGCACGGCCACATATACCGAGGACGACTACGCCTGCCCCGACTGCCGCCTGCCGCTCGCGCCGGGCGCGCGCGAGGCGCCGCGGCCGGCCGCCTTCGTCGAACTCTACCGGTGCTGGAACGCCCTCGAGGCCGACCTGCTCGCCGGCGTCCTCGTCGATCGCGGCATCCCGGCCCGGGTCCGCTCGATGGCCATGCCGGGCTATCCGCTGGCCATCGCCCCGTTCGACGAGCGGCGCATCGCCGTCGCCGGGGACCTGGTGGACGCGGCCCGGCGCGTGATCCTGCAAGCCGTGGCCGACGGGATCGTGTCGAGCGACGGCGCGTGGATCCGCGTATGACGCTCCTGGTCACCACCCGGGGGCCGTCGCTCCTGGTCGGCCGTCTCGCGGGCGACTTCGTGCGCGTGCGGCTGCCCGGCCCGCCGCACGCGGCGCCGGGTGGGGACGGGCGCAGCCGGGTGCGCGGCGAGGTCGACATCACGGCCGGACCGTTTCGCGCGAGCTACGAGGCGACGTTCGCCGTCGAGGCGTTCGCCCGCCTGCGCGACGGCCTGCGAGCCCTCGAGACCGCGCCGGGCGGCGTGGCCGCCCTGGACGCCCTCGACCCCGCCCTCGTGCTCGAGGTCCGCGCGAACGGGCAGGGCGCCTTCGTCGCCCAGGGGTCGGCCCATCCGAACCCCGCCCGCGCGCATCGCCTGACCTTCTCGATCGACCTCGACCCGGGGGACCTGCGCCAGATGCTGCGCGGGCTCGACCGGCTCCTCGAGGGCGGGCGAGCGGCGAGACCGTAAGCCTCGGCTCGACAGGCGGCCCGCGCGCCCGGTCCGGTTGACGGTGTGCGGGCCTGATGGTACGTTTCCCGAGCAGTTGTGAACACTTCCACGCGGTCGCGCGCGTCGCCGGCCGTGGAGGAGCCCCCGTGATGACCTACGAGAAGTACGCCGACCTCTCCGCGTTGCTCGCCGCCGTCACGCCGGCCCTCCGGGTCTCCCGGGACGGCGTCGAGGTGACCGACGAGGCCAGGCTCCGCGCAGGCGTCATCGACCAGCTCGCCTACAACGCCGCCAACGGCGTCTCGCCCGAGGTCCGGCAGGCGGCCGCCTACCTCGTCCGGGAGGCGGCGCGCGGGCTCGGCCTCCACTCGGCGTCGATCCAGGCGCTCTACGAGGCCCGCGCGCGCGGCGAGTACGAGGGCGTCACGGTCCCCGCGGTGAACATCCGCGGCATGACGTACGACTTCGCCCGGGCCATGATCCGGACGGCGAAGAAGACCGACGCGGGCGCGTTCATCTTCGAGCTGGCCAAGAGCGAGATGGGCTACACCGACCAGCGGCCGGCCGACTTCGCGTCGTCGGTCCTCGCGGCCGGCATCAAGGAAGGCTACCGGGGCCCCATCTTCGTGCAGGGGGACCACTTCCAGATCAACGCGAAGAACTTCGCGAAGGACCGGCAGGCGGAGATCGACGGCCTGCGCCGCCTCGTGCGGGAGGCCATCGCCGCCGGCTACATGAACATCGACATCGACGCGTCGACCATCGTGGACCTCTCGAAGTCGCCCGAGCGCGAGCAGCAGTGCGAGAACTTCGAGATCACCGCCGAGATGATCGCCCTCATCCGCGACCTCGAACCGGAGGGCGTGACCATCTCGGTCGGGGGCGAGATCGGCGAGGTCGGCAAGCACAACTCCACGGAGGCGGAGTTGCGCGCCTACGTCGAGGGGATCCGCGAGGAGCTGGCGCGGCGCAAGCCGGGCGCGAAGGGCCCGAGCAAGATCAGCGTCCAGACCGGCACCTCGCACGGCGGCATCCCGACGCCGGACGGCAAGGTGGCCGAGGTGAAGCTCGACTTCGGGACGCTCGAGCGGCTGTCGACCGTCTGCCGCGAGTACGGCATCGCCGGCTGCGTGCAGCACGGCGCCTCGACGCTCCCCGACGAGCTGTTCCACCTCTTCCCGAAGACGGGGGCGGCCGAGATCCACCTGGCCACCGGCTTCCAGAACATGATGTTCGAGTCGGCGGCCTTTCCGGCCCAGCTCCGAGAGCGGATCTACGCGCACATCCGACAGACGCTCGGCGCGGAGAAGAAGGCGGACGAGACCGAGGAGCAGTTCCTCTACAAGAACCGCAAGCGGGGGTACGGCCCGTTCAAGGCCGCCTTCTGGGAGCTGCCGGAGGCGACCCGCGACGCGCTCGCGCGGGAGCTGGAGGGCAAGCTCGAGTTCCTCTTCACGCAGCTCGGCGCGAAGGGCACGCGGGCGCTGGTCGACCGGTACGTCAGGCCGGTGCCGGTCGCGGCGGCCATGCCCGACGCCCTGAAGGCGGCGGTGAAGTAGCTGCGGATCACCGGCGGCGAGTGGCGCGGCCGAACGCTGGTCGCGCCGAGGGGCGAGGCGACCCGCCCATCGACCGACCGCCTCCGGGCGGCGGTCTTCAACATCCTCGAGGCGCGCGGCGCCCCGATCCGGGGGGCCGCGGTCCTCGACCTCTTCGCCGGCACGGGGAGCCTGGGGCTCGAGGCGCTCTCGCGGGGCGCCGCGCGGGCGACGTTCGTCGAGGGAGCGGGGCGGGCGGTTGCCGTGCTGGCGAGGAACGTCTCCTCGCTCGACGTGCCGGACGACCGGGTCCGGATCGTCCGGGCCGCCGTCGAGGCGAGCCTCGATCGCCTCGGCCGCGAGGGGGCGGCGTTCGGGACGGTGTTCCTCGACCCGCCGTACGGCGCCGGCCTGGCCGCGAGCGTCGTGACCCGGCTCGCCGGTCTGGGGCTCGTCGCGCCGGGCGGGTTCGTGGTGGCGGAGCACGCGACGGACGAGGCGATGCCGGCAGCCGCCGGCGACCTCGTCGAGGTGGTCCGGCGAGCGTACGGCCGGACGGCGATCACAGTCTATCGACGGTCGGCCTGACGGGCGGGCGGCCGCGACGCGGCCGCCGGGGCGGCGCGCCGCCATTGGTGGGGGGCCACATGACGCGCATCGCCGTCTATCCGGGCTCGTTCGACCCGATCACCAACGGCCACCTCGACCTCATCGAGCGGGGCGTCGTGCTCGCCGACTCGCTCATCGTGGCGATCGCCACGAACCCGGAGAAGCAGACGCTCTTCACGGTCGAGGAGCGGCTCGAGCTGATCCGCCGGGCGCTCGAGGGGCGGCCCGCCGCGGCGCGCGTACGGGTCGACGCCTTCGGCGGCCTCCTGGTCGACTACGCGCGGGCCCACGGGGCGACGCTGATCCTCCGCGGCCTGCGCGCGGTCTCCGACTTCGAGTACGAGTTCCAGATGGCGCTCATGAACCGGCAACTCGAGCCGAGCATCGAGACCGTCTTCATGACGACGAGCGCCAAGCACTCGTTCCTTTCGAGCCGCCTCGTCAAGGAGGTGGCGAGCCTCGGCGGATCCGTCGACGGGATGGTCCCGCCGCCGGTCCTCGAGGCGCTCGCGGGCAAGTTCCCGCGGTCCCGGAAACCTGCCGCACGAGGTCCGCGTTAGGCCATGGCCATCCGACTCGCCAGCCGCATTGCCGCCGTCAAGCCGTCCCCGACGATCGCCGCCGAGAACAAGGCGCGCGAACTGCGCGCCAGGGGCGTCGACGTCATCTCCCTCACCGTGGGCGAACCCGACTTCGACACGCCGAAGGCGGTGAAGCAGGCCGGCATCAGGGCCATCGAGGAGGGCTTCACCAAGTACATGCCGACCGCCGGGACGCCCGAGCTGCGCCAGGCGGTCTGCGCGAAGCTCTCGCGCGAGAACGGGGTCGAGTACCGGCCCGAGCAGGTCATCGTCTCGGTCGGCGCCAAGCACACCATCTACAACGTGCTCATGGCGGTCGTCGACCCGGGCGACGAGGTGATCATCCCCGCGCCCTACTGGGTCTCGTACCCCGACATGGTGCTCCTCGCGGGCGGCCGGCCGGTGATCGTCGAGACGACCGCGGAGCAGGGCTTCAAGATGACGGCCGAGCAGCTTCGTGCCGCCGTCACGCCGCGCACGAAGCTCCTCATCCTCAACACCCCCTCGAACCCGACGGGCGCGGCCTACACGAAGGCGGAGCTCGAGGCGCTCGCGAAGGTGGTCGTCGAGAAGGACATCCTCGTCTGCTCGGACGAGATCTACGAGAGGCTCGTGTACGACGGCTTCGTCCAGACGGCGTTCGCGTCGCTCTCGCCCGAGGTCTACGCCCGCACGATCACCGTCAACGGCCTCTCCAAGGCCTACGCCATGACCGGCTGGCGGCTCGGCTACGGGGCCGGCCCGGTCGAGGTCGTCCGGGCCATGGAGGTGGTCCAGAGCCAGTCCACGTCGAACCCCTCGTCGGTGACCATCAAGGCGGCCACGTTCGCCCTCGCCAACCCGGCCGAGGAGCTGCCGATGATGGTCGCCGAGTTCGACCGCCGCCGGCGGTTCCTGGTCGACGCCCTGGGCAGCCTGCCGGGCGTCACCTGCAGCACGCCGCAGGGGGCGTTCTACGCCTTCCCGAACGTGTCCCGGCTGCTCGGCCGCAAGACCCGGGAGGGGCGGACCATCGCCACGTCGTACGACCTGGCCGACTACCTCCTCGACGCGGCCCGCGTCGGCACGGTGGCCGGCGCCGCCTTCGGCGCGGAGGGCTACCTGCGGCTCTCGTACGCCACGGCCATGCCGAAGATCGAGGAGGCGGTCGCGAGGATGCGGACCGCGCTCTCGGCGCTGGAGTAGCGGCGCGCGGAGCGGGGCGGGACGGGAGCCGGCGTCCCGCCCCGGCCGGCGGGCACTCGACCCCTTCCTTCGGTGGTCGGGGCCACGTTCCCAAAAAAGCGACGATTTTCGGCACGTTGACACGCGTCACCGCCGGCTGCGATAATCACCCAACCGCTCCGGCGGCCGACTATGCCCTTCAGCCTCTTCAATACCCTCACGGGCCGCAAGGACGCCTTCGAGCCGCTGGTGCCGGGCCGCATCGGGATGTACGTCTGCGGCCCCACCGTTTACGATTTCGCGCACCTCGGTCACGCGAGGGCGGCGGTCGTCTTCGACGTCCTGGCCCGCTACCTGACCTGCCGGTTTCCCGACCGGACGCTGACGTTCGTCCGCAACTACACGGACATCGAGGACAAGATCATCCGCCGGGCGGCCGAGGAGGGGCGGCCCTGGCAGGCGGTCGCGAGCCAGTTCACGGAGGAGTACGAGCGCGACATGGCCGCGCTCCAGTGCCGCGAGCCGGACGTGAAGCCGAAGGCCACGGAGTACGTCCCGGAGATGATCGCCCTGATCGGGCGTCTCGTGGAACGGGGCATGGCGTACGTGGTCGACGGCGACGTCTACTTCCGCGTCGGCCGCTTCGGGCCGTACGGTCTCCTCAGCAAGCGCAACCTCGCCGAGATGCGGGCAGGGGCCAGGGTCGAGGTGGACGAGCGCAAGGCGGACCCGCTCGACTTCGTCCTCTGGAAGGGGGCCAAGCCGGGCGAGCCCTCGTGGCCGTCGCCCTGGGGGCCGGGGCGCCCGGGCTGGCACATCGAGTGCTCGGCCATGAGCATGCACGAGCTGGGCGAGCAGATCGACATCCACGGCGGGGGGCAGGACCTGATCTTCCCCCATCACGAGAACGAGATCGCCCAGAGCGAGGGCGCCACCGGCAAGCGCCCGTTCGCCCGGTACTGGGTGCACAACGGCTTCGTGAACATCAACGCCGAGAAGATGTCCAAGTCGCTCGGCAACTTCCTGCGCGTCCGGGACAGCCTCGCCGAGGTCC
>DASVDK010000193.1:0-6694 GCA_036381125.1 Thermodesulfobacteriota bacterium | reverse complement strand
TCGACCGGTACATCGTGGGGCAGCGCAACGCCAAGCGCGCAGTCGCGATCGCGCTCCGCAACCGGTGGCGCAGGCAGCAGGTGCCGGAGCACCTGCGCGAGGAGATCGCGCCGAAGAACATCATCATGATCGGCCCGACCGGCGTGGGGAAGACGGAGATCGCGCGGCGCCTGGCGAAGCTCGCCCAGGCCCCGTTCCTCAAGATCGAGGCGTCCAAGTTCACCGAGGTGGGCTACGTCGGCCGCGACGTCGAGTCGATGATCCGGGACCTCGCCGAGCTGGCCGTCAACATGGTCAAGCAGGAGGAGACCGAGAAGGTCCAGGAGAAGGCCCGCGAGGCGGCCGAGGAGCGGCTCCTCGACCTCCTCCTCCCGCTGAACCGCGACGATCGGGGGGCCGACCACCAGGAGCGGCCGCTCGAGGTCGTGCGCGACGACTACCAGCGGCAGAACACCACGCGCGAGAAGCTCCGGCGCCTGATGCGGGAGGGGAAGCTCGACGACCGGTTCGTCGAGGTGGACGTGCAGGAGAAGGGGATCCCCAACATCAACGTCCTGCCGATCCAGGGCATGGAGGAGATGAACATCGACCTCGAGTCGATGTTCGGCAACCTCTTCCCCAAGCGGACCAAGAAGCGGCGGGTCAAGATCCCCGAGGCGCAGAAGCTCCTCGCCCAGGAGGAGGCGCAGCGGCTCGTCGACATGGACCGGGTCCACAAGCTCGCCGTGCAGCGGGTCGAGCACTCCGGCATCGTCTTCCTCGACGAGATCGACAAGATCGCCGGGCGGGAGGGGGTCCACGGGCCCGACGTGTCGCGAGAGGGGGTGCAGCGGGACCTCCTGCCGATCGTCGAGGGCTCGACCGTCAACACCAAGTACGGCCCGATCCGGACCGACCACATCCTCTTCATCGCGGCGGGCGCGTTCCACGTGAGCAAGCCGTCCGACCTGATCCCCGAGCTGCAGGGCCGCTTCCCCATCCGCGTGGAGCTCGAGTCCCTCACCAAGGCCGACTTCGTCCGCATCCTGACCGAGCCGCGCAACGCGCTGATCTCCCAGTACACGGCGCTGCTCGAGACCGAGGGGGTCACGCTCAGGTTCGCGGACGACGCCATCGCCGAGATCGCCGAGATCGCGAGCGAGGTGAACGAGCGCACCGAGAACATCGGGGCGCGCCGCCTGCACACCATCCTCGAGCGGCTCCTCGACGACGTGTCGTTCGACGCGCCCGAGCGCCGCGGCGAGACGATCGTCATCGACGCCGCGCGCGTGCGCGAGCGCCTCGGCGACATCGTCAAGGACCAGGACCTCTCGCGCTACATCCTCTAGACAGACGGCAGCGGTCCGACCGGCACCGAGAGCGAGGCGCGGCTTGGCCGCGCCGAGCGGGAAGGGGGGTACGGGGGGCCCGGCAATGCGGAACGCTCGCCTGTGCGGTGTTGAGGCCCCCCGCGGAGAAGGACGCTCACATGCTCAGCGCCCCGGAACGGGCGGCGGTCCTCGTCGAGGCCCTGCCCTACATCCAAGCGTTCGCCGGCAAGACGTTCGTCATCAAGTACGGCGGCGCCGCCATGCTGAACGACGGCCTCAAGCGGGCCTTCGCGCAGGACGTGATCCTCATGCGCTACGTCGGCCTCAACCCGGTCGTGGTACACGGCGGCGGACCGCAGATCACCGACACCCTCAAGAAGCTCGGGGTGGAGACGCGCTTCGTCGAGGGGATGCGGGTGACCGACCCCGCCACGATGTCGGTCGTCGAGATGGTCCTCGTGGGGCAGACCAACCCCGAGATCGTCCGGATGATCAACAGCGAGGGGGGACGCGCCGTCGGACTCTCGGGGAAGGACGGCGGCCTCTTCACGGCGCGCAAGCTCGAGATGGTGTCGAAGGGTGGGCCGGTCGACCTCGGCCTGGTGGGCGAGGTCGAGCGGGTCGACCCGTCGGTGCTCCGGTCCCTCGAGCGGGACGGCTTCATCCCGGTGATCGCGCCCGTCGGGGTCGGACGCGACAACCTCCCGTACAACATCAACGCCGACCTCGTCGCGGGCGCCATCGCGGGCGGCCTCAAGGCGGCGCGCCTGATCCTGCTCACCGATCAGGAGGGGGTCCTCGACCGCGACAGGCGGCTCGTGCCGGTCCTGCGGCGCGACGACGCCCGCCGCATGATCGCCGACGGCACGATCTCGGGCGGCATGATCCCCAAGGTCTCCTGCTGCCTCGACGCGCTCGACGCGGGGGTCGAGAAGGCCACGATCGCCGACGGCCGGGTGCCGCACGCGGTGCTGCTGGAGCTGTTCACGGACCAGGGCGTGGGGACGCAGATCGTATGACGGACTCGAGACAGGCCGAGCTCATCGCGCTCGGCGAGCGGGTGCTCCTCCGGAACTACGGCCGGTCGCCGGTCGTGCTGACCCACGGGGAGGGGACGCGCGTCTACGACGCCGACGGCAAGGCGTACGTCGACTTCGTGGGCGGCATCGCGGTGGACGTGCTCGGGCACGGGCACCCGGCGCTCGTCCGCGCCGTCCAGGCGCAGGCGGCGTCGCTGATCCACGTGTCGAACCTCTACTGGATCGAGCCCCAGATCCGGCTCGCCGACCTCCTCGTGCGGCACTCGTTCGCCGACCGCGCGTTCTTCTGCAACTCGGGCGCCGAGGCCAACGAGGCGGCCATCAAGCTCGCGCGGCGGTTCGCGTACACCGCGGGCCGGCCGGAGCGCTGCCACGTCGTGTCGGCCGTGGGCGGCTTCCACGGCCGGACGCTCGGCGCGCTGGCCGCGACCGGCCAGCCGAAGTACCACGAGGGCTTCGGCCCCCTGCCCGAGGGCTTCCGCCACGTGCCCTTCGGCGACGTGTCGGCCCTCGAGGCCGCCGTCGACGACCGGGTCTGCGCCGTCCTCCTCGAGCCGATCCAGGCCGAGGGCGGCGTGCACGTGCCGCCGGACGGCTACCTCTCGGCGGCTCGCCGCCTCTGCGACGAGCGAGGCGCCCTCTTGATCTTCGACGAGATCCAGACCGGGATGGGACGGACCGGCCGGCTCTGGGCGCACGAGCACTGGGGCGTCGCGCCCGACGTGATGACGCTCGCCAAGGGGCTCGCGGGGGGCGTCCCCATCGGCGCGATGCTCGTCACCGAGCGGGTCGCCGGCGCCCTCGGCCCGGGCAGCCACGGGACCACGTTCGGCGGCAACCCGCTCGCGACGGCCGCCGGCGTGGCGGTGCTCCGCACGCTCCTCGACGAGGGGGTCGTCGAGCGCGCGGCGGCCGTGGGCCGCCACTTCCTCGAGGCGCTCCGGGGCCTGGCGGCGCGCCGCCCCCGGGCCGTCCGCGACGTGCGCGGCAAGGGCCTCCTGATCGGCCTCGAGCTGGCCGAGGGGCTCGCGGCGGCGGACATCGTGAAGCGGGCGATGGCGGACGGCTTCCTCGTCGCGTCGGCGGGGCCGCAGGTCGTCCGCTTCGTGCCGCCCCTCGTCATCGCGCAGGAGGACGTCGACCGGCTCGTCGCCGCGCTCGACCGGTACCTCGGAGATCGGGCATGAAGCGGGACTTCCTGAGGGTACTCGACTGGACGCCGCGAGATCTCGCCAGCTGCTTCGACCTCGCGGGACGCGTCAAGGCGCTCACGAAGGCGGGCCGGCCGCACCGGCCGCTCGAGGGGAAGAGCCTCGCCATGCTCTTCCAGAAGCCGTCGCTGCGCACCCGCGTCACGTTCGAGATCGGCATGCAGCAGCTCGGCGGCATCGCCGTCTACCTCTCGACCTACGACTTCACGCTCGACGTGCGCGAGTCGGTCGAGGACGTGGCGCGCAACCTCGAGCGGTGGTGCGACGTCATCATGATCCGGACCTTCAAGGACGAGACGGTCGAGCGCCTCGCCCGGACCGCGCGGGTGCCGGTCATCAACGGGCTCACCGACGGGCACCACCCCTGCCAGGTCGTCGCCGACCTCTTCACGCTCCACGAGCGGTGGGCCGGCGCGCTCGCCGGCAAGACGATCGCCTTCGTGGGCGACGGCAACAACACCGCCACCTCGCTCATGGAGGGTGCGGCGCTCGCCGGCATGCGGTTCCGCATCGCGTCGCCGCCCGGGTACGGGCTCCCCGCGGCGGCCGTGGAGCGGGCGCGGGCCGCGGCCCGGGAGACGGGGGCCACGATCACGCTCCTCGAGGACCCGGTGGAGGCGGTCGCCGGCGCCGACGCCGTCTACACGGACACCTGGATCAGCATGCACCAGGAGACCGAGGCGGCCCGCCGGCGGTACGCCTTCCAGCGGTACCAGGTGAACGACGCGCTGCTCGCGCACGCGAAGCCGGAGGCGGTCGTCATGCACTGCCTGCCGGCCCATCGCGGCGAGGAGCTGACGGACGAGGTCATGGACGGCCCGCGCTCCATCGTCTTCGACCAGGCGGAGAACCGGCTGCACGCCCAGAAGGCCATTCTCGAGATGCTCGTCAACGGAGGGAACGATGGCGGCGCGCGGTGAGGTGAAGAAGGTCGTTCTCGCCTACTCCGGGGGGCTCGACACCTCGGTCATCCTCAGGTGGCTGATCGAGACCTACGGGTGCGAGGTCGTCGCCTTCTGCGCCGACGTGGGGCAGGGGGAGGAGCTGGCGCCGGTGCGCGAGAAGGGGCTCAGGACCGGCGCGTCGAAGGTGGTGATCGAGGACCTGCGCGAGGCCTTCGTGCGGGACTTCGTCTTTCCCATGCTCCGCGCCAACGCGCTCTACGAGGGGCAGTACCTCCTCGGCACCTCCATCGCCAGGCCCTGCATCGCCGAGGCGCTGATGCGGGTGGCGAGGGCCGAGGGGGCCGACGCGGTTTCCCACGGCGCCACCGGCAAGGGGAACGACCAGGTCCGGTTCGAGCTGGCCTGCTACGCCATGGACCCGACCGTTCGGATCATCGCGCCGTGGCGCGAGTGGGACCTGCCGGGCCGCCAGGAGCTGATCGCCTACGCGAGGAAGCACGGCATCCCCGTGACGGCGTCGTCCGACAAGCCGTACTCGACCGACCGCAACCTCCTGCACATCTCGTACGAGAGCGGCATCCTCGAGGACCCGTGGCGCGAGCCGCCGGAGGACATCTTCCTGCTCACGGTCGACCCGCGGAAGGCGCCGGACCGGCCGGAGTACGTGGAGGTCGACTACGAGGCGGGTGACCCGGTGGCCGTCAACGGGCAGCGGCTCACGCCCGCGGACCTGCTGGCCGCCCTCAACGCGATCGGCGGCGCGCACGGCATCGGGCGGGTCGACCTCGTGGAGAACCGGTACGTCGGCATGAAGTCGCGGGGCGTCTACGAGACGCCGGGCGGCACGATCCTCCATGCGGCCCACCGCGCGGTCGAGTCGGTCACGCTCGACCGCGAGGTGCTCCACCTGCGCGACAGCCTCATCCCCCGCTACGCGGAGATGATCTACTACGGCTACTGGTTCGCCCCCGAGCGCCGCATGCTGCAGGCCGCGTTCGACGAGGCCCAGAAGCCGGTCACCGGCACGGCGCGCCTCAAGCTCTACAAGGGGCAGGTGTACGTCGTCGGCCGCAAGGCGCCCAGGTCGCTCTACAACCCGCGGATCGCGACCATGGAGGCCGACGCCGGCGCGTACAACCAGCAGGACGCCGAGGGCTTCATCCGCCTCAACGCGCTCAGGCTGCGCATCGCCGCGCTGGCCGAGCGGGGAGGGGGCTCGTAGGGATGTCCGACAAGCCCTGGGGGGGGCGGTTCGAGGCGGGGACGGACCGGCTCGTCGAGGCCTTCACCGCCTCGGTCCACTACGACCGCCGCCTGGCCCTCTACGACATCGAGGGCTCCATCGCGCACGCCACCATGCTCGGCGCCGTGGGGCTCCTCGGCGCCGCCGAGGCCGAGACGATCGTCCGCGGCCTCGAGCAGATCCGCGCCGAGGTCGAGGCGGGTCGCTTCGACTGGCGCGCCGACCTCGAGGACGTGCACATGAACATCGAGCGCCGCCTCGTGGCGCTCGTGGGGGAGGTCGGCGGCAAGCTCCACACCGCGAGGAGCCGCAACGACCAGGTGGCGCTCGACCTCAGGCTCTACATGCGCGACGCCGTCGATCGCCTGCGGGAGGCCGCCGCCGGGCTGCAGCGCGCCCTCGGCGAGGTGGCGGCGAAGCACGTCGACGCCGTCATGCCGGGCTACACCCACCTGCAGCGGGCGCAGCCGGTCCTCTTCGCCCACCACCTCCTCGCCTACCACGAGATGCTCGAGCGCGACCGGGGGCGGCTCGCCGACGCCCGCCGTCGGATCAACGTCCTGCCGCTCGGGGCCGGCGCCCTGGCGGGGACGCCGCTGCCGATCGACCGGCACATGGTGGCGCGGCTCCTCGGCTTCGACGGCGTCGCCGAGAACAGCCTCGACGCCGTGGCCGACCGCGACGGCCACCTCGAGCTGCTCTCGGCGCTGGCGATCTGCCAGGTGCACCTGTCGCGCCTCGCCGAGGAGCTGGTCCTCTGGACCTCGTCGGAGTTCGGGTTCGTCGAGCTGTCCGACGCCTTTGCCACCGGTTCGTCGATCATGCCGCAGAAGAAGAACCCGGACGTGGCGGAGCTGATCCGGGGGAAGGCCGGGCGGGTCGTGGGGGACCTCGTGAGCCTCCTCGCGGTCGTCAAGGGGCTTCCGCTGGCCTACAACCGGGACCTCCAGGAGGACAAGGAGCCGCTCTTCGACGCCGTGGACAC
>DASVDK010000192.1:0-7886 GCA_036381125.1 Thermodesulfobacteriota bacterium | reverse complement strand
ATCCTCCACCCGGAGGATGCCGAGGAGGCGCTACGGGCGGGCGCCGACGGCGTGATCGTGTCGAACCACGGCGGCCGGCAGCTCGACGCCGCGCCGGCGCCGATCGAGGCGCTGCCGGCCGTTGCCGAGGCGGTCGGCGGCCGGCTGGTCGTGATGGTGGACGGCGGGGTCTGGCGCGGGGCGGACATCGCGCGCGCCGTCGCGGCCGGGGCGCGATTCGTCTTCGCCGGCCGCCCGACGCTCTACGGCGCCGCGGCGGGCGGGGAGGCCGGCGCCGCGCGCGCGCTCGCGATCCTGCTGGAGGAGCTGGACCGCACCATGGCGCTGCTCGGCTGCCGCACCGTCGACGAGCTGCGGGGCTCGGCGGGCACGGCCCCGCGCGGCGCGTCCGGCGTCGGCAGGCCCGCGGCCGGCGCCGCATCGTTCGCGGCTTCGGCGCCGTGAACACGGGGCGCACGAGCCGTGTCTCGGCGCCGCCCACCCGGACCCACGCCTCCCGCATCGTCTCCGTCGCGAAGCGTCGCGCGGCCTCCCTTGAACCGGGCTCGCGCGGCGCGCTAGCATCGACGCATGGACGCCGTCGTGGAGCGCATCCGCGAGCGCCTCTACGCCGAGGGGCACCGCTACACGGGACCGCGCGATGCGGTGATCCGCGCGCTGGCCGCGGCGGAGGGGCCGGTCAACGCCGATGCCCTCGCCGACGAAGTGCGTGCCCGCCGAGTGGACCGCAGCTCCGTCTACCGCACCCTCGGGCTCCTCGTCGAGCTCGGTCTCGCCCGCCGGGTGGAGTTCGCCGAGGGCGCTGCCCGCTTCGAGCTGGCGGAGCCGTTCATCGACCACCACCACCACCTCGTCTGCACCGTCTGCGGGCGGATCGACGAGCTGCCGGGATGCGACCTCGAGTCGATCCATCGCATCGTATCGCGACGTAGCGGCTACAGCATCGAGGCCCACCGGCTCGACTTCTTCGGCACCTGCCCGACCTGCCGCCGCGGCGCCGGAGGCGTCAAGAAGGCGTAGGCCGTCGCCCACCGGGCGACGTGCGGCGTCTCACGTTCGCCGCCGAGGTCGACTCGATCGGCCGTGGTGCCGGTCACGACGCGGCGCATCACCGTTCGTCGTTGTGACGATCCTCGCAGCAGGACCGAGCGCTCGTCTGCTATTCCACGCCAGGTCTCGGGTGATGCCAGGGGGCGGATCCGCTCGTCCGTGAGACCGCCTCCCCTGGCGCTTCGCGGGGGGTGGACGATGGCGACGCGCATCCTGGTGGTCGAGGACGAACCGGACATCGCGACGATCCTCACCCTCATGCTCGAGACGGCCGGCTACGAGGTGGCCGTCGCGCAGACGCTCGGCAGCGCCCGGCACGTGCTGGCCGAGTCGACGCCGCCGGCGCTGACGCTGCTCGACGTCGCCCTCCCGGACGGCAACGGCCTCGACCTCTGCCACGTGCTGCGCAGGCGCTGGCCCGAGCATCCGATCCTCGTGCTGACGGCGCTGGCCGACCCGGCGACGGCCCGGGCGGCCACGGCGGCCGGATGCCCGGAGGTGATCGTGAAGCCGTTCGATCCGGACACCGTGCTGGCCAGCGTCGCCCACCGGCTCGGTCGGGCGCGCGCGGCCTAGCGCCGCCTATCGCCGCCGCCCGGCTCAGCGCCGCAGGAGCCGACCGGCCGAGCTGGTCAGGACGTAGAGCGCGAGCGCGGCCAGGACGATCGTCGCGCCCGGCGCGAGGTCGAGGTAGAAGCTCGCGCCGAGGCCGACCCAGACCGACAGGACGCCGAGCGCGACCGCGCCGAGGAGCGCCTGCCGGAAGCTGCGGGCCAGGGGGAGGGCCGCGGCGACCGGGACGACGATGAGCGCGGCGACGAGCAGCACGCCGACCACCTGCATCCCCACCACGACGGTCAGCGCCGCGGACACCGCCAGGAGGTCGTTGAGCCGGTCCACGGGCAGGCCCGCCACCCGGGCCGCCTCCTCGTCGATCCCGACCGCGAAGAGGGCCGGTCCCAGGAGCGCCACGGCGCCGCCGACCAGGAGCGTCAGGCCGCCGATCGCCCAGAGGTCGGCCGCGCCGATCGTGACGACGCTGCCGAAGAGGAAGCCGAGCAGGCCCGCGTTGAACGACCGGGCGAGGGTGGCCGCGATGACCGCGACGGCGATCCCGGCGTAGAAGACGAGCGCGAGGCCGATCTCGCCGCGGCTGCCGGGCCTGCGGCGAAGGCGCTCGAGGCCGAGGGCGGCCGCGACGGCGAAGAGGCCGGCGAGCAGCGGCGGGTAGAGGCCGGCGAGCATGGCGGTGCCGACGCCGGCAAAGGCCACGTGACCGAGGCCGTCGCCGATCAGCGCGTACCCGCGCAGGACGAGGAAGGTCCCGATGAGGGGGCAGAGGAGCCCGATCAGCGTCCCGCCGGCGAGCGCTCGCTGCATGAAGTCGTACTGCAGGATCTCGGGCATGGCGCCTCACCCCCTCGGCCGGGGACCCGGGTCCCCGTGTGCGTGCAGGTGCGTGTGGGTGAAGAGGCTCGCGCCGCCGTAGAGCTGCTCGAAGAGGTCGCCCTCGCGCAGCGCCTCGGGCGAACCCCAGTAGAGGAGCCGGCGGTTGAGGCACGCCATCGTGGTGACCTGCGTGGCGAGGACGCCGACGTCGTGCGAGACGAAGACGACGGCGAGGTCGCGCTCGCGGGTCAACCGCCGGAAGAGGGCGTAGAGGTCCTCCTGCGTGTCGAGGTCGACGCCGGCCAGCGCCTCGTCGAGCAGGAGGAGCTGCGGTTCGCTCGCGAGCGCGCGTGCGATGAGGACCCGCTGCTGCTGGCCGCCCGACAGCTCGGCGATGGGACGCCGCCGCCGATCCGAGAGCCCCACCGTCTCGATGGCGTCGAGGACGGCCGCCCGGTCGGCCGCGCCCGGCCGGCGCACGGGGCCGAGCCTGGCCAGGCGGCCGGCCGAGACCACCTCGTCCACCGAGGCCGGGACGTTGACGCCGAGCAGCCGGGGGCGCTGCGGCACGTAGCCGACCCGCCCCCACTCGCGGAAGCGGGCGATCGGCGTCCCGAACAGCTCGACCGTGCCGCTCGAGGGCTCGAGGAGCCCGGCGATCACCTTGAGCAGCGTGCTCTTGCCCGCGCCGTTGGGGCCGATGACGCCGACGAGCGCCCTCGGCTCGATGTCGAGCGAGACGTCCTCGAGCACCGGGGTCGCACCGTAGACGAACGACACCCCGCGCAGGCGGGCGAGGGGGGCGGCCCGACCGGTCGGCGCTGCCGGCGCGGTCACGCTCACGAGGCCCGGCACTCCAGGCCGGTCGCCAGGGCGCGGAGGTTCTCCGCCATGACGCCGAGGTAGGTCTTGCCCTGCGCGACCTCGGCCTGCGACAGCGTCTCGAGCGTGTGCAGCACGAGGGTGCCGGCGCCGCTCTCGCGCGCGAGCGTCTCGGCCGCCCTCGGGTTCACGACGGTCTCCGTGAAGACGTACCGGATGCCGCGGCGCTTGACGAACGCGACCAGCTCGGCGAGTCGGCGCGGCGTCGGCTCGGCCTCGGGCGAGAGGCCCTGGATCGGCACCTGGTGGAGTCCGTAGCGCGCCGCGAGGTACCCGAAGGCCGCGTGCGAGGTCACGAGGTCTCGGTGCGCGCACGACGCGAGCGTCCGGGCGTAGCGGGCGTCGAGGTCGTCGAGTTGCGCCTGGTAGGCCCGGGCGTTGGCCGCGTAGGCGGCCGCCCCGGCCGGATCGGCGGCGCCGAGCGTGTCGGCGATGCGGCCGACGATCTGCTTCGCGAGGACCGGGTCGAGCCAGACGTGCGGGTCGCCGGGGAGGTCGTCCCCGTGGTCGTCGCCGCCCTCGGCCGGCGCGCGGAGCGCGAGCCCCTCGGTCGCGACCAGGCGGACCTGCCCCGGAGTTCGCGTCCGCAGCGCCCGGTCGATCGCCGGTTGGAAGCCGGGGCCGAGCGTCAGCACCACGTCGGCCTCGCGCAGGCGGCGCAGGTCGGCCGGCGTCGGCTCGAAGTCGTGGGGGTCGCTGCCCGCCGGGATCAGGTTGGCGACGGCGACGCGGTTGCCGCCGACGCGCGCGGCCCACTCGGCGAGCGGGTAGACGGTGGCGACGACGGTGACCCGGCCCGACTCGGCGGCGACGGCCCCGCCCGCGCCGACGGCCAGGACCGCCGCGGCCGCGAGAGCGGCGAGGGGATGACGAGGCATCGAGACCCTCCGGGCTCAATTGCGACTAAATTGCAGGAGCAAGCGTAGCGGGCCGGCGGTTCCCCTGTCAAGGCGCGTCGGCTAGACTCTCGGCTCGGGAGGGGGCGACATGCGAGGGACCTGGCTCGAGGCGGCGGGCGTCGCGCGGGGGCTCCTGGCGGCGCCGGAGACGGCGGCGCGGTGGGACGCGCCGAGCGCGCTCGCGGAGTTCACCGTGCGGGGGCTCTCCGGGCACCTGGCGCGGGCGGTGCTCGTGGTCGAGTCGTACCTCGACGCGCCGCCGCCGTCGGCACGGCCGATCCCGGCCGCCGCCTACTTTCCGACCGTCCTGACCACGCGCGACCTGGCCGACCCGGTCCACGTCGGGATCCGGGCGCGCGGGGAGGCGTTGGCCGCCGACGGCCCCGCGGCGCTCGTGGCGGCGGTCGACGCCGCGCTCGCCCGGCTCCGGACGCGGTTGCCGGCCGAGCCGCGGGACCGGCTCGTCGCCGTCACCGGCGGCCACGTCATGCGGCTCGACGACTACCTGGTCACCCGCATGGTGGAGATCACCGTCCACACCGACGACCTCGCGGTGAGCCTCGGCCTTGCGACCCCCGACTGGCCGCGCGCGGTGAGCGACGCCGTCGTCGACCACCTGGTCGCCGCCGCCCGTCACCGGCACGGCGACCTCGCCGTCATCCGCGCCCTCGCCCGCCGCGAGCGCGACGCCGTCGACGCCCTTCGCGTGTTCTGACCGTCTCACAGGAGGAAGCATGGCCCTCGTCGGCCTCATCATGGGCAGCCGGAGCGACTGGGACACGATGCGGCACGCGGCCGACCTCCTCGACGCCCTCGGCGTCCCGTACGAGAAGCGGGTCGTCTCGGCTCACCGGACGCCGGACCTCATGTTCGAGTACGCGGCCACCGCGGCCTCGCGAGGGCTCAGGGTCATCGTCGCCGCCGCGGGCGGAGCGGCCCACCTGCCGGGCATGGTCGCGTCGAAGACGACGCTGCCGGTGCTCGGCGTGCCGATCCAGTCGAAGGCCCTCTCGGGCCTCGACTCGCTCCTGTCGATCGTCCAGATGCCGCGCGGCATCCCGGTGGGGACGCTCGCCATCGGCGAGGCCGGGGCCGTGAACGCCGCGCTCCTGGCCGCCGCCATCCTCGCGCTCCAGGACCCGGCCCTGGCGAGCCGCCTCGAGGCCTATCGCGCCCGCCAGCGCGATGCCGTCCTCGGCGAGACGCTGTGAGGCGCCGCCCGCTCGACGGGGTACGGGTGGTCGACCTCACCACCCAGATGCCGGGGCCCTACTGCACGCGGATGCTCGCCGACCTCGGCGCCGACGTGATCAAGGTGGAGGCGCCGCGGGGCGACCCGCTCCGCGCCTACGCGCCGATGTTCGACGAGGTGAACCGGGGCAAGCGCAGCCTCGTGCTGGACCTCAAGCGGGCGGACGCGCGGGAGGTGCTCCACCGGCTCGTCCGCCGCTCGGATCTCTTCCTCGAGGGCTTCAGGCCGGGCGTCGCCGCGCGGCTCGGGGCCGACTACGAGACGCTCGCCGCGCTGAACCCCGGTCTCGTCTACTGCTCGATCTCGGGCTTCGGCCAGGACGGGCCCGAGCGCGGCCGCCCCGCCCACGACGTGAACTACCTGGCGCTCGGCGGCGTCCTCGACCTCGACGCGCGCGTCTGCGGCGCGCCGCACCCGCCCGGGGTCCTGGTCTCGGACCTCGCCGCGGGTCAGTACGCCGCGGTGGCCTGCCTGGCGGCCCTCGTCGGCCGCCTGGCCGGCGGACCGGGACAGTACATCGACCTCTCCATGACCGACGGCGTGGCGGCCTGGACCGCCGTCGAGCACGCCCGACTCGCCGCCGAGGGGCGGCCGGCCGAGAAGCCGAACGTCACGGTGGCGCCCTGCTACGGCGTCTTCCGGACCGCCGACGGCCGCTTCGTCACGCTCGGCATCGTCTACGAGGACGACTTCTGGCGGGCGTTCTGCGACGTGGCGGGTCTCGCCGACCTGCGCGAGCTGGTCCACGCCGAACGGGTCGCGCGCTTCGAGGAGGTGCGCGAGCGGCTCGCGGGCCTCTTCGCGAGCGACACCCGCGACGGCTGGACGAGGCGATTCGAGGGGTCCAACGTGCCCTTCGCGCCGGTGCTCGACCTCGAGGAGGTCCGCCGCTGGCCCCAGTTCGCGCACCGGGGGCTCTTCGCCGGCCCGGCAGTGGCGATGCCGATGCGCTTCTCCGCGGCCGACGTGCGGCCGGGCGGGCCGGCGCCGTCGCTCGGGGAGCACGGGCGCGAGCTGCTCGCCGAGTGCGGCTACGGCGAGGCCGAGGTCGAGGCGCTCGTCGAGGCCGGAGCCGTGTCCCTCGGGCCTTGAGGCCTGACGCCGCGGGGCCGGTCCCGCCACCGCCGCGGCCCGACCCCGGGGTGGGTCAGCGCCGCTCGCGGGCGAGGAGGGCCGCCGCGGCGGCGTCGAGGATCGCGTCGGTGTCGAGGCGGTTGAGGCGGTAGAGGTCGGGGATGTCTCCGGACTGGCCGAAGCGCGACACGCCGAGCGGGACGATCGGGTGGCCGGCCACGGCGCCGAGCCACGAGAGGGTGGCGGGGTGGCCGTCGATCACGGTGACGAGCGCCGCGTCGGCCGGCAGGGCCGCGAGGAGGCGCTCGACGTGCGACGGCGATCCCTCCCGCCGCGACGCCCGGTCGGCGCAGGCCGCGGTCCAGCCGGCGTGCAGCCGGCCGGGCGAGGTGACCGCGAGGAGGCCGGCGCCCGGCAGGTCCTCGAGCATCGCGTCGACCGCGGCCTCGGCCTCGGGCGCCACCGCTCCGGCGTAGACGACGGCGATCTCGGCGCCGGGACCGGGCGCGCGCCGCCAGTAGCCGCCGGCGAGGACGTCGGCCACCTGCGCCTCGTCGAGCGTCCGCGTCGGCTGGGCGATGGCGCGCGTCGAGAGCCGCAGGTACACCGACCCGCCGTCCTCCTGCTGCATGTAGTCGAAGCCCCACCGCATGATGGCCGCGAGTTCGTCCACGTAGGCCGGCTCGAAGTAGACGAGGTGGTCGATCGCCATCCCGACGAGCGGCGTCCCGATGGACTGGTGGGCGCCCCCCTCCGGCGCGAGCGTGACCCCCGACGGCGTGGCGACCAGCATGAAGCGGGCGTCCTGGTAGCAGGCGTAGTTGAGGGCGTCGAGGCCGCGCATGATGAAGGGGTCGTAGAGCGTCCCCACCGGCAGCAGCCGCACGCCGAAGAGCGGGCCCGAGAGCCCCAGGGCCGCGAGCATGAGGAAGAGGTTGTGCTCGGCGATGCCCAGCTCGAAGTGCTGCCCCCGCCGCGAAGCCTCCCAGCGCAGGGGAGAGGGAAGCTGGAGGGCGCGGAAGACGTCGGCGCGCTCCTGCCGGTCGAAGATCCCCCGCTGGTTCACCCAGCCGCCGAGGTTCGTCGAGGCGGTCACGTCGGGCGAGACGGTGACGACGCGATCGGCGAGCGGGCCGCCCTCGCGGCCGAGCGTGTACAGGAGCCTGCCGAACCCCTCCTGGGTCGACATCTCGGCCGCCGTCGGCACGTCGAGGCGCGCCGGCACCGGGACGGCCGGCGCGGCATGGACGCGGCGGTCGCGCTGACGGAACGGCACGCGCGACAGGAAGGCCTCGATGCGCGCTCGCGGGAGCGCGAGCCCCGCGAAGGGATCCCACTCG
>DASVDK010000191.1:0-2828 GCA_036381125.1 Thermodesulfobacteriota bacterium | reverse complement strand
GCCGCGGCGGAGTCGGGCGCCGAGACGACGACCGGCCGGCCGGCGTCGCCCCCCTCGCGGACCGTGGGGTCGATCGGGATGCCGCCGAGGAAGGGCACGTTCATCATCCGGGCCGACGCCTCGCCGCCTCCCGTGCCGAAGATGTCGGTGACCTCGCCGCAGTGAGGGCAGGCGAAGGTCGACATGTTCTCCACGATCCCGAGGATAGGCACGCGGGTCTGCCGGAACATCATGAGGCCCCGCCGCGCGACCGTGGAGGCGGCGTCCTGGGGCGTCGTCACGATGATGGCGCCCGAGAGCGGCACCCGCTGCACGAGGGAGAGCTGCGCGTCGCCGGTGCCGGGCGGCATGTCGACGAGGAGCACGTCGAGGCTCCCCCACTCCACGTCGCGCAGGAACTGGTCGACCAGCCCCGCGACCATCGGTCCCCGCCAGACGACGGGCGTGTCCTCGTTCATGAAGAGGCCGATCGAGATCGTGCGGACGCCGTAGGACTCGGCCGGCGTGATGCGTCGCTCGCCGGCCACCTGCGGCCCGCGCCCCCCTTCCTGCCCCCCCTGGGCGCTCACGCCGAGCATGAGCGGGACGGACGGGCCGTAGACGTCCGCGTCCATCAGGCCGACCGCGAGGCCGAGGCGCGCCAGCGCGAGCGCCAGGTTCACGGCCGCGGTCGACTTGCCGACGCCCCCCTTGCCGCTCGCGACGGCGACGACGCGCTTGACGCCGGCGAGCGACGGGGTCGGCTCGGGCGCGCCGAAGGGGCTCGCGCCGGCGGCCGGCGCCCGGGCGCCCGGCTGCGGCTGCGGCGCGGGCCCGCCGGCCGCCGGCGGCCGCACCATGATCTCGACGCCGGTCACACCGGGGATGGCGCGAACCGCCGTTTCAACCGAGGTCTGGATCTGCTTCGCGATCGAGGGGTCCCTCGCCGTCACGGCGAGGAAGACCCGCACCCGCCCGCCGTCGATCTGGATGTCCTTGACTAGGCCGAACGACACGACGTCGCGAGAGAAGCCGGGATATCTGACCTGTCGCAGCGCCTCGCGCACCGCGTCGGGCGTCACTGCCTGGGGCATGGTTGCTGGTGCCTCCTCCGAGTGGGTCTCTCCCATGATAGCGACCGGCGCCGCGCGCCCCGGCACCGTGACATCGTTTTAAATCAGGCGCATTTGCTTGACACCCCTGTCGAGCGGCGCCTATACTTCTCCGCGTGGTCGGGCATCGTGACCGCCGTCCGGTGCGCGGTTCGAGTGGGGTCGCGTAGCCCCGAGCGACGCGCGGTCCGGGAGCCTGGCTTGCCGCGGGCGTGGGACGATGGGCGGCGGCTCCGGTGACGCCGAGCATACCGCCCTCCTCGTGGAACTGGTATACCGAGTCTCGAACCGAAAGTGCTCGTGGACGCAGAGGAACATCCCGCACGCACGGCTTGCTCCGCTCTACCTCCGCCAGCTCCTCTCGGCTCTCCGACCTCCGCCAGCGGCGCCCTCTGACGCGGGAGTCCGTCGAAGGGCTCGGCTCTTGCACGGTTTCGACCCGCCAAGGGGTCACAGATGATCGTCCTGCTGCTCGTCATCCTCTTCTTCCTCACCCTGCTCCTGACCGTCTGGTCGGTGACGAGCCGCGGGCCGTCGCGCGGCGGGCCGGGAGCGCCTCGGGTCAACCCGGCTCTCGGCTGGCTCCACGCCCGGCTCACGCTCCGCCGCGGCATCGTGGCCGGCCTCCTGCTCCTGGCCCTTCTCATCGGCGCGTCGTCGCTCACCGTCGTGCCGGCCGGGCACCGCGGCGTCGTCTTCAACGTGTTCCACGGGGTCCAGCCGTGGGTCCTCGCCGACGGCCTCCACATCGTGACCCCCCTCGTGAACCAGGTTACGACCTACGACGTGCGGTCGCAGACCTACTCGATGGTCGCCGGCGGCGAGGATCCGGACCGGAAGGGGCAGAGCGACACGCTCTGGGCGCCGACCTCCGACGGCCTCAAGGTCGGCCTCGACGTGACCGTCCGGTTCCGACCAGACCCCGATCGCCTCCCGGACCTCCACGCCATGGTCGGCCCCGAGTACCAGGAGAAGATCGTCCGCCCGCAGATCCGGAACATCACCCGCATGGTGGTGTCCGAGTACGCGGTCATGGACATCTACGGCCCGTCGCGCGCCGGCATCCAGCAGCAGATCTTCGACCGCCTGAAGGGCCGTTTCGCCGCCGACGGCGTGGTGCTCGAGGACGTCCTCCTCAGGAACGTCGCCGTCAGCCCCGACTTCGAGAAGGCCGTCGAGGCGAAGATGATGGCGGCGCAGAAAGTGCAGGAGATGGAGTTCCACGTCCAGCAGGCCCGCATGCGCGCCGAGGCGCGTCAGCGCGAGGCCGCGGGCGAGGCGGCCGCCTTCGAGACGGTCACGCGGATCATCGAGCGCAATCCGCGGTTGCTCGAGTACCTCTGGATCAACAAGCTCGCCGGCAACGTCAAGATCCTCGTCGTGCCGAAGGGCCAGGAAGGGCTCATCCTGTCGCCCGGGCCCATTCTCTCGGAAGACGAGTCGCGCGACGGCGAGCGGACGGCGCGGGCCGAGCCCCGCGCGCGCGGCGAGGGGAAGTGACGATCTCGAACGACGAACTCCGCTTCCTGATCCGGGCCTCCTACCCGATCATCTACATCGTGTCGGCCGAGGAGGCGCGCGTCGAACACGCGCTGCGCCGCGAGGTGCTGCCCGGGCTCGGCGGGGCGCCGGGGAGCGAGAAGCGGCTCATCACCTGGTCGATCACCGAGGGCTTCGCCGACCCGGGGCGCAGCGGCGCGTCGCCCGGCGCCGGCCCAGGGCCGGGCCGCGGGGACG
>DASVDK010000190.1:0-11041 GCA_036381125.1 Thermodesulfobacteriota bacterium | reverse complement strand
CAATGCCACGACCGGCATCATGACGTTCAGCTCGAGCTGCCCCGCCTCGGCCGCCATGGTGATGGTCACGTCGTTGCCGATCACCTGGAAGCAGACCATGTTGGTCGCCTCGGCGATCACCGGGTTGACCTTCCCGGGCATGATCGACGAGCCCGGCTGCACCGCCGGCAGCCGGATCTCGGCAAGCCCCGTGCGCGGGCCCGACGACATGAGGCGCAGGTCGTTCGCGATCTTGCCGAGGTCCACGGCGTAGGCGCGCAGCGCCCCCGACGCCTCGACGAACGGCGAGAGGAACTGCGTCGCCATGACGAGCGACTCGGCCGTGCGGAGGGCGAGGCCCGTGTTGGCCGCCAGGCGCTCGACCACGCGGCGGATGTACTCGGGCTCGGCGTTGAGGCCGGTGCCGACGGCCGTGGCGCCGAGGTTCAGCTCCTCCATCGCCCGGAAGCTCCGCCCGATGCGCTCGACCGCGCGGCGCACGGCGAGCCCCCACGCCGCGAACTCCTGGCCGAGGCGGATCGGCACCGCGTCCTGCAGGTGCGTCCGCCCGCTCTTGAGGACGTGATCGAACTCGCGGCCCTTGGCCTCGAGCGTCCCGGCCAGGTGCGAGAGCGCGGCCACGAGGTCCCGCTCGAGCGTGAGCGCGGCCACGCGCATGGCGGTCGGGAAGACGTCGTTGGTCGACTGCGCCATGTTCACGTGGTCGTTCGGGTGCACGACCCGATAGTCGCCGCGCGCGCCGCCGAGGATCTCGATGGCCCGGTTGGCCAGCACCTCGTTGGTGTTCATGTTGTGCGAGGTGCCGGCGCCGGCCTGGAAGACGTCGACGACGAACTGGTCGTGGAAGCGCCCGGCGAGCACCTCGTCGGCCGCCTGGATGATGGCCGCCGCCAGGCGCGGGTCGAGCCGGCCGGTGTCGCGGTTGGCCTCGGCCGCCGCCTTCTTGACCTGCACGGTGGCGAGGATGAAGGCGGGCGACGCGGTCACCCCGCTCACGGGGAAGTTCTCGCGGGCGCGCTGCGTCTGGACGCCGTAGTAGGCGTGGGCCGGGACGCGGACCTCCCCCAGCGGGTCTCGCTCGACCCGAACGGCCATCCCCTACCCCGCCGCCGCGGCGCGGGCCGGGGCCTGCTCGAGGGCGCCGAGGAGCGCCTTCGTGAAGACCGGCAGGTCCTTCGGCGTCCGGCTCGTGATGATGTGCCCGTCGACGACCACCGGCGCGTCCTCCCACCGCGCACCGGCGTTCTCGAGGTCGTCCTTGATGGACGAGAACGAGGTGACGCGCCGGCCCCCGACGACGCGCGCCGAGCAGAGCATCCAGGGGCCGTGGCAGATGGCGGCGATCGGCTTGCGCTCCCGGTCGAACGCCTTCACGAGCGCCACCATGGCCGGCGTGCGGCGCATGTGATCGGGCGAGTAGCCGCCGGGCACCACGAGCGCGTCGTAGTCGGACGCCTTCACGTCCCCGGCCGCCACGTCGCTCCTCGCGGGGTACCCGTGCTTGCTCGGGTACTCCACACCCGCCTCCGGGCCGCA
This sequence comes from Thermodesulfobacteriota bacterium, assembly GCA_036381125.1. GTDB lineage: Bacteria > DASVDK01 > DASVDK01 > DASVDK01 > DASVDK01 > DASVDK01. The sequence continues at coordinate 9,505 of DASVDK010000190.1, read as the reverse complement.
GAGGACCGCCTCGTGACCCGCTTCCTCGAGCCGCAGCTTCGGATACCAGAGCTCGAGGTCCTCGTAGATCTTCTCGACCAGGATCAGTACGCGCATGCTCACACCTCCCCGGGCCGATCGGCCGGCCCGGACTCGCACGGAACGGACGCGCCGCGGCGCGCGGTCTCGATGGCCCGCCCGTAGACGTCCTCGGGCACCGCCCCCTCGATCACCCGCTCACCGATGACCACCGTCGGGATCGCCCGCACACCGTAGCGCTCGACCGCCTCCCGGTGGTCGGCCAGGACCGCGCGCCGCAGCTCCGGGTCCGCCAGGTCGGCGGCGAAGCGAGCGGGGTCGAGACCGGCCTCCCGCGCGATGGCGGTCAGCACCTCGGGGTCGGAGATGTCGCGGCTGTCGGTGAACATCGCCTTGAAGCAGGCCATGTGGAAGGGGTCGAAGCGCCCCTGCCGCTCGGCGGCCTTCGAGCCGAGCAGCGCCGGGACGCCCCAGGTGGGAAACCGCGCCGCGCCGCGCCAGGGGACGAAGCGCGCCTCGGGCTCGTACGCGTCGGCCCGGGCCCAGTGGGCGCGGCGGTACTCGTTGAACGCCGCGGTCGGGTCCTCGTCGCGCAGGATGAACGCTTTCCAGGCGACCCGCACGGCGTCGCCGAAGCGGGCCTCGATCCGTCGCAGGCGGACCGCCGCGACATAGCACCAGGGTCAGACGTAGTCCGAGAAGACGGTCACCGTCACCGGCGTCGTTGCCGTTGCCAGGCTCATCTCGCTCTCCCGATCGTCTCGGGCCGGCGCACCGCGCCGGCTACGAGGCCGCTCAGCCGCCGCCGAAACCGCCGCCCGCGCCGGCGGCGCAGGCCCCCTGCCCGCACCCGCCCGCCATCGGGAGCACCCCCGCGCCTTCGCGCTCGGCGCCGCCCGTGGCCGCGAACACCGAGAGCAGGCGGTCTTGCGGCCGGTCCTTGCCGCCCACCGCGGCGCCGCACGCGGGGCAGGGCTGGGCGGCCTCCGCCTCCGCCCGCGACAGCAACGTCTCGAAGCGACGACCGCACTGGTGACAGCGGTACTCGAAGATGGGCATCTCGCGTCGTCCTCTCCGTCCAGCGTCGTTGCGCTACCGGTTCCGCGCCCGCGGGGCGGCAACGGCCACCACGCGGGCCTGCGTCGTCAGGCGCCGGCCTCCGGAGGCCAGGTAGGCCTCGAAGCCCTCGAGCCGGCCGCTCGCCGCGAAGCGTTCGGCGAGGCCGGTGGCGGCGAGGTAGTCGCGCGGCGCCATCGGGTCGTCGCCGAAGTCGAGCACCGTGCGCTCGACGCCGAGGAACCGCGCCTCGAGCCCGGCCGCCTCGAGGGCCGCCTCGAGCCCCCGCTCGTCGTAGGCGAATCGCGAGCGGACGCCGGTCTCGCGCCACTGGTCGGCGTGGAAGCCGGCCACCGCCACCAGGCCGCCCGGCGCAAGCGCCCTCGCCGCCTTGGCGAGGATCGCGTCCGAGAGGCAGAGGTGCGCCGCCACGACGTCGGGCGCGCCGCCCGCCAGGGCGCGGTAGTCGGTCGCCTCGGCCTCCACGTCGGCCTCGACGAACGTGACGTGGCCGAGGCCCCGGGCCGCCGCCTCGGCCCTCGCCGCGGCCACCGCCGCCGCGTCCCGGTCGGCTCCCACCACGCGACTCGCCCGTGCCGCCAGGACGAAGGCGAGGCGACCGCGCCCCGTGCCCACGTCGAGCGCCAGGGCTCCCCGCAGAGGGATGCCCGCCATGGCCCGCAGGAGCAGGCGCGAGAGCGCCTCGTGATCGTCGGCGGCCGGCTCGCCGCCGGCCCCGGGGCGGCTCGCGACGCGACACTCCGCCTGCTCGTAGACCCAGGCCGGCGCCATACGCCATCCTACCGCAACCGCCGGGGGGCGCAATGCGGGCTCGGCCACCGTTTCCCGCGCAATTTCGGGCTGTTGGCTTGCCTCGCCGGCCGTGCGGCACTCCCCGCGCGGCCGGCTACCGCGCGGCCTTCCGCGCGCGGGCCGGATGACACCGTCGCCTCGTCAAGGGGGGGTTCGGGACCCGAAAGGGATCGTCCATCGCAAGGGTCGGCGGCCGGTCTCGATCGACGAGATGAATACGCCGGCGTTGGAGATCGAGGACCGGAGCGCCGCAACGGCCGCTCCGGACGACGTCCGGGAACCGAAGGGGGACGACGCGGACTGCCCGATCGCCAGGCGCGAGCATCCTCGCCGGCTGCCGAGACGCCGTCACGTTCGATCGCGCGCCGAACGATCGCGCGCCGAAGACGGTTCCGGGCTTCGGCGTCCTCCTTTCGAGGCCGCCACCCGCTCCAGGAGCCTCGAGAGGAACGCCGCGTGGTGGCCGTCGACGCCGGCGATGACGCGCACGCCGACCAGGCCGCGGCCCGCCGGCGACGGCCGCACCCAGCGCACCTCCACGGCGAAGACCGCGGGCGCGACCTGACCCGCCCGGTCGCGCAGCACCACCACGGCCGGCGTCCCGACGGCGAAGGGGACCGGCGTGTCGAGTCGCATCCCCTCCACGCTGAACTCCACGATGGCGACCGGCCAGGTGCGCCCGGTGCCGAGGTCGATCTCCGCGCTGATCGCGCCCGCCACCGCGGGCGGCAGCGCGAAACGCGGCGACGCGGGGGCGTCGGCGCCCGCGGGACGGTCGGGCAGCACGAGGCCCATGGCGCACGGCACGCAGAGCGGCTCGCCGCGGTCGTCGTGCCACGCGGGCAGTTCGGGCCCGAGGCTCTGGTGGCAGCGCAGGCAGGTCGACCCGGACATGGGGCTGCGGACGCTACCGGGCCCGAGCGCGGCTGTCAAGCGAAGGAGCACCTTGCTCTATCCTCGCGCGGCGGCGACCAGCCAGACGGCGGCGGTCGCCCACTCGGTCGCGCAGCCGAGCAGGTCGCCGGTGACCCCGCCGAGGCGCCGCCGTGCGAGGCGCCCCACGACGACCGCCACGAGCCCCGCGGCGGCGAGCGCCGCGGCCCCGCGCGTCGGCCCCATCGCGAGGAGCGCCGTCCCCACGCCGACCCCCGCGGCCGGCACGAGGTCGCGCCGCCGGGCGTGCGCCGCGAAGGGCGACCCGAGCCCGCCGCCGTCGCGCGCGTAGGGCAGCACGTGCGCCAGCCCGACGGCCGCGAGCCGGCCGACCGTCGGTCCGGCCACGAGGGCGCCCAGGGCGTGCTCGGGCGGCAGCGCGGCGAGCGCTCCCGCCTGGACGAGGAGGAGCAGCGCCACGGCGATCGCCCCGAACGCGCCGATGCGGCTGTCGCGCATGATTCGCAGGGCGTCGTCCCGCGTGAACCCGCCGCCCAGACCGTCGGCCGCGTCGGCGACGCCGTCGAGGTGGAAGGCGTTGGTCGCGAACGCGAGGCCGGCGAGGAGCAGCGGCGCCAGGGCGAGGGGCGGCAGCCAGGGGGCGAGCAGCGCGTGCGCCGCCGCGAGGCCGGCGCCGAGAAGGGCCCCGACCGCGGGGAACCAGGCCATCGAGCGGCCGAGGTCGACCGGAGCCGGGCGCAGGTCGCGCGGGTACGGGAAGCGCGTGAGGACGTGCAGCGCCACGACGGGACGCCACCAGGCGGGCAAGGGATCGGGCACCGGGCTTACAGACACGGCCGCCAGCCGACGGGGCCGACGGCCCAGACGCCGTCGTCGTAGCGGTCGAGCAGGGTCAACGACGCCGGCTCCACGCGGATCGCGAGCGCGCGAGGGAGCGGCAGGCCGAGCGCGTCGGCCAGCAGGACCCGCACGGCCCAGGAATGCGTCACGACCAGGCGGGGGCCTTGCCCTGCCGGCGCCTCGAGGAGCGCGGCCGTCGCCTCGCGCACGCGCGCGGCCGCCTCGGCCAGCGACTCCCCTCCCGGCGGCGCGTAGCCGGCCAGGTTCGCGAGCCAGGCGGAGACCTCCGCCGGCCGCTCGGCGGCGAGGGCGGCCGACGTGCGCCCGCTCCAGGCGCCCGGGTCGGCCTCGCGCAGCCGCGGCTCGAGCCGCGGCCGCACGCCGAGGGCGGCCCCGAGGAGCTCGGCGGTCTCGACGGCTCGCGGCAGGTCGCTCGTCCAGAGCGCGGCGGGACGCACGTCGGCCGCGGCCAGCGCGGCCGCGAGGGCCGACACCGCGGCCCGCCCCTCGGCCGTGAGGCGCGCGCCGGCCGCCGGGAAGGCGCCGGCCGCGCCCGGCACCTGACCGTGCCGCACGAGCATCAGCCTGATCACCTCGGGGGCCCCGGCCGCGCTCCGGTGGTCGGGGTCCGGGGCGAAGCCCCGGAGGAGCGGAGCCGCGGCTCGGCCGCGGCGGAGCGGACGGCGCGCGGCCGGGGAATCAATAGGAGCCCCGGGTGACGCCGCCGTCCACGGCAATGGACTGGCCGGTCACGTAGCGCGCCCGGTCCGAGCAGAGGAAGACGACCACGTGCGCGACGTCCTCGGGCTCGCCGGCGTAGCCCATCGGGATCGTCTCCTCCTCGCGCCGCAGCGCCTCCTCGCGCGAGACGCCCCAGGCCTTCATCCGGCTTGCGAGGAGCGACTCGAAGCGGTCGGTCTTGATGCGCCCCGGGCAGACGGTGTTGATCGTGACGCCCCTGCGGGCGATCTCGTCGGCCAGCGTCCGCGCGAGGCCCTGCACGCCGGGGCGGATCCCGTTCGAGAGCATGAGCCCGGGGATCGGCTGCTTGATGGAGGTGGACTGCACGTTGACGATCCGGCCCGCGCCCGAGCGCGCGAGGTGGGGCAGCGCCGCGCGGATCAGCCGGACCGTCGAGAGCAGGTTCAGCTCGAAGGCCGCCTGCCACTGCTCGTCCGTCGCGGTCTCGAACGTCCCGGGGGGCGGTCCGCCGCCGTTGGTGACGAGGATGTCGAGGCGACCGAAGCGCTCGAGCGTGGCGGCAACGGCACGCTCGATCTGGTCGCGCCGCGTCACGTCGGTCGGCAGCGGCAGCGTGCTCGACCCGGTGGCCCGCGCGACGTCCGAGGCGGCACGCTCGAGCGTGGCCGGATCGCGCGCGAGGAGGGCGACCGCCGCCCCCTCGGCGGCGAGCCCCCGAGCGATCGCCCGCCCCATCCCCTTCGACGCGCCCGCCACCACGGCTACCTTGCCCTTGAGTCCGAGGTCCATCCGTCCCCCTCCCGATCGCGGGCCATCGTAACACGCGTGCTAGCATGCACGCTTTGGCGAGGAGCCGCCCATGCCCGAGACGACGAACCGCCTCGCGACGCAGACGAGTCCCTACCTCAGGTCCGCCGCCCACCAGCCGGTCCACTGGTACCCGTGGGGCGAGGAGGCCTTCGCCCGTGCGAGGGCGGAGGACCGCCCGGTCCTGCTCGACATCGGCGCCGTCTGGTGCCACTGGTGCCACGTCATCGACCGCGAGTCGTACGACGACCCCGAGACCGCCCGCCTCATCAACGAGCACTTCGTCGCCATCAAGGTCGACCGCGACGAGCGTCCCGACATCGACAGCCGCTACCAGGTGGCCGTCCAGGCGATCGCGCAGCAGGGGGGGTGGCCGCTCACGGCGTTCCTCACGCCCGACGGCAAGGTGTTCTACGGGGGCACCTACTTCCCGCCCACCGACATGCACGGCCGCCCCGGATTCCGCACCGTCCTGCGGGCGGCGGCGGACTTCTACCGCACCCAGCGCGCCCGCGCCGAGGCGCAGGCCGACGAGGTGTTCCGCGCCATCGGCGAGCATCTCCGCAGCGCCGAGCAGCCGGGGACGGTCTCGACGGACCTCGTGGACGGCGTGGTCAACGACATCCGGTACCTCTACGACGTCGCCTACGGCGGGTTCGGCCGCCAGCCCAAGTTCTTCCACCCCGGCGCCCTCGCGCTCTACCTGCGCCGCGCGGCGCTCACGGGGGAGGCCTGGATGCGGACCGTCGCCACGTCGACGCTCGAGAAGATGGCGCGCGGCGGCGTCTACGACCAGCTCGGCGGCGGCTTCCACCGGTACTCGGTGGACGAGCGGTGGATCGTGCCGCACTTCGAGAAGATGCTCTACGACAACGCGTCGCTCCTGTCGGTGTACGCGGAGGCCGCGCACCTCACGGGGGAGGCGTTCTTCCGCCAGGTGGCCGACTCGATCGTCGGCTACTACGATCGCGAGGGGAGCGACCGCGACCGCGGCGGCTTCTACGCGAGCCAGGACGCCGACGTCGGCACGGACGACGACGGCGACTACTTCACCTGGACGGTCGAGGAGGCGCAGGCGGCGCTGACGCCCGAGGAGTTCGCCGCCTGCCAGCTCCGCTACGACATCCACCCGCGCGGCGAGATGCACCTCGACCCGTCGCGCAACGTCCTCTTCCTCGCCATGGAGCCGGCCGACGTCGCGGCCCGCCTCGGCAGACCGGAGGACGAGGTGCGCCGTCTCCTCGACTCGGGGGCGCGCAAGCTCTTCGCCGCCAGGCAGGCGCGCAAGGCGCCCTACATCGACACGTCGATCATCGTCTCCTGGAACGGGATGATGGCCGCGGCCTACCTCGACGCCTGGGCGCACCTCGGCCGGCGGGACTGCCGCGACTTCGCCGTGAAGACGCTCGACCGCCTCCTCGCCGAGGGCCGTGCGCCGGACGGCGGCCTCTACCATCTGCTGACGCCGGAGGGCGGCCTGCACGAGGGGTTCCTCGACGACCAGGTGCAGGTCGCGTGGGCGGCGGTGCGGGCGTACGAGACCACCGGCGAGGCGCGATTCCTCGCGGCCGCCGAGGCGCTCACCAGCCACGTCCTCGCCCGGTACTGGGACGAGGCCGGCGGCGGGTGCTACGACGTGGCGCGCGACGCGAGCCCGTCGGCCCAGGCGTCGCCCAGACCCGGCGTCGCGGCGCTTGCCGCGAAACCGTTCGCCGACGCGCCGAGCCCGGCGGCCAACGCGGTGCTCGCCCGCGTCCTGGTCAGGCTCGGGCACCACACGAGCGCGCCCGGCTATCGGGAGAAGGCCGAGCGGACGCTCGCCGCCTTCGCCGGGTCGGCGCGCAGCCACGGCCTCATGGCGGCCACCTATGTCCTCGCCGTCGACGAGTGGCTCGACGAGCCGGCGCACGTGGTGATCGTCGGGCCGCGCGGCGCGGCGACCGAACGGCTCCACCTCGCGGCGCTCGGCGCCACACGGCCCGGCACGGTGGTGACCGTGGTGCACCCTGGGGGCGGCGCCGGCGAGATCGGCCGGCTCCCCGCGGCCGTGCAGGGAATGGTGGCGACCGCGACCGGGCCGACGGCCTTCGTCTGCGCCGGCGTGCAGTGCGCGCCCCCGGTCACCGATCCGGCCGCGCTACCGCAGCTCATCGAACGCTTCGGGAGATCGTGACGTGACGGATACCGGGAACCGACTCTGGAATCGCCTCGTCGGCCGGATGGGCTCGCGGGACGAGGAGGGCGAACGCGGGGAGGTCGTCGTGCTGGGCGCGGAGGGCTACGGGCCCGTTCCGGAAGGCTGGCGCCCGCCCTCGCGGCCGGCCGAGGTGGTGCCCGCGCAGGCCCTGGGGCTCGCCGGCACCGGGGCCGTCGGCATCGGCGCCGTGGCCGTGGCCGCCGTCGCGCTCGGCGCCATCGCGTTCGGGGCCGTGGCGATCGGCGCCCTCGCGGTGGGCCGCGCGCGCGTCCGGCGGCTCGAGGTGGGCCAGCTCAGGGTGGGCGACCTCGAGGTGGGCCGGCTCCGGGTGCGGCAGCTCGTCGTCGAGGAGGAAGGGGTCGGGCGTTGACGCTGCCGCGCCGGCGCGGCACGCCGGGAAAACGGAAAGACCTGACCCCGTTGTCGCGCTCAGGCTCCCGTCCGGTCAGGATCCGACGCCGTTGCCGCTCGGCACCACCCAGCTGATCGGCGGGGTCGGCTCCGGGCGATAGCGCTCGAGGAAGGCGAAGCAGCTCGGCACGTCGGGCACGACCTCGATGAGCCGCCGGTGCTGCGGCCGCACGAACCCGTTCTCCGCCATCCGCTCGACCAGCGTCACCAGCGGGTCGAACGCCCGGTTCACGTTGACGAGGACGATCGGCTTCGCGTGCAGCCCGAGCTGCCGCCACGTGGTGATCTCGAACAGCTCGTCGAGCGTGCCGTAGCCGCCGGGGAAGACGACGAAGGCGTCGCTCTGCTCGAACATGAGCGCCTTGCGCTCGTGCATGGTGCTCACCACGCGCAGCTCGGTGACGCCGCCGTGGCCGATCTCTCGCTGGAGGAGCGCGTCGGGGATGACGCCGAGGACTTCCCCGCCCGCCGAGAGGGCCGCGTCGGCCACGCGCCCCATGAGTCCGACCTTGCCGCCGCCGTAGACGAGACGCATGCGGCGCCGCGCCAGCTCGCCGCCGAAGGCGGCGATCGCCTCACCGAAGGCCGGATCGCCCCCCGGCATGGACCCGCAGAACACACAGATGCTTCGAATGGTCACCTCAGTCGCTTTCCGTTCCGTCGTGCACCAGCCACGCGTGGGCCCGCCGGCACGGCTCCTGCCGCCGAGCCGGCGAGAGCGCGGGACTATATCCCCGGCGCCGCGCGCGTGTCAATCCGACCGTGGGGATCAGGACGCGGTCGCGTGGGGCGTGCTACGCGCCGCCCGCAGGGCGCGCCGCAGCCGGCCGGGCGCCTGGCGCCCCAGGAGCCGGTCGGCCAGCTCGGCCGCCTCGAGGAGCGCCGGCAGATCGATGCCCGTCTCGATGCCCATCTCGCCGAGCATGTAGACGAGCTCCTCGGTGGCGATATTTCCGGTCGCCCCCGGCGCGTAGGGGCAGCCGCCGAGCCCCGCGATGGAGGCGTCGAAGTGGGTGACGCCCGCCTCGAGGGCGGCCAGCGCGTTGGCGAGCCCCAGGCCGCGCGTATCGTGGAAGTGCGCCACCAGCTCCACCCTGGCCGGCAGGACCTCGCGGGCGCGCTCGAAGAGGTCGCGGACCTGCGCGGGGTTGCCGTGGCCCACCGTGTCGGCGAGCCCCACCGCGTCGGCCCCCGCCGCGGCGAGCCGGCCGGCGACCGCGAGCACCCGGTCGGCGGGCACGCGCCCCTCGAACGGGCAGCCGAAGGAGGTGGAGACGGCCGCCTGGACGTGCACGCCGTCGGCCTTCGCGCGCCGGACGAGCGGCTCGAGCGCGTCGAGCGACTGCTCGGTGGTGCGGTTCACGTTCGCCCTGTTGTGGCTGTCGGAGGCGGACAGGAAGACCACGATGTGGTCGCAGCCCGCCGCGCGCGCCCGCTCGTAGCCGCGATCGTTCGGCACGAGGGCGCTGTAGACGACCCCCGCACGTCGCGGCAGGCGCGGGAAGAGCCGATCGGCGTCCTCGAGCTGCGGGATCCACTTCGGGTGGACGAACGACGTGGCCTCGACGTGCCCGACGCCGGCCTCCACCAGCGCTTCGACCAGCCGGAGCTTGTCGTCGGTCGACAGGGCGACGGCCTCGTTCTGCAGGCCGTCTCGGGGCCCCACGTCCGTGACGGTGACGCACGCAGGATACCGGCTCATCCCCCGGACTGTAGCACGGAGACCGGCGTCGCCGGCATCCCGGGGTCAGGTCTTTCCATTTTCCA
>DASVDK010000189.1:0-5415 GCA_036381125.1 Thermodesulfobacteriota bacterium | reverse complement strand
GGGTTTCGGCAGGCTCCCGGTGCGCCCCCGTGCGACGCGCGAGTCTCCGACCACCTCGACGCGGCCCTCGAGCCTCGAAGTCGCGCCCGGCGGGCGATGGCCGGCCGTACGGAGCCTGTCCACGCGGCCTCCGCGCCACGCCGCCGCCTCGTCGTCGCGGGCTGTCAAGAGAATTCTTCGAGTTCTTCAACGACGCGGCCGCCGCGGCGCGCGCCCAACTCGGTTCGAACCGAGTTGGCGGCGCCACGTGACGCCCGGCGCCGTCGGTTCGTCACGGGCGCCAGTGGCTGGCGGCAGGGGCCGGTCGACGAGACCGGCCGAGACACGCCGGCCGGCGGACACCGGGACGCGGCGGGCCGGGCGGAGCGGCGTGGAAAATGGAAAGACCTGACCCCGTGGGATGACCCCGTGGGACAGCGCGCTCAGGCACTCGCTCCTGTAGCGGCGGCCCGCCGCGGGCGGCCGCGGGAGCTAGAATCGCCGCCATGCGCGTCCACATCGCGCTCCTGCGCGGCGTCAACGTCGGCGGCCGAAACCAGATCGCGATGTCCGACCTGAAGGCGATTCTCGCCGACCTGGGCTTTCCCGGCGCAAGGTCGTTGCTCCAGAGCGGAAACCTCGTCTTCGAGAGCGACGGACGGACGGGCGCCGAACTCGAAGGCCTCCTGGAGGCGGAGACGGAACGGCGCCTGAAGGTCCGCGCCGACTACCTGATCCGGACCGCCAGGGAATGGAAGGAGATCGTCGCCCGCAATCCATTCCCCCGCGAGGCGGAGGACGTGAAGGCGCTCGAGGCCGCCATCAAGGGGCGGGAGACCGTTCGCGTCGCGGGCAGGCACGCCTACGTCGTCTACCCGGACGGCATCGGCCGCTCGAAGCTGACGACGGCGCTGATCGAGGACAGGCTCGGCACTCGCGGCACCGGCCGCAACTGGAACACCGTCCTCAATCTCCTGGAGATGACGCGAGGCTCGTGATCGCTCCCCGTCACGCGAAGCCGATCCCTGTGTCCGATCCGTCGAAGCCTGCGTTCCTCGCTGCTTCGAGAACGGCGAGGAGGTACTCCTCGTCCATCCGTTGAGCCCTCCATCACGTCACGTTGCGATCTCCACCCGTCGGCCTCGGCCGGCGGCCTCGGGCGCCCGCCCGTCTGGGAAACCGTCAGCCGTCGGGGATGTCATGAGTCCAACGTGTCCGTAACCGATCTCACCTGAACCCTGGAGAACTGCCTTGCGCTTCCGTCCGAATCGATATTTAATGCAGGAATCAAGTTGCGACGGAGACCGACGTGGCCGCGACCCACCCGACGCAGATCCCGCTGCCGTTGCACGCTCGACCCACGTGGGGCGGCAAGCGCGCCGGAGCCGGCCGGAAGCCGGGGCCGCGTCCCTGGGTCCCACGCGTCCCGCGACCACCGCACCGCCGCGACCACCCCGTTCACGTCACGCTCCGGGCCGGAGCCGGTCTCCCGAACCTGCGATCGGCTCGCGTCTTCGCGGCCGTCCGTGGCGCGCTGGGTCTCGCATCAACGGAGCGATTCCGCGTCGTGCACTTCTCCGTGCAGCACGATCATCTGCACATGCTCGTCGAGGCGTCGAGCCGCGAGGCCCTGTCTCGAGGCGTGCAGGGCCTCGCGATCCGCGTCGCACGGGCGGTGAACCGCGCGCTCGGCCGGACCGGCAGGGTTTGGGGTGATCGGTATCACGCCAGGGTCCTGACGACGCCCAGGGAAGTACGAAACGCGCTGGTCTACGTGCTCAACAACTGGAAGAAGCACGGCTCGGAGGCGCTGGTCCTGGATCGTTGCTCGTCGGCGCCGTGGTTCGACGGGTGGAAGGGACGGTACGGCGGGGTTCCGGCGGGCGAGCCGCCGGTCGTGCCGGCCAGGACCTGGCTCCTGCGGACCGGCTGGCGGCGGCACGGGTTGATCGACGTGGAGGAGGCGCCGGGGCGACGAATGCCCCGGCGATAAGGGTTCCTACCTCGGCAGCGGCTGGCGCCGGAAGGCGGCGGCCGGCTGCGGGCCGGGGCGGGCCGGCGTCTGCTGGACGACGCGCGGCGCCGGCCTGACGACCCGCGGCTGTACGACCCGCGGTGCGGGCTGCACGGCTCGCGGCAAGGGTTGCACGACCCGCGGCGCGCGCGGGACCGCGGGGCGCTCGATCACCGTGGGCGGCCGAACGGGCAGCGGCTGCCGCCTGATCACCTTCGGCGGCTGCGGGTGCACGACGATCGGCGGCCGGACGACGTGGACCGGCGGCGGGACGACCACGACGGGCGGCCTGACCACCACCGGCGGCGGCGGCGGCGCGTAGGGCGCGCCGATCGAGACCACGAAGCGGGGCCCCGGGATCCAGATCCAGCCGTAGAGGCCGCTCGGCACCCAGCGGCCGTAGTAATAGGTGGTGTAGCCCCAGGGCTCCGCCGCGAGCCAGACCCACCCGTAGTAGGGTCGATAGATCCAGCGGCCCCTGGTGAAGGGACGCCATCCGGCCGCCACGTGGGGCCGCCAGGCGTAGCCGTGCTCCTCGGTCCGCACCCAGGAGCCCGAGGCGTCGAGGTCGCCGAGGCCGGGCAGGTGCGACGGCGCGTACGACCCCACGGCCGCGCGGGCGAGGACGGCGTCGCGCTCGGCGTTCCACCGGTCGAAGTCGTCGCGGACGAGAACGGCGGCGGTGGGACGTGTCCGCTCGCCGGCCGCGAGCTGCGATCCGCGCCCGAGCTCGACCCGCTCCCCCTCGGTCTCGACGGCCACCGTACCGGTCGTCGCGGTGACCTCGCCCCGCGGCTCGTCCGCGCGGCGGGTCACGCGGAACGCGCTGCCGTCGGCCGCCCCCACGGTCCGCAGGCCGGCCTCGAGCGTGAGGCTCTCGCTGGGGACGCGCGGGCCCCGGCCGTAGGCACGCCCCTCGAGGAGCCGGACGACGGGGCTGCGACCGACGGCCAGGATCTCCGCCTCGCTGCCGGCGCCGAGCCGGACGACGGCACCCCCCTCGAACTGCACCTCGGCGCGAGCCTCGGCCCCGGTCCGGAGCCTGTCTCCCGGCTGGAGGGCGAGGTTGACCGGGGCGGCCTGGTACGCATCGGTCTCCGGGCCGAGGTACTCGACCGGTCCCACCGCGATGGCGAGGCGGGCGGCCGGCTCCCCGGACGCCTCGGCCCGGGCCACCGGGACACAGGCGAGCAGGAGCGCGGGCAGCAGGGCTGGCAGGACTCGGCGCACGGGGCACCTCCGGAAGCCGTGTAACTCCGTGGCTCGTCTGAGGAGACGGGGCGCGGGGCCGGTTATTCGGCTACATGGACAGCGGCCGGCCTGGTCGGGTATTCTCACCCCGCTATGGCGAGCTGGCTCAGGATGCTCCTGCCGGCGGTGCCGGTCATCCTCGACGTCGCGCGGGAGGTGCGCCGGCAGCGCGAGACCACGCCGGTCACGCCGCCTGCGGCCGACGGCGCCGACGTCGAGGCCGCTCTGGCGCGGACGACCGAGGCCCTCGACCGGCTCTCCACCGACCTCGCGCAGGTCGCGGCGCGGCAGGCGGCCCTGGAGCGCCGCATGGACGTCCTCGCCATCGCCCTCTGGGCGCAGGGCGGCGTCCTCGCGGTCGTGGCGATCGGACTCATCGTCTATCTGGTACGGGCCTAGCAGGCCTGCCGGGAGAGCGGAGGGGATGAGCAGGGGGAAGGGGAAGCGTACCGAGCAGGCGCCCCCCGTCGAGCGGAGGCGCGAGCCCCGCACGCCGGTCAACTTGCGCATCGACTACCAGACGGTCGACGCGTTCTTCTCGGAGTTTGCGAGCAACATCAACCAGGGGGGGCTCTACATCAAGACCACGAAGCCGCTGCCGCCGGGTACGCGGCTCACGCTACAGTTCCTCCTGCCGAACCGGACCACCCCGATCCAGGTGGAGGGCGAGGTCGTCTGGGTGAACGAGCGCACGACGAAGGGGATCAACCCCGGCATGGGCATCCGCTTCGAGGAGCTCGACAGCGAGGCCAAGGCGCAGATCAACCAGCTCGTGCGCGAGCTTCGGAACGCCTGACATGAAGAGCCCTGGACTCGCGGCCGTGCTGTCGTTCTTCTGGCCGGGCGTCGGCCAGATCTACAATGGTCAGATCGCCAAGGGCCTGGCCCTCGTCGTCGTCCATGCGGTCGCCTGGGCGCTCGTGTGGGTCGTCATCGGCGTCCTGCTGGTTCCCGTCGTCTGGATCTACGCGATCTACGACGCCTACCGGACGGCCGAGCGGATCAACGCCGATCGCGGGACGCTCTCCACCTTCTGACCGCGCCGACGGCGCGTCGCGGCGGAGGCCCGGGGCCAGCAGGGAGGAGCCATGCAGCCGGTCCTGTCCATCGCCGGCTCGGACCCCAGCGGGGGAGCCGGCATCCAGGCCGATCTCAAGACCTTCGCGGCCTTTCGCGTCTACGGGATGGCGGCGCTCACCGCGCTCACCGTGCAGAACACGCGCGGGGTGCGGGGGTTCGTGGCCCTCGAGCCGGCCTTCGTGATCGCCCAGGTGGAGGCGGTGCTCGACGACATCCCGCCGGCCGCCGCCAAGACGGGGATGCTCGCGAACGCCGGCATCGTCCGCGCGCTCGCCGACCTCGCCGCCCGCCGCCCCATCGCCAACCTGGTCGTCGATCCGGTGATGGTCGCCACGTCGGGCGACCTGCTCCTCGAGCGCGACGCCGTCGACGCCGTCCGCGACGCGCTGCTGCCGGCGGCCGCGGTGATCACCCCGAACCGCCCGGAGGCCGAGACCCTCCTCGGCCGGGCCATCCGCACGCCGGACGAGGCGGCCGACGCCGCCCGCGCCCTGGCGGCCCTCGGGCCGCGGGCCGTGCTGCTCAAGGGGGGGCACGCCGTCGCGGACGGCGAACGGCACCATCCCCGGGAGTCGGTCGACCTCCTGTACGACGGCGATCGGATGCATCGGCTGGCGCTCCCCTGGGTCGACACGGAGCACACGCACGGGACCGGCTGCACCCTCTCGTCGGCTCTCGCCGCCGGCCTCGCCCGCGGCTGGCCCCTCCACGAGGCGGCGCTGAGGGCCAAGCGCTTCGTCTGGGACGGCCTCGTGCACGGCTTCCCCGTCGGGAGCGGCCGGGGTCCGGTGAACCACGCGGTGCCTGCCGTCCTCGACTAGACACCTGGCGACTTTCCCCTTGTGGGCCGAGCTTCCGCCCGGTAGAGTGCGCGCCCCGAACGGACACCCGGCTTCGAGGGGAGAGGCGTCGTGAGCATCGGACAGGCGGTCGTCTACGGCATCGTGCAGGGGCTCGGCGAGTTCCTCCCCATCAGCTCCTCGGGCCATCTGATCCTGCTGCCGTGGCTGTTCGGCTGGCCCGACCCGGGGCTCCAGTTCGACGTGGCCCTCCACCTCGGCACGCTCGTCTCCCTCCTCGCCCACTTCGGC
>DASVDK010000188.1:0-21561 GCA_036381125.1 Thermodesulfobacteriota bacterium | reverse complement strand
GGGCAGGTCGCGGCAGACGGTGATCTCGGGGCCTTCGCGAGGCGCGAAGCGGAAGTGGGGATAGAAGGACGCGACGCCGTACAGCTCGTCGAGCGGTACCCGCCGCTCGGCCGACAGGGCCTCGAGCGCGGCCCGCGGGAGATAGCCGTGGGCCGCCTGCAGACGCCTGAGGTCGTCGATGACCAGGTGGCAGACCTCCCGGCCGGCGCCGCGCCGGCCACGCGTGCGGCAGCAGCTACGCCTACTATATAAGCAAACTCAGCCGGAGATCTGCCAGGGGCGCCCTCTCACCGATCGGGACGTGGGGCCCTTCGGCGGCGCCTCGGATCGCGCCCGACTCACGAGCCGGGGCGCCGTCGCCTGCTCGATCCGCCGCTGCGTCCGGGGGCTCGGCAGACCGAGGATCGGCGGCGAGAAGCGGCGCTCGGCATCGCCGCCGCAGGCGGGACAGGCCATGGGGGCGCCCGCCTCCGCCAGGGTGCGCCAGGCGTCGAAGGGGCCGCAGGCCCCGCAGTGGAACTCGTAGAGCGGCATGTGGCCTCCCTCTGGGGACGGCCCGCCGGGGCCGTCCCCCCGCCGCGACGCTACGTCGTCGACGCCTCCCGCCCGCGGTCCACCTGCCGGGGCCCCTGAGCGCTCGGCCGGATGTCGAAGTCGAAGATCTCGGTCGGGATCGCGAGCGTCGCGCAGGCGTTCGGGATGTCGACGATGCCGCTGATGCGCCCCTCGGCCGGCGCGCACGACAGGAGCAGGTACGCCTGCTCGCCGGTGTAGCCCCACTTCTTCAGGTACTCGATGGCGTTGAGGCAGGCCCGCCGGTACGAGACGTGCGCGTCGAGGTAGTACTGCTTCCCCTGCTCGTCGACCGAGATCCCCTCGAAGACGAGGAACTCGGAGTAGCGCGGCTCGACCGGCCCCGGCTTGAAGATGGGGTTGACCATCCCGTACTTGGCCACGCCGCCCTTGATGAGGTCGACGTGCAGGTCGAGGAAGCCGGCCATCTCGATGGCGCCACAGAAGGAGATCTCGCCGTCTCCCTGCGAGAAGTGCATGTCGCCCATCGAGAGGTTGGCGCCCTTCACGTACACGGGGAAGTAGATCCGCGACCCGCGCGAGAGGTTCTTGATGTCGCAGTTGCCGCCATGCTCGCGCGGCGGGACGGTGCGTGCCGCCTCCTTCGCGGCCCGCTCCGCCTGCGCCCCGGAGAGCTTGCCGAGCATGGCCTTCTCCGGGTTGGGCGGCGCCGCGAGGGGCGGGACCCGATTCGGGTTCGTCTCGATCAGCTCGCGCTCTCGCTTGTTCCAGGTGGCGAGCAGGTCGGCCGAAGGGGCGCAGCCGATGAGGCCGGGATGCGTGAGCCCCGCGAACCGGACGTTCTGGATGTGTCGGCTCGTCGTGTAGATCCCCTGGCAGTCCCAGATCGCCTTCCTCGCTTGCGGGTAATGGTCGGTCAGGAAGCCGCCGCCGTTCTCCTTGGCAAAGATGCCGGTGAAACCCCACTCCGACGCGGGCAGGGTCCCGAGGTCGAGCAGGTCGACGACGAGGATGTCGCCCGGCTCGGCCCCGTCGACGGCGATCGGCCCGCTCAGGTAGTGGACCTGGGTGAGCTGGACGTCGCGGACGTCATTGGCGCTGTCGTTGTTGCCGATCTGTCCGCCCGTCCAGTCGAGGCACTCCACGCGGAAGACGGACCCCGGCTTCACGTCCACCACGGCCGGGATGTCGGGGTGCCAGCGGTTGTGCAGCGGCATCGGCTGCTCGGCCGGCGCCTTCCGGACGTCGACCTTGATCAGGCTCTCAGGCATGTACGTCTCCTTTCCACCGGCGCGGCGCCGGTCCGAACGCGTTGGTCAGCGCAGGACCCCCGTGAGGAGCAGGTAGCCGGGCAGCCACGCGGTAAGGACCCCCTCGACGGCCGTAATGGCGCCCGTCACCCGGAGGATCGGCTTCTTGAGGGCGAGGAGCAGGAAGAAGAGGAACCAGAGCACGGCCCACGCGGCCCAGTTCAGGCCGAGCCAGACGCCCAACACGGAGGTCGCACCGGCAAGCGTGGTGTACGCGATCGGCGCAGCGGTGAGTGCCACGAAGAGGCAGTACCAGCCGAGCCCACGCCCGTCGGCGCCGTTGTAACGGTTGATCGCCACCCAGAAGTACGTGAACGAGAAGAGCAGGACCTGGGCCGCGGCCAGGATCGACTCCGGGCTCGATCCCGGGCCGAACGCGAGGTAGAGCGCGACGAGGAGCGTGAGGCCACCGGTGAAGACGTTGATGACGGCGATCTCGCGGTCGCCGATGCGGCCCAGGAGCCAGAGGCCGTTGAGGAAGAGGACGGCCCCCACGTAGAGCAGGACGAGACCTAGCATGATGACCCCTCCTTCCCCCCGATCGGCGGCGACGCGGGGGGGATGTCTGGTCGAGGCCACGGCGGGCGGCAGGACCCGCAGGCGCCGACTGTCCGTTCGGTCGGACTACGCGGCGCCTGTTCGGCGTTGCCGGGTACGGGCGAGCGGAACGTCGGAGGACGGTGCGGAAGGAGCGGTGCGCCTCGACCCTCGGCCACGGTACGGAGGGAACGGAACCTTCGAGGGCGAGACCGATGACACCAGCCAGGCCCACGGCGCGACCTTGTAGCTCTGAGGTAGTCTCACGCTACACCCGCCCGGAAGGGGGGTCAAGTGACGATCGACCCTGCGCCCGAGGCGGTCACGTCCACGCGCGGTCGCGCGGCGGGGGAGCCAGGCGGCCTGGTCGAGGCCTCGGGCCGCATGGCGCGCGGGAAGACGCGAGAAGCGTGGCAGGCGCGCGACGCAGCGGCGGCGCCGCACGCCTGCCGGCTGCGCGCCGGTCATGCGGCGGGCAGGATGTCCTTCTCGAAGATGTCGCGCGGGAGGGAGACGGTCACGCAGGCATTCGGGATGTCGACCATGGAGCTGATCCGCATCTCCATGGGCGCGACGCTCAGGATCGTGTACGCCTGCTCCCCCGAGAAGCCGAACTTCCCGAGGTAGTCGATCGCCTGCATCAGCGCCTCCTTCGCAGCCATGGTGCAGTCGAGGTAACCCTGCGTGTTGTCGTGCACGTTGATGCCGGTGAAAGTGAGCCAGCGGGAGAAGCGCGGCTCCACCGGGCCGGGCTCGAAGATCGGGGTCTTCACGTTGAACTTCTTGGCAGCGCCCTTCACGAGGTTGGTGCGCAGCCAGGTGACGCCGTCCATCTCGATCGCGTTCCAGGTGACCTCGCCATCTCCCTCGGCGAAGTGGAGATCGCCGAGCGAGAGGAGCGCCCCCTCGACGAAGACGGGGAAGTAGAGCCGCGACCCGGTCGAGAGGTTCTTGATGTCCACGTTGCCGCCGTTCTCACGCGGAGGGACGGTGCGGGCCGCCTCGGCCGCTATGCTGCTGCGCCGCGAGCTGTCCGCCCCGCGCTGCATCCGCAGGACGGCCGTCTCCGCGACGCGAGGCGCGGCCTTCTCCTGGGACACGAGCGGGTCCTCCCGCTCGTTCCATCGCTTCAGCATCTCGTGGGACGGCGCCACGCCGATGACCCCGGGGTGCGGGATGGCAGGGATCCGCACGCCGGGCACGTGCCGCGAGGTCGCGTACACGCCCCGGCAGTCCCAGACCGACTTGAAGCCCTTCGGGAACTGCTCGCGCAGGATGCCGCCCATGCCGGGGAGCACGCAGGAGTAGCCGATGCCGGAGAGCGGCTCGATGGCCAGGAGGTCCACGACGAGGAGGTCGCCCGGCTCCGCCCCCTTGACCGCCACCGGGCCGGCGAGAGGATGGACGCGCGACAGGTCGAGCGAATCGATGTCGGTTCGCGCGTCGTTGTCCTTGAGCTGGTAGTCGTCGTAGCCGGGCGTCTCGAGGATTACCTCCTCGCCCGGCGAGAGCTCGATGAGGGGCGGGATGTCCGGGTGCCACCGGTTGTGGCCGAGGTGAGCCTGCTGCGCGAGCGGAACGCCCACCTCACACCGGAACCTGGGGACGCCGAGGTCGCGGTCCTCGAAGCGCGAGACGCCCGAGGTGCGGAAGTCCATCGGCCCCGGCTTGCGCACGCGGGCGCGGCCGACCGCCTCGCCGAACCGCGTTTCAGGCACTGTCGCCATAGGGGGACCCTCCGTTCGTGGCGATGCGTCGGAGGGACGGGCGGCGGTGTACGGGGCACGCGTCGCGAGCGCCGCCCTGTTGCACGGCGGCGCACCGCTCACGGGATAGGAACGAGGCTAGGCGCGGGTGTGACCTGTGTCAACAACCAAGGGCGCGCTCAGTAGCCGCGCGCCGGATCGCCGAGGTTGCGCCAGGGCTCGCCTGCGCGCCAGCGGGCGAAGAGGTTGTCGACGAGGACGTCGACGGCCGCGCCGCCGGTCCGCCACCGCGGCCTAGTACCCGAGCTCGAGGTCCACGACCCCCTCGATCGGCTCGCCCCGGGCGAAGCGCCGCAGGTTGTCGACCACGAACGCCATCTGGGCCTCGAGCCCTTCGACGGTCCACCCGGACGAGTGCGGCGTGAGGACCACGTTGTCCAGCTCGTGGAACGGGAATCGGGCGGGGAGCCTCGGGTGCGGGGGTGGATAGCGCCACCAGACGTCGAGGCCGGCGCCGGCGATGCGGCGGTCCCGGCAGGCCTCGAAGAGCGCCGCCTCGTCCACCGTCTCCGAGCGGCCCACCTGCACGAGCCAGGCGTCGCGTCGCATCGCGGCCAGCCGCCGGGCGTCGATCAGCCCCACCGTCTCGCGCGTCTTCGGCAGGGCGAGGACGACGACGTCCGCCTGGCCGAGCGCCCAGTCGAGCCGGTCGAGGCCGACGATGGTCACGGGCCCCCCGTCCGCTCCGGAGCGCTCCGGGTGCCGCCGGACGCCGATCAGCCGGAAGCCGAAGCCGGCCGCGAGGCGGCCGAAGGCCCGACCGATGCTGCCGTACCCGACGACCGTGACCGTGCGGCCGCTCACGCCGGCGTGCGGGGGGGCCCCGGCGGCAAAGCCGACCGACCAGTCGCCGCGGCGCAGGGCCCGATCGCCGCGCACGATGTGGCGGCCGAGGGCGAGCACGAGGCCGAGCGCGTGCTCGGCGACGGCCACCGCGTTGCCGTGCGCGGCCGACAGCACCAGCCCGGCCCGGGCCATCGCCTCGAGGTCGAAGCGATCCACGCCGGCGATCCACGACTGGACCAGGCGGCAGCGCCGCGCCGCCTCGATCGTGGGGGACGCGAGCCCGGTCGCCACGATCACGTCCGCCTGCGCGGCGAACGGGACGAGGCCGTCCGGCGTGAACGCCCCCTCCCCGTCGGGCACGACGACCCGGAACGGGTCGCCGAGCTCCGCGGCGAGACGGGAAGCCTGACCGGCGACGAGCCGATCGCCGAGGAGCACGGTCAGGGGGGATCGCATGCGGGGGAGTCTAGCGCCGGCCCGGCGCCTTGACACCGGCCGCGTCGGGGCCGTCATAATGGCGGCATGCATGTCCGACTCTTCTCGCTCGAGGAGGCGAACCGCCTCATCCCGGTCCTCGAGCCGCTCCTCGCGGCGCTCGCCGACAAGAAGGCCGAGATCCTTGCCAAGCAGGCGGAGCTGACGGCGCTCCTCGAGGGGGGCGGGGCCCCGTACGACGAGCGGCAGGCCGGGCGGCTCGTCCGCGGCAAGGAGGAGCTCAAGTTCATCGCCGAGGAGTTCAACGTCTCGCTGCACGAGGTGTCGCGGCTCGGCTGCCTCGTGAAGGACGTCGACCTCGGGCTCGTCGACTTCCCCACGCTCCATCACGGCCGCGAGGCGTTCCTCTGCTGGCGCCGCGGCGAGCCGGCGGTCGCCCACTGGCACGGCCTCGAGGAGGGGTTCGCGGGCCGCAAGCCGCTCGACCCGGCGGGCGTCACGACGGAGCGCGACGAGGACGCGGCGGCCGAGGCCGGCTCGCCGACGTACCACTAGCGCCATGGCCAAGGTCAGGCCGCCGTCACGCGACAGCAAGGCGGCGCGCGAGCGCGCGGCCGAACTCCTCGACGCCGCGCTCGAGGCGCGCCGCCACGACCCCCGGGCGCCGTTCGAGGGGCGGCTCGCCGTCGACCTCAAGCGCCACCGCGAGCTGATCGCCGACGCGATCGCCCGCCGGCTCGAGCGGGAGCGCGGCGAGGCGCGCCTCGCGCTCATCGAGGGCGTCGGGCGGCTCGGCGAGCCGGCCTTCGCCGCGCCGCTCGTCGCCTTCGTGCGCGACGCCGCGGCCGACCCGTCGGTGAAGCGGGCCGCCGTCGCCGCCGCCGCCGCGCTCGACCCCGAGGCCGCGGCGCCGCTCGCCGGTCCGGTGGAGGAAGCCAATCGCCTCGCGGCCGCATCGCCGGCCGAGCTGGCCGACGAGGGGGGCGAGGAGTGGACGGACCGCGTGGCCGCCCTCCCGGGACGGCTCGCCGCCGACACCGTGGAGGCCTTCTTCGCCAGGTTCCCCCAGGCGCTCCCCCGCCCGCTGCCGCCGCTCGAGCGGCTCCGGGGCCGCCACGAGGCGCTCGACCTCACGCTCGTCGACGCGCTCGTCAGGCGGGCCGAGCCGGCCGTGGGCCTCTTCCTCGCCGCCTGGCTCGGCGACCTGCGGCCGAGCGGCGCGGTCGAGAAGGCGCTGCGGCGCGGCCTGTTCCTCCTCAAGACCCGGGGCATCGCGGTGCCCGAGGCGCCGCGGCGCGAGGACGAGGGGCCGCGCTTCCGCCCGGTGCGCGAGATCGAGCCGGACCAGGCGTGGGCGTCGGCGATCGACGGCGTCGGCGACCGGCTCGTCTGGCTGGCCGGCAACCGGCGGGGCGCGCTCTATCTCTTCCAGGCCATCGTCAACGACGAGCGGGGCCTCGTCCACTTCCAGGCATCGGAGACCTCGCGGCGGACGCTGCGCGAGCGCGCGCGGGAGGCCGAGCAGGCCGAGGGCTTCCCGCTCGTGCCGGTGGAGCCGGCCTACGCGCTCGCCCTCGTCGAGCACGCGGCGAGACGGCAGCTCGCGCCCGAGACCGCCGGCGCCGAGGCGGCGCGCCTGGCGCCGCTGCCGTCCGCGTACAGCACCGCCCGCCCGCTCCTCCTCGGCGAGGGGGCGTCCGCAGCCGCGTCCGCGGAGCCGCCCGAGGCCCCCATCCTGGCCCGGCGCGGCCTCGACGGCGGCATGGACACGGCGGAGATCGAGGCCCGCCTCGCGCGGTCGGTGGAGCTGCACCGGCTCCCGGAGTTCGCGAGCTGGCTGCTGCCCGAGGAGACGATCCGGCCGCTCGTCGAGGAGCTGGACGACGCGGCCAGGAGTCCGCTCATCGTGGGGGAGGAGCAGCGCCGGGAGCGGTTCCAGCAGATCTTCGACACCTTCGCGGACCGGGTGTTCGACGCCGCCATGCGCGACCGCTATCGCCGGCGCCTCGAGGCGCAGGCCGACTACCTCGACCGGTTGGGGCGCGAGGAGGATGCGAAGAGCGCCCTCGCCGCGGCGCGGGGTCTCTCGCCGCTCGGACCGAAGGCGTCGCGCCACCCCTTCGTGATCGCCCTGATCCAGAAGCACGTGGCGCTCATCGCCGCCCAGGCGCGCCGGCGCGCGGCCGAGGAGCCGCGGCTGGTCGTGCCGCCCCCCATTCCGAGAGGCGCCTAGCCGGCCTCCTCTCGGGACCGGGCGACCCGGTGACCGACCGAGTGCTTCTGGAGCGGAGGGCGGATTCACTCCGCCCGGAGCGATCGAGAGAATGGGGAGGTTGCGCCGCTCTCGCGGCGCGAGTCGCTGCGCCTGCTGACGACTTGTCAGGAGGGGGGCGGAGCGTCGATGAGAGACGGCGCGGAGTCCCCCTCCTGACTCCTACGACCGGTAGGCCCCGTTGATCTCGATGTACTCCTTGGAGAGGTCGCAGGTGTAGAAGGTCACCTCGGCGCGCCCGCGTCCGAGGTCCACCCGGATCGGCACGGTCTTGCCCCGCATCGCCCTGGTCCCCGCGCGCTCGGGGACGCGCAGCAGCGTCCCCCGCCGGATGACCGGCAGGTCGGCGATCCAGATCGCGACCCGGTCGATGTCGACCGGCGCCCCACTCTGCCCGACCGCCGAGAGGATCCGGCCGGGGTTGAACTCCTCGCCGTGGAACGCGCACTTGACGAGGGGCGAGTTGGCGATCGCCCGGGCGACGGTGACCCCCTCGTCGGTCGATCGCGCGCCGGCAACCGTGATCGGGATGAGCTTGGTCGCCCCCTCCCCGTCCCGCGCCAGGTCCTGGGCGAGCGCGACCGACAGCGTCGTCAGCGCGTCGACGAACCGCGCGTAGGTCGCCCCGCGGGGCCGCGCGATCTCGACTCCACTCGCCATGCCGTTGGCGAGCGCGATGGCGGTGTCGTTGGGGCTGCGGTCGCCGTCGACCGACACGCGGTTGAAGGACACCTCGGCCGCCTCGCGCAGCGCCGCCTCGAGCGCGTGGGGCGAGACGGCGGCGTCGGTCGACAGGATGGCCAGCATGGTGGCCATGTTCGGGTGGATCATCCCCGACCCCTTGCAGACGCCGCCCACCGTGAAGCCGGCGCGGCCGCCCACGCGGACCGCCCGCGTCTTCGGGAACGTATCGGTCGTCATCATGGCGCGGGCCGCGTTGAGCCCCGCCCCCTCCGAGAGGAGCGCCGCCGCGCGCGGCAGGGCGCGGGCGATCTTCGGCACGGGGAGCGGGAAGCCGATGACGCCGGTCGACATGACGAGGACGCTGCGGTCCGGGACGGCGAGGGCGTGCGCGGCGAGGCGCGCCACGGCGGCGGCGTCGCGCCGCCCCCGCGCGCCGGTGGCCGCGTTGGCGTTGCCGGCGTTGACCACGACGGCCCGGTAACCCTCGCGGGTCCGCGCAAGCCGCTGGCGATCGAACCAGACGTGCGCCGACTGGAAGCGGTTCGTCGTGAAGACGGCGGCGGCGGTCGCCGGGCCGATCGACTCGACGAGCGCGAGGTCGGGCGCGCCGTTCTTCTTGATGCCGGCCGCGACCCCCGCCGCCCTGAAGCCCTGCGGCGAGGTCACGCTCCCCCCCTCGATGACCGTGATCGACATGCGTGAAGGACCTCCCGAAACGATCAGTTGCGTACCGCTCTGCCCGGCAGGACGGCCGGCAGGCGGGTCACGTCGTCGACGACCAGGTCCGGACGCGCGGCCTCGACGTCGCGTCGCGGGCTCCTGCCGGTGAGGACGCCGATCGTGCGCATGCCGGCCCGGCGGCCCGCCTCCACGTCCATGGGATGGTCGCCGACCATGACCGCCTCCGAGGCCGGGACGCCGAGCGCGGCGAGCGCGGCCTCGAGATGGGCCGGATCGGGCTTCACCCGCGGCACGTCGTCCCGGGTGAGGAGCACGCGGTGGGGTAGGCGGCCTCCGGCCGGCCCGCCGAGCACGGCCGACACCGCGGCGGCGCAGTTGCGGGTGACGATGCCGAGCCGGAAGCCGCGCCGGTCGAGGGTCTCGAGGGCCGCCGCCGCACCCGGCAGGAGGCCGCCGGCCGCCGCCGCCTCGATCTCGACCCGCTCGATCGCGGCGCGAGCCGCGGCCCGGAAGGCCTCCGCGTCGGCGCCGGTCGCGCCGAGCCGACGGCCGGCGGCCTCGATCAGCTCGAGCACGTAGAGGCGCTCGAAGTCGGCCGGCTCGAGCCCGTGCGCCGGCAGGAGCGCGAGCACGTCGCGCCGCATCCGGCCGAAGTCTATGGTGAGATGGGCGAGGGTTCCGTCGAAGTCGAAGACGACGGCCGACACGGCGGCGAACGTGTGCACGGCGTCAGTCTAGCCGATCTCCGGCCCGACCGTTGCGCGCCGGGCCGGGATGCGACGTTGCGCCTGTGTCCTCGCGCTCGCCCGGACCCTCGCCCCCCAGGCCCCGGCCACGGCCGACCCGTTCCTCGACGCGTGCGGAGGCACGAGCCTCCCGGACGACGCCGACCTCAGGATCCGCCGTCCGCCGGCGACGACTACCGCGTCGAGGTGTCTCGCGCCGATCTCGAGGTCGACGTGGCGGGCGGGGAGGCCCGCGTGGACGAGCAGACGCTGCAAGCCGTCGGCGGCGTGACCGTTCGCGTCCCGCCGTGACGCGGGGCGAGGATTGGCCCCCGCGCTCGCGTGCCGCCCACGCACCGGCGTGCCGGCGCTCGGGCCTACGGCCCGGGGCCGCTGGCGCGGCCCGCATTCCCGCTAATTGCTAGCGCGCGAAGAACGAGAGGCGCCAGGGACGGCGGACCTCGGTGTCGTCGACCTCCGGTCGGACCGCCGCAGCCTCGAGCCACGCCGCGACACGGCGCGAGTCCCATCCCGTGAGGTGCGCCGCGAGGGCGCGCTCGTCGCCCGTGGCGCTGCAGCCGAAGCACTTGAAGCGGTCGGCGTAGACGACGATGGAGGCGCGGCCGTCACACCGCGGGCAGGCGACGACGAGCTGCCGTGCCTGCACGCTCACCTGGCCGAGGGCGCGGGCCACCGCGGCGAGGTCGGGACGCCTCGCCTCGCGGTACGCGCGGTCGCGGTCGACCGGCGCGACCGCGGGGGCCGGCGTCGCCTCGGGTGCGGGCCGGGCGTCGCTCGCCGCGCCGCGCGTCGCGGCGAGCCGTCGAGGCTCGGGCGGTGCGGGCCGCGCGGCGGCGACCGGCTCGGCGGGCGCCCTCGCCCCGCCGGCGCGCATCTCCTGCATGAGCCGGGTGATCTCCGGGCTCTCCTCGAGGTCCAGGTAGGCCTCGAGGTCGAGGCTGTCGTCGTCGTCCGGGTTGTCGTCGGGCAGGTCGGCGAGATCGAAGAGGTCGTACGAGTCGGACGCTGCGGCCTTGGACATGAGCGCGGCGATCTCCTTCGCGAGCGAGTCGGGCCTACGGGTAACGACAGCAGCGTACCGTCGGGCCCTGGCTACTTCAAGACGTTTCTAGGTCTTGTGAAGCATTTGATTCCCCTCACACTGAGCGTTGGGCGGCGATCGCGCGTTCGGCCCGGCGCAACCCCTGATCGGGCCCCGAGACCACGAACACGACGAGCGACACGAGGGTGGCAGCCGCGAGGACGAGGTAGACGGTGGCCAGGTCGGTGCGGGCGAGGAGCGCCGTGGCGGCCAGCGGCGCGACGGCGAGCCCGACGAAGCGCGCGGTGTTGAGCGTGCCGACGGCGCCTCCGCGCCCGGTGGCGGCCACGTCCGCCATGATGAGCGGCACGATGAGGCCGGCCAGGAAGGTCTGCACGACGCGCAGCGCCACGAAGACGGCGAGGTTCGTGGCGAGGGCGAGCGCCCCCTGCAGGATCGTCGCGGCGAGGCCGGCGAGCAGCACGGCCCGGCGGTGCGGCAGGCCGTGGAGCCAGCGCAGCGAGACGGAGCCGACCGCGGCGGTGGCGCCGTAGGCCGCCACCACGAGGCCGGCCGCGACGACGGCCTTCCGCCCGGCTATCCCGAACCCGGCCAGCACGTCGGGGAGGATGGCCGCGAGGAAGACGAGCTGGGCCATGGCCATCACGCTCACGAGCCAGGCGGCGAAGAGGGCCCGCCGCGACACCGGCGGGGCGTCGGCCCTGGGCGGTACGGGCGGGATGGCCGGAAGGAAGCGCAGGCCGAAGACGAGCGCGAGCGTGACGATGGCGGCCGCCGAGAGGAAGCCGGCCTCGAAGCCGAGCGACGCGGCCACCACCGAGCCGATCGGCGGGGCGAGGATGCTGCCGGTCGTCATGGCCGAATTGAAGAGGCCGATGTGGCCGGCGAGCTGCTCCTTGCGGCTCACCGCGCCGATCATGATCAGCGCGATGGTCGAGATCCCCCCCATCGCGCCCTGCACCACCCGCAGCCCGAGGAGGAGCGGCAGGCTCGTCGTGAACGCCGTCGCGGCGATGATGACGGCGTGCGTCAGCAGGCCGCGCAGGAAGAGGAGCTTCGGCGAGATGCGCGACGTGAGGCTCCCCCACATGGGCGAGGCGAGCGAGGCTGTCGCCGGCGAGGCCGCCAGGATCACCCCCGTCCAGAGGAGCGTCTGCGCCTCGGGGAGTGCGCTCACCGACCGGATGTAGAAGGGGAGGAAGACGGTGAGGTAGTTCATCGAGAAGGCCAGGCCGAACTGTGCGCCCACGGCGACCCAGACGGCCTTCGGTGTACCCCCCGCGCGCATGGCGCGGAGTCTAGCACCGACCGGCGCGGCCGCCGCCGCGCGGATGGTCCGGAAGCGACATTTCGGCTTGCATAACGGTGATCTGCGGCTTACATAGGGGATACGCCGAGGGAGCCGAGACCATGCCGCGTGAGACGACCGAGACGCTCCCCACCCTCCTCGTCGTCGACGACGAGCGGGCCTTGCTCGAGGCGCTCGTCGAGGCGATGAGCGATCGCGGCTTCGCGGTCCTCACCGCGGAGAGCGGAGCCGCCGCCCTCGCGCTCGCCGCGCAGGGCCCCGTCGACGTCGTGCTCCTCGACCTCTGCATGCCCGGCATGGACGGGATCGCCACGCTCGAGGCGCTCAAGGCTCGCCACCCGGACGTCGAGGTCATCGTGGTCACCGCGCACGCCTCGCTCCAGACCGCCGTGAGCGCGATCAAGCGCGAGGCGTACGACTACATCGCCAAGCCCTTCGACCTCGATGCGCTCGATCGGCTCGTCCGACGAGCCCTGACGCAGAGCCGACTGCGGGCCGAGATCCGGTCGGTGACGGCCCGGGCCGAGGCGCTCGAGGCGCGCTACCACGAGCTGGCCGCGGTGACCCGGGTCGGCGAGGCGATCCTGCGCGGGCGCGACCTGCCGAGCGTCCTCGAGGGGGTGCTCGAGGTCACCCTCGCCGTGGGCGGGTTCGACGCGGGGGCGATCCACGTCCTCGACGGCAACGGCCGGAGGCTCGGCGGGCTCTCCGTGCGTCGGGGCGGCCGACCGACCGACGAGGGGGCGGCGGCGCTCGAGGACCTGCCCCACGGGCGGCTCCTCGCCGACGCCGTGGCGCGTCGCCGCGCGGTGGTGAACGCGCCGGCGGCCGCGTCGGGCGTCGCCGGGGCGGCGGCGTGGGTGGTGGCCGTGCCGGTCGTGGGCGGAGGCGCCGTCACCGGGGTGCTCGAGCTGGCCAGCTACGCCGGACGCCCGGTCCCCGCCGCCGAGTTGCGGATGCTCGAGATGATCGGCACCGAGATCGGCCTCGGCCTCGAGAAGGTGCGGCTCGAGGAGGCGGCCCGGCAGGCCGGCCGCGGCCTCACCGCCTCGGAGCAGGCGCGCGAGCGCCTCGCCGCCGTGCTCGAGGCGACACCCGATCCGGTCGCCATCGCGGACGCCGACGGCCGCCAACTCTACATGAACCAGGCCGGCCGGCGGCTCCTCGGCCTCGGCGACACGGCCGACATCTCCCACACGACGCTCGCCGACAACCGGCCCGCCTGGGCGCGCACGCTCATCCTGGAGGAGGCCATTCCGTCGGCCATCCGCGACGGCGCCTGGCGGGGCGAGGCGGCCCTCCTCACGCCGGACGGCGAGGAGGTGCCGGTCTCGCAGGTGATCGTGGCGCACCGCGGCCCCGACGGCGCCGTCGCCTTCCTCTCGACCATCGCGCACGACCTGCGCGACCAGCGCCGGCTCGAGGCCGAGCTGCGCGAGGCGACCAAGTTCGAGGCGCTCGGCCGGCTCGCCGGCGGCGTCGCCCACGACTTCAACAACTACCTGACCGCCATCGGCGGCTTCTGCGAGCGGCTGCGCGAGCTGCTCGAGCCCGGGTCGCCCGCCGTCCTCGAGGCGGCGGAGATCCAGCGCACGGTCGACCGCGCGACCGCCCTCACGCGGCAGCTCCTCGCCGTCGGCCGCCGCCAGGTGCTCAAGCCCCGCCTCGTCGACGTGAACGGCGTGATCGGCGGCATGCTGCCCCTCGTGCGCCAGCTCGCCGGCGACCGGGTGCAGGTCGTGACGGCGCTCGCCCCGTCGATCGGCCGCGTCCGCACCGACCCGGCCCAGATCGAGCAGGTGCTCACCAACCTCGTCGTGAACGCGCGCGACGCCATGCCCGACGGCGGCACGCTCACGATCGAGACGGCCAACACCGACCTCGACGCCAGCTACGCGCGACGTCACGTGTCGGTCCGCCCCGGGGCGTACGTGCTCCTGGCCGTGAGCGATACCGGGACCGGCATGAGCCGGGAGACGCGCGACCGGCTATTCGAGCCCTTCTTCACCACCAAGGCGGCCGGCAAGGGGACCGGTCTCGGGCTCTCGACCGTCTACGGCATCGTCAAGCAGAGCGGCGGCAACATCTGGGTCTACAGCGAGCCGGGCCGCGGCGCCACGTTCAAGATCTACCTCCCGCGCGTCCCGGAGGCCGTCGAGGCGCACCCGGCCCCGGCGCCGGCGGCCGAGGCGCCGCGCGACGCGCAGACGATCCTCCTGGTGGAGGACGACGACATCGTGCGCCGGCTCGCCCGCCAGGCCCTCGAGGACTCCGGCTACCGGATCCTCGAGGCGAGCGACGGCGACGACGCGAAGCGGGTGAGCGAGACGCACGCCGGACCGATCGACCTCTTGCTGACGGACGTGGTGATGCCGCGGCTCAACGGGCCGGACCTGGCGCGGCTCCTCGCGGCCGCGCGGCCCGGGCTGCCGGTGCTCTACATGTCGGGCTACGCCGACCAGGCCATCTACCGCAGCGGCGTGCTCGACCAGGGCGCCTCGTTCCTGGCCAAGCCCTTCACGCTCGATGCGCTCCGCCGGCGGGTGCGCGAGGCGGTGGACACCGGCACCAGGCCGGGAGGCGTGCCGGCGTCGTAGCGCGCCGCGTCATACCGCCGGGCCCCGGCTCCGCCGGAACTCCTCCTTGATGAGTTCCTTCAGCCGATCGAGCGGGGCCTTGTCGATCCCCTGCGGCCGGATGAAGTTGAAATACCTGACGCCGTCCTCGCCCTGAAACGTTCGGGCCGGGAACGTCACGCTCACGTCTCCCGATGTCTCCCGCGTCTCCCATATGGCCGTGCCGACGAGCTTGAGCCCCGCGAGCGGCCCCTCGTCGAAGACCAGTTCCACGTCGGCGAGCTTGTGGGCTGGCACGCCGCGCTCGTTCCTCAGCACCCGCACGAACATCTCGAGTCCCTCCCCGAAGGAGCCCCGGACCGGCCCGAGGCGCGACAGGCGGCGCCAGGAGCAGCAGGCGTGCCGGCGCGGCGGCCCCGCGAATCGCGGACTTGGCCCGTTGGATCCTGGAAAGAGGCGGACGGAGCGGAATGGAATCCGGTCGGGGTCGTCCCTCGGGACGGTCCTTCTGTCTTCGTCCCGTAAGCGGTGGAAATGTAACGACTAAAATCTACTTGACACGTTACAGATTGAGCTGCACCCTGTAACTAGCAACAGGCTTGTAGCCAGTTACGCGAGAGGCAAGAGATGCTTCGGCAGCCCCTAGAGGACCACCGTTCCGCGCGTCGTCTCGAGCCTGGCGCGGCCGTCGTCGGTCGGCTCGGCCTCGGCGAGGAGGCGGTAGGTTGCGAAGCGGGAAAGCCGGGCCTCGAAACGCCCCCCCTTCACGCTGCAGGCAAAGCGGGCGCCGTCCGGTCCGGCCGCCGGAGCGGCCAGGCGTCGCAGCGACCCGGGATCGATCACCTCCTCGGTGCCGTCGCTCAGCCGCGCATCGAGCCGGGCGATGCGACCGTCGGCCCCTCGTTCCACCTCGAGCGTTCGGACCACGAAGGGCGCCTCCGCCACGTCGATGGCAACCTCGCCGCCGCCGGCGCGGATGACGTGGGTCCCGTCCGGCCGGCGGGCCAGGCGCCCGACCAGCTCGGCCAGGACGGTCGGGTGAACGACCGGGTCGCCGTCCACCAGCCAGACGCCGTCCGGGTCGATGGCGATCTTCGGCCCGAACGGGCTCACCGGAAAGTCTCTTGACACGCCTACCTCATGTGTATAGTGTAATTGTACATTGTGGATATAGACACCAGACAATCAGGAGCCCTCGCACCCGTGTCCGTCTCCGGCCTCGCAATCGACAAGCGTAGCCCGTTCTCGATCCAGCGGCAGCTCACGGCGCAGCTCGGCAGCCTCATCCGCTCCGGCTCGCTCAAGCCCGGGGAGCAGCTTCCGACGGTGCGCCAGCTCGCCGGCTACCTGCGGATCAACCACAACACGGTGGCCATCGCCTACCGGGAGCTGGAGGCGCAGGGCCTCCTGCGGGTCGAGCAGGGCCGGGGCACGTTCGTCGCGGAGTCGATCGGCTCGGCCGTCGACGCCCGCCACGCGGAGGTCATGACGGCCGTACGCGAGGCGTTCGACAGGGCGCTCGCCCTCGGCGCCACGGCCCGAGAGTTCCTCGACGCCGCGACCGCCGTGGCGCAGTCGCCCGAGGGGGGCGCGGCGCAGGCCCACCTGCTCCTCGTCGAGTGCAACGGCGTCGACCTCGACGTCATGCGCGACGCGCTCGTCGCCGAGGTCGGGGCGCGGCTCTCCGTCGCCACCATCGAGGAGCTGGCTGCGCGCATCACCTCCGGACGGCAGGCGCTGGGCGACGTCGACCTGGTGGTCACGACCTTCTTTCACGTGAACGAGGTGGAGGCGCTCCTCGAGGCGACCGGCATCAAGGTGGCCGGCCTCTACATGGGGCCCTCGATCCGGACGCTCATGCGGATCATGGCCCTCGACGAGCACGCGCGCATCGCCGCCGTGGGCGTGAGCCCCGTCTGCGCGCGCGGCCTCGTGACCTCGCTGCGCAACGTCATCGGCCCCGAGCGGCCGATCGCCTTCGCGCACGTCCTCGAGCCCGAGGGGGTGCCGCAGGCGCTCGCCGGGGCCGACGTGGTCGTCTACGCCGACGGGTCGCAGCCGGCCGTGGAGCCGCTTCTCGAGCCCGGGCAGGAGCGGATCCTGGTCGAGAAGCAGATCGACCGCGGCAGCATCGAGATGGTGAAGGAACTCGCGGCGGACCTCGCGCGTCGCAAGCTGGTCCCCGCAGGAGGTGCGGTATGAGCACCCTGTCCCCGACACTCACCCGGCGCGCCTGGACGCGGCTCACGGCAGCCCAGGAGGAGCCGCGCGCCGGTGCGGCGAACCGCTACGCCTGGCTGCACGTCACCGTCCCGGTGCCCGTCCCCGAGGACTCGCGCGCGGCGCGCCCGGTCCTGTCGACGAGCCTCGACGCCGAACGCTCGCGTGTGATCGACATCGCGGCCC
The DNA here is from genome assembly GCA_036381125.1 of Thermodesulfobacteriota bacterium. Classification (GTDB taxonomy): domain Bacteria; phylum DASVDK01; class DASVDK01; order DASVDK01; family DASVDK01; genus DASVDK01. The sequence continues at coordinate 4,477 of DASVDK010000188.1, read as the reverse complement.
TCGTGGCGGCGGCGACCGGCGCCGTCGCCTTCCTGAGCGTCGTGTGTCGGTAACCGGCAGGACGGCGTACCAGGGAGAGGCCGCGGTCGAGGCGTCCGATCGCGTCGACCGCTCCGCCGGCGTCTACACGGCGCTCGGGCTGCTCTACGTGATCTGGGGCTCGACCTACCTCGCCATCGCCCTGGCGATCGAGGGGTTCCCCCCCTTTCTCATGTCCGGCATCCGCTTCGTCGTCGCGGGGGCCCTCCTCTACCCGCTGCTCAGGCTGCGCGGCGCGCCGGCCCCCGCGGCGGCCGAGTGGCGGGGAGCGGCCATCGTCGGCACGTTCCTGCTCGTCGGGGGCAACGGCGGCGTCGCCTTCGCCGAGCAGTGGGTCGCCTCGGGGGTCGCGGCGGTCGTGATCGCCACGACCCCCATCTGGACCGGCCTCTTCGCCGGCCTCTTCGGCCGCTGGCCGAGCCGGGTGGAGTGGGTCGGGCTCGGCCTCGGCCTCGCCGGCGTGGTCCTGCTCAACACCGGTGCCGATCTCCGGGCCCACCCGGTGGGGGCCGTCGCCCTCCTGCTCGCCGCGGTATGCTGGGCCTTCGGATCGGCCTGGAGCCGATACCTGTCGATGCCGTCGGGCCTCATGGCGGTGGCGGCCCAGCTCCTCGTCGGAGGGGCGGCGCTGATCCTGCTCGGGCTCGCGGCCGGCGAGCGGCTGACGGCCTGGCCGTCGGCCCGGGCCCTCTGGGCCTTCGCCTACCTGATCGTGGTAGGCTCGCTCGTCGGCTACACCGCGTACATCTACTTGCTGGGGCGCGTGCGGCCCGCCCTGGCCACGAGCTACGCCTACGTGAATCCGGTCGTGGCGGTCGCCCTCGGGGCGCTCGTCGCCGGCGAGCGGATCACCGGGACGACCATCGTGTCGATGATGGTCATCCTGGCCGGCGTCGCGCTCGTGCTCGTCGGCCGCGCGAGGTCTGCAGCGTGAGCAGCGTCGCCGAAGCCGCCTTCCCGCGCGAGCGCGTGAAGCCCAACGCGAAGATGCTCGGCCTCCTCGCCGTGGGCCACCTCACGGTCGACAGCATCCAGGGCGCCTTTCCGGCCATCCTGCCGACGCTCCGCGATGTGCACGGCCTGTCGTACGAGGCGGCCGGGGCGATCATCCTCATCTCGAACCTGACCTCGTCGGTCATCCAGCCGGCCTTCGGGTACCTCTCGGACCGGAGCGCCCGCCGGTGGCTGCTGCCCTGGGCGGTGTTCCTGGCCGGCGTCGGCTTCGCCCTGATCGGACTCGCCCCGTCCTACTGGACGGTCCTCGCCCTGACGGTGGCGGCCGGCGTCGGCATCGCGGCCTACCACCCCGAGGGGTACAAGACCGCGGCCAGCGTGGCGGGCGACTACAAGGCCACGGGGCTCTCCTGGTTCTCGGTCGGCGGCAACATCGGCATCGCCCTCGGGCCGGCCCTGATCGCCCTGTTCCTGGCGCGCTACGGGGCGGCCGGCTCGCTCGGCATGGCGGTGCACCCGCTCCTCGTCGCCGCCCTGCTCTTCGCCGTGCAGCCCTACCTCGCGCGGCAGGCCGCTGCGACGAAGCGCGCCGCGGCGGCCGGCGTCGCGCCGACGCTGATCGGCGCCATGACGCTCCTGGTCGTCGTGGTCATGTTCCGCTCCTGGTCGCAGCTCGGCTTCACGACCTACATCCCCTTCTACTACCGGGACGTCCTCGGGGCCGATCCGCGGCTCACCGGGCCCCTGCTCTCGGTCTTCCTCGGCGCCGGCGCGGTCGGCACGCTCGTCGGCGGCGTCCTCGCCGATCGGATCGGCGCGCGGCGCTTCATGCTCGGCGCGTTCGCCCTCGGCACGCCGCTGGCCGTCCTCTTCCTCCTCGCCACCCGCTCGATGCCGATCTGGGTGCACTTCGCGCTCCTGGCCGGCCTCGGCTTCGTCCTGGTGGCCACCTTCACGACCTCGGTGGTCCTCGCGCAGGCCTACCTGCCGCGCCACCACGGCATGGCCTCGGGGCTGATCGTCGGCCTGGCGATCGGCGCCGGCGGCGTCGGCGCGTGGGTGCTCGGCATGGTGGCCGACCGCTTCGGCCTGCCGTCGGCCCTCTGGGCGGCGGCGCTCACGCCGGTCCTCGGCCTCGCGGCCGCCTGCTTCCTGCCGGAGCCGAAGCGCGGCTGAGACTTTTCTTCGAGACAGGCGACCCTGGCGCAGGACTACACTCGGCCGATGGAGACGATCACGCGAGCCGACGCCATGCCGATGGCGCCCCCCGCGAGTGGCGAGCGGGCGCGCTTCTTCACGGCCGAGCGCTTCGACGGGCTCGAGTGCCTGGCGGCGACCTTCCGTCGCCATCGGTACGCGCTGCACACGCACGACACCTATGTCATCGGCGCGGTCTCGGCCGGTTGCGAGAGCCTGACCGTGCGCGGCCGCCGGCGCTACGCGCGCCCGGGCGACTTCATCTTCACGAACCCCGAGGACGTGCACGACGGCGCCCCGCACGGCGAGGGCTACAGCTACCGCACGACCTATCCGACGGTCGCGCTGCTCGGGCGCATCGCGGCGGAGGTCTCGGGACGCGCCGCCGTCGGCACCCCGTTCTTCCCGGAGCCCGTGGTCCACGATCCGCAGGGCGTCGCGCTCCTCACGGCCGCGCACCGCATGCTGGAGGAGGGGGCGGAGGGGCTCGCGGCAGACGAGCGGCTCCTCGGCGCCTACGCCTACTGCCTCGTCAGGCATGCGCGCATCGTCCCGGCGGTCGTGGGGCGCGAGCCGGGCCTCACCCCGCACGCCTATCTCGTCAACTGCCGGGTCGGCGCCGCGAGGGCGCGGCTGCGGCGGGGGGACTCCCCGGCCGAGGTCGCCGCGGCCACCGGGTTCTGCGACCAGGCGCATCTCACCCGCGCCTTCAAGGCCCGCGTCGGCGTCACGCCGGGGGCCTACCGCGCGGCGGTCTCGAGATGAACCGGCGCGCGGAGGCTCGCGAGGGCCTGCGCGACATCGCGCCGGTCGTGGTGGCCGCCATCCCCATCGGCGGCCTGTTCGGCGCGCTGAGCGCGGCCAGGGGGCTGTCCGTCGCGGAGGCCGGGCTCATGTCGGTGCTGGTCTTCGCCGGCGGGGCGCAGTTCGCGGCCGTGGAGCTCTGGACCTATCCGGTGCCGGTCCTCGCGCTCGCCTTCTCGACGCTCCTCATCAACGCGCGCCACGTGCTGATGGGCGCCTCGCTGACCCCGAAGCTGGAGGGCTTCTCCTGGCTCCAGCGGCTCGTCGGCTTCTACGTCCTCACCGACGAGTCGTGGGCCCTCGCCGAGCGGCGCGCCCTGACGCAGCCGGTGAGGCCGGGGTACTGGTTCCCGATGGCCATGATGCTGCCGCCGGCCTGGATCGGCTCGACCGTCCTCGGCGCCTGGCTCGGCTCGTTCCTCGGCGACCCCGCGCGGCTCGGCGCCGACTTCGCCTTCACGGCCCTCTTCATCGGGCTCGTCGCGGCGTTCTGGAGGGGCCGCGTCACGGGGTTCACGATCGCGGCGAGCGGCATAGCCTCGGCGCTGACCCACGTCACCGCCGGACCGCCGTGGCACGTGGCGGCCGGCGCCTTCGCCGGGATCGCCGCCGCCTACTGGGCCGCGGGGCCGGACGAGGCGCCGGCATGAGCGTCGATCCCGCGACGCTCGCGACGATCGTCGCGATGGCGGTCGTGACCTACCTCACCCGGATCGCGGGCCTCTTCGTGGCTGGCCGGCTCGCCCTCCGAGGGCGGGCCAGGGCGGCCTTCGACGCCATCCCACCGGCCGTCCTCGTGGCGGTGATCGCCCCGACCGCGCTGGCCACCGGCTGGCCGGAAACGGCGGCGGCCCTCGTCACCGCGGCCGCCGCGACCCGTCTGCCGCTCCTCGCGACGATCGCCGTGGGGGTCGCGGCGGTCGTCGCGCTCCGGGCCGTGGCCTGACGGGCGGGGTTCCCCATGGGGTCAGGCCTTTCCGTTTTCCAGGGGGTCAGGCCTTTCCATTTTCCGAGCATACGTCGGGGGTCTGATGGGGCTCGCCTTCCACGGCCCGCAGCCGCCCCGTTCCCCGCGCGTCACGTCACGGTGATCCGCGCTGACGCGTAGATCCCCACGGCGAGATACCTCCTCTGCGCGGTCCAGCCGTGGGGTCTTGTAACGAGGCCGCACGCTCCCGGCCGGTAGCGCGGCGAGAAGGGGGCCTGCTGGCGCAGAGGTGGGGCACGCCGCGCGACCGGCGCTCTCCATGCAGCCCAACTCGGTTCGGACCGAGTTGGGGGAGCGGCACGGCGCACGCGTCGCTGACGAATTCTCTTGACAGCCTGCGACGACGACGCGGCCGCGTGGCGCGGAGGCCGCGTGGACAGGCTCCGTACGGCCGGCCATCGCCCGCCGGGCGCGACTTCGAGGCTCGAGGGCCGCGTCGAGGTGGTCGGAGACTCGCGCGTCGCACGGGGGCGCACCGGGAGCCTGCCGAAACCC
>DASVDK010000187.1:0-10330 GCA_036381125.1 Thermodesulfobacteriota bacterium | reverse complement strand
GTACCCCTTGAACTCCGCCATCCCCTGCTTCGCCAGCACCCGCGTGATCGCCGCCGTCAACGTCGTCTTGCCGTGGTCCACGTGCCCGATCGTCCCAATGTTCACGTGCGGCTTCTTCCGCTCGAACTTGGCCTTCGCCATTGCGCCTTACTGCCTCCTGCCCTGTCCCGACCGCCTCCGCGGCCAACCGTGCTGTGGGCCCGGCCTACTTGACGACGTTGCGAGCGATCAGGCCGGAACCTGACCGCGAGCCGCGGCACCGCCACGTCCGCTTCCGGACCGGAGCGCCGCGTCGGATGGTACAAGCCCACGACCGGGATTGAACCGGTGACCTCGTCCTTACCAAGGACGCGCTCTGCCGACTGAGCTACGTGGGCGTACGCGTTCTTTGCCGCCCCGCCCGCCGCGAGCCCCGCCATGCGGCGTGGGCCCGTCTGCGACGGTTGCGAGCGCCCCGGCTCCGCCGGGGCGCGAGCGGGCGCGCCGTCCCCGCCGGCCGGCCGGCACGGCGTGGGAGCGCGCCCTCAGATGATGGAGCGGGCGACCGGGATCGAACCGGCGACGTCCAGCTTGGAAGGCTGGCATTCTGCCACTGAATTACGCCCGCCCGTAACGATCGAGCCGCCTCGCCGCATCAACTGGTGGAGAGGGAAGGATTCGAACCTTCGAAGGCATACGCCGGCAGATTTACAGTCTGCTCCCTTTGGCCGCTCGGGCACCTCTCCGCACGTATGTGTCCAGGAAAATCGAGAACCCGGAGTGTCAGGCCCGCCTCGCCTTCGGCCCACCCCGCATGGGCACGCTCCAGGGCTTCCGGCCACGAATCGCCAACGGACCGCAGAGGTTAGCACCATGCCACCGGAATTGCCAGGGGTAGTGCGACCGCAAGACGCACGAGCCGCGGCAGGGGAGATTGTTCGGGCATTCCCCGAGCCGCTGTCGTACAATCCGAGCGCCGTTTCGCCCCCGGAGGAGGCGCCCGCCGGCCGGCGGCCCGATCACCGTCTACGGGGGACCTGAAGGGGGTGCCCGACCACGTGCGACCCGCCTGCGATTCGCATCCGCCCAGGGACGTCGGCCCGGTCGCCGAGGCCCGCCAGGAGCAGGTGAGGCGGCTCTCGGGTGCCTGCTTCATCCTCGGCGGCTTCTGCATCGCGCTCGCCACGCACACGGGAGGGCTTCTCGAGGACCCGCCGCAGGCGATCCTGATCCCGGCGCTCTTGTCGATGATGATCGGCGCCTTCTGCCTGACGTTCCCGTGGACCCGGTACGACCCCCGGTGGTTCCTCCTCGCCTGCCCGGCCGCCGATGGGCTGATCTTGTGGGGGGCGCTCCTCTCCGGAGGCGCCGACAGCCCGGTCGTCGCGCTCTTCTACCTCGTCGTCGCCCTGGCCGGCGCCTACCGGGGCGGGGCGCTCCTCGGCCTGCAGGTCGTCGTCACGGCCGGCGTCGCCTCCGTGCCGACCCTCCTGACCCTGGCGCCAGGCGCCCCGCGCGCCCCGGTCGTCGCCACGGCCTTCATCGAGTTCGCCGCCATGAGCGCCATCGCCCTCGCCGCCCGCGCCGCCGTCCCGGCACCAGGGCCGGAACGGTCGCTCTAGGTCGGGCCTCCGAAGGGGCGAACGGCGCCCCGGGCAAGGACCTGGCGTCGGTCATGTGAAATCTTTCTCATTGCATCTCCGGACGTTCTCTGCGATACGAGAGCGGCCTATCGCTCTGATTGCCCAAGAGCGCAGGCTCCTGCATCCTCTGGTACGCGGAGGCAGCCGGATGCGCGTACGACCACTCGCCATGTCCGTCCTCGCGCTCGCGCTGGCGACCGGGTGTGCCGCCGGCGACGCGGACTCCCCCGAACCCGCGAGGCCGGTGCCGCTCACCGGCCCGAACAGCGCCCGGGTGAGCTGGACCGCCAACCGGGAGGCCGCGGTGAACGGCCCCGGCGGGGGCTACCGCGTCTACTACAGTTCGACGCCCAACTTCGACATCGGGTCCGCCGAGTTCACGGACGTCCCCTACGACCCGGGGCTCGGCGCCGCTCCCACGGCGGTCATCGTCGACGACCTGCCGTCCGGGACGATCTACTTCAAGGTCGTCGCCTACTCGGCGCTGAACCGGCCCGGAGCGTCGGGCGGCAGCGCGAGCGAGCCGTCCCAGCAGGCGCAGGTCATGCTCCCGTAGCGCCGGAGGGAAGCAGATGGCCACTCTCGGATTCCGCATGCTCGGGCTCGCGGGCGCCCTCCTCGTCGTCGGCGGCGCGCAGGCCTCGACGCCCCCCCTCGACCTCGCGCGCGGCCTGTACGTCCCGGGCGAGATCCTGGTCAGGTTCAGGCCGGGGACGGACTCGCAGATGCGGGCGCACGTCGTCGGGAGCCGCGGCGACCAGGTGCTGCGGGAGGTGGGTCGCTCGGGTGTGGTTCGGGTGAAGCTGGCCCCGGGCCAGACCGTGGCCGCCGCGCTCGACGCGTACCAGCGCGATCCGGACGTCGCGTACGTGCAGCCGAACTACCGGTACAGGGCCTTCGCCGTCCCGAACGACCCGCAGTACGGCCAGCTCTGGGGGCTCAGGAACACCGGCCAGTCGATCGCCGGCGGGTCGTACGCGTCGAACAACCCGGGCGTGGCCGGGCGGGACATGGGGGCCGAGGCGGCCTGGGACCTCGAGACCGACTGCAGCTCGGTGGTCGTCGCCGTCCTCGACACGGGGGTCAACTACGACCACGAGGACCTCGCGCCCAATATGTGGAACGGCTTGCCGAACCACGGCGACGACTTCATCGACGGCGACGGCGACCCGATGGACGAGCACGGCCACGGGACCCACGTGGCGGGGACCATCGGCGCCGTCGGCAACAACGGCATCGGGACGACCGGCGTGTGCTGGCGCGTGCAGCTCATGGCCGTCCGCGTCCTCGACGCCGCCGGCTCGGGTACGACGGCGTCGATCGCCGCCGGGATCGACTTCGCCGTCACCGAGGGCGCGAAGGTCATCAACCTGAGCCTGGGCGGGCCGTCCTCCGACGCTGTTCTCAGCAGCGCGATCCTGAGAGCGCGGGACGAGGGCGTCGTGGTCGTGGCCGCGGCGGGCAACGAGGGGAGCAACAACAACACGTCCCCCCGTTATCCCTGCAACTTCGCCCACGACAACATCGTCTGCGTGGCCGCGCTCGACCAGGCCTACGGGCTCGCGAGCTTCTCCAACTACGGCAGCACGACCGTCGACGTCGGCGCGCCCGGCACGAACATCCTCAGCACCTGGTCGGGGATCGTCCAGACCTTCGTCGACGACTTCAACACGGGCGGCGTGCTCGACTGGACGGCGGCGCCGGTCGGCGGCTGGGCCTACGCCTCGAAGCCGCTCGGCGCGCCGGGCGGCGGCTCCGTCACGATGCCGATGCTCCTCAACCCGTCGATGTGGCCGGATGTCGTCTACGGCAACAACCGGGACGACCGGGTCTACAAGACGTTCGACCTCGCCGGGGTGGACGCCGCGACCGTGAGCTTCGCCTTCTTCGCGGACACGGAGCCGGGGGCCGATTTCTTCAGGGTGGCCTACAGCCCCGCGGGAGGCGACCCGTTCGCCGGCGGGACCTTGCTCGAGAGCATAGACGGGTCGACCGACAACTTCTCGGACTTCCGGGAGTACGACATCGCCGACTGCGTCACGGCGACCTGCACGATCGGCTTTCAGCTCCTCACCGACTCGGCCGGCCAGGACCTCGGGGTCGGCATCTTCGAGTTCGGCATCAACACCCTCCAGCTCGACACGGCCAGGTACGAGGTCGTCAACGGGACCTCCATGGCGGCCCCCCACGTCTCCGGCCTTGCGGCCCTGCTCTTCGCGTACAACCCGGAATACGGTTATCTGGACGTGGTCGAGTCGATCAAGAACGGCGGCACGCCGGTCGCCGTGCTGACCGACCGGACGACGACCGGTCGGGCCGCGAACGCCATGGGCTCGCTCGCCTACATCCGGCCGCCGACCGGCGTCGTGGCGACGCCGGAGCCGTAGCGGCATGGGCGGCATCGCGCGCACGGCCCGGCACCTGGTCGTCTCGGCCGCCCTCGTCCTGCTCGCCGGGGCCCTCGGATGCGCCGAGACAGCGGGCCCCATGGGCGCGCCGCGTGGAGGCGAGCCGGTCATGAGCAGCCAGCCGCAGCGCGTCCCCGGCGAGTACCTGGTCACCGTCCGCGCCGGCACCGACGAGCGGCGCATCCGGGACCTCTACGCCGAGTACCAGGTCGTCGGCCTGCGGCGGGTACGCGACGACGTCTTCCTGTTGAGGATCGGGAAGGACCCCGGCCCGGAGGCGGTCGAGACACGAGGGCTCTCGTCTCCGGACGTGACGGCCGTCCAGCCGAACCACGTCTACCGGCCGTAGGTAGTACCTGTTATTCGGTGCCGGGGCGGTAGGTGCTCCACATCGTCGTCCCACCGCGCTCGCGGCCTACGGCGGGGCGTAGACGCTCCCCGGCTCCCGTACCACCGATTTCGAGCAACAGGTCCGCTCGCGCAACTCGGTTCGAACCGAGTTGGCCCTGAGAGAACGATCGGGGTGGCCGCTCCCGCACGCGCCGGGCGCAGGTCCTCGCTCGGCCGAGCCGGTGTTGACGGCGAGGACCGCAACCGGCCGTGAGCAGCGCGAGCAGGAGCGCGGCGGCGAGCCGGGGCGTCACGGCGGGTTACCAGGCAGGAGGCGGGCCAGCCCACAGCCGACCGACCGGTGGGGCCGACGGCCGACTCACCCCCGGGTGGCGCCCGGCCAGAGTGGCCGGGCGCCGCCGTACTTTCGGGATGACGCGACCACTACTGCGGCGAGGGCTGGGGCTGCGGCGCGCCGGCGGCGGGCGCTGCGCCCGACGCTCCCGTGACCTTCGGGGCAGGAGCCATGACGGCCCCCTGCGGCACCTGGTTCGCCGGGACGATCCGCCAGAGCGCACCCGGCGGGTTGTTGAGCGGCCCCTTGTCCTCGGTGTAGAAGCAGTCGCAGTTCACCGCGTACACGAATCCCTGCTCGTCCTCCCCGCCCCCGGTGAACTGAAGCCCTGTCTGGGCCAGCTCCTGGAACTGCCACCTCCCCGCGCCCTGGTCGTACGCGAGCCCGAACACCTTGCCCGAGCACCAGTCGCCCGCGAGGTAGGTCCCCTCCATGCCGCCGTAGTACGCGACTCCCAGGCCGATGACGGCGCAGCCGCCCTGCGTGTGCTCGTACTCGGCCGCCGGGAGGACGCCGACCTGGGGGCACTCCTTCGCCTCGATCGGGAAGCAGTGGGTCCCCATGTTGAAGTTCCAGCCGTAGTTCTCGCCCCCGCTGCTGCCGGCCGGCTGGTAGTCGATCTCCTCCCAGTGGTTCTGCCCCACCTCGGCGATGAAGAGGTCGCCGGTCCGCGGATCGAAGCTCATCTCGTAGGGGTTGCGCAGGCCGTAGGCCCAGATCTCGGGCTTCGCGGTCGTCTTGAGCTTCGCGAACTGCTCCTCGGTGATGCCGAAGAGGAACATCAAGCGCTCCTTCGACGCCTCGAGGAAGGGGTTGGACGGTGGGACGCGGTACGGCTGCCGGTCGTCCTCGACGTTCACGTCGATGCGCAGGACCTTCCCGAGCCAGGTGGCGAGGTCCTGCCCTGCGCCGAGCGGGTCGCCCTCCCAGCCGCCGTCGCCGCTCGAGATGTAGAGGAAGCCGTCCTTGGGGCCGAAGGCGATCTGCCCCCCGTTGTGGTTGTAGTAGGGCTGCGGGATCCGCATGATCACCTTGGCCGTCTGGGTGTCGGCCTTGTTCGGGTCGTCCTTGGAGACCGTATACCGGACGATCAGCCCGTCGCCGTTGAACGGCAGCGAGGCGTAGTGGACGTAGAAGTAGCCGTTCTCGCGGAACCGGGGATGGAACGCGACCGAATAGAGGCCCTGCTCGACGAAGCCGGTCTGCACCTCGGAGCCGAGCGGGTTGATCTTGGTGAGGTCGAGGAACGGCTCCGGCAGCAGCTTGCCGTCCTGCACGATCCGGATCCTCCCGACCCGCTCGGTGACGAAGAGCCGGCCCGAGCCGTCGTTGGCCGACGCGACGTTCGTCGGGTCGTTGAGGCCGTCGGCGACCTTTACCAGAGCAATGGACGGGTTGCCCGGAATCCGACCGCCGAGCTGGGCGACCTGATCCGGCTTCTGTGGGACCGGTGCACCGAACGCCGGCGCGGCCAGCGCGAGCAGCGCCGTACCGGCGACCACCGTCAGACTCTTCATCGTCCTTCCCCCTGTCGTCGATCGCTCGCCGGGATTCGCGTGCCGCGAGAGAACGCCCCCGCATCGCGCCGGGCGGCGACCAGAGGTCTGCCGGCGTCGCAAGACGTGTGCACGTGTCGGGTGAGACGTCGCGGTGGGCGGCCGGACGAGCGGGGAGCAGGCCGCTTCCCTCGGCCGGCCGCCGCGAGGAACGCCGTGGCGCGCGCCGGCGCCCGGCGTCTCGATGCGCTCGGACAAGGGCGGTGTCGTGGCGCGTTGCCGGTGTCCTCTCGGCAAGGCTGCTGGCGAGGGCTCCCCGGTGGGGCGACGATGCCGGCTGCCATGAAGGCGCATGGCGCGACGGGCTACGAGGCGGCCCGGCGTCCCCCGCGCGAGCGGCGGATCCTTCTCGGCGAGCGGCGGATCGGATCGACGAACGGCGAGATCGGGCGGCTCTTCGCCGTGGCGCCGCGCCGCTCGACCTCGAGGCGATCGCGGCCGAGGCGCGGGCCGAGGACGGCCGGCGGTCCGCAGGGGTCCGCGAGCCAGGGGGCGCTCGCCGAGCGGCCGCTCGCGCGCCTGCCGCAGTGCGGCGGTCGCCCGAGACGCCGCACCGCGCGCTGGCGCCTGGCTTGCAGCAATGCCGCAGTGCGCACGGGGGCTCGGGGCCGCCCGTGATCTCCCCTCCCGGGCGGCCGGACCACTGGATCGGTGGACCTCCGTGCGCCTTGCCCCTGCGCCGCATGACCATCCGTCGGCCGCCGGCCGGTCGTCCCCGCGCCTGCCGGATCGGCGTCCCGATGACGGCATCCGGTGAGACCTCGGGCGGGGCGTCGCGGCGGCGGCTGGACGATCGACGGGGTGCGTGTGGAGCTGGCGGCGGGACTCGAACCCGCAACCTACGGTTTACAAAACCGGTGCTCTACCGTTGAGCTACGCCAGCCTCCGCCTCGGACAGGGATCGCGAGGGGTCCCGCCCGAGTATAGTGGAGGGCATGTTCCCCCTCAAGGACGACAACCCGCTCCGCTCGACCCCCGTGATGACCGTCCTGATCATCGGGGCGAACGTGCTGGTCTTCCTCTGGCAGCTCGGCCAGGGCCCGAGCAACGGGTATGGCCTCCTCGCGTTCGCCATGGTGCCGCGGGCGCTGGCCGAGACGTTCGGGCTCGACCTGCCGCCCCTCCTCGACCCGACCGCCATACGGCTCTACCTGGCCTACGACCCGTCGGTGCCGGTCCCCGCCACCGTGCTCACGTCCATGTTCCTCCACGGAGGGTGGCTCCACCTGCTCGGCAACATGTGGTCGTTCTGGATCTTCGGCAACAACGTCGAGGACGAGATCGGCCCGGGCGGCTTCCTCGTCTTCTACCTGGCCAGCGGCGTCTCGGCGGCGATCACGCAGGCGTCGGTGGACCCGGGGTCGCCGATGCCGATGGTCGGCGCGAGCGGGGCCATCGCCGGGGTCCTCGGCGCCTACCTGCTGCGCTTCCCGAACGCCCGCATCCTGACCGTCGTCCCCCTCGTCCTCGCCTGGGTCGTCTGGATCCCGGCCGGGGTCTGGCTCGTGATCTGGTTCCTCGGGCAGATCCTGAGCTCCCTCGGCGGCGGCGTGGGGGTGGCCTGGTACGCGCACATCGGCGGCTTCGTCGCCGGCATGCTGCTCGGGCCGGTCTTCATGGGCGCGCGGCGGCGGCACGTGCCGACGCCCCGGCTGCTTTGAGGCGGATCACCGTGGCGTGAGGCGCGGGGGACGGGCCGGCTGCGGCCCGTGGAGAATGCGCCTGGAAAATGGCAAGGCCTGAAGGAGCGGAATCGATGACTGGCTCGAAGGTCCACCGATCAGACCCCAGGCTCGACCTCCTGCTGGAGCGCGTCGGCCGCTGCCCGGAGGTCATCGAGAACGAGAAGCTCGTCTGGACCACCGGCCTCGGCCCCGGCTACCGGCCCTCCAGGGCGTCCTCCGAGGTCCCGCCCTTCACGGCGGTCATCACGCTCGAAGCACTCGGGACCGGGACGAAGTACTCCGCGCTGGCCATCCACGGGGACGTGGGGGACTGCAAGACGCACGCGGACATGGGCTTCCACGAGGGCTGGGGGAAGGCCCTCGATCAGCTCGTCACCGCCGTCACGGCGCTGTGGGGCCGGGGTGCCATGATCGCCACCGCCGCGACGGCGCTGCTCGCCGTACTCGCCGCGGCCGGCGGCCCAGGCATGGCCGCCGGCGCCGCTGTCGGAGACGCAGGGAAGGCATGGGTCGGCACCCAGTACCCACCGGTGCCACGAGAGGTCGTGATCCTGCGGGGCACCACGATCGGCCCGGCCGACTCGGCAACGTTCGCGCTCGCCGAGATGCGCGTGCAAGGGCAGCACCTGCTGTGGCTGGCTCGGCGAGCGCGGATGACGGCGACCGGCCAGACATGGACCGTCATGGATGTCCTGGCGCTCCCTCCGCTTTCCGGGGACAGGTGGCTGATGCTGGCCGTCTGCGGGATGCGCCGAGAGGGCGCCGGGGGCAGCCTCGAGCCGGACGACATCGCCGTCGACCCGGAGATCGTGGCGATCGTACGGCCCGGGAGCGACGCCGTGCTCACGAGCATCGAGCAGGCGTGGCGCGCCGACCGCTCGAGGGCGGCGTTCGAGCCGATTCCCGCGTCCGGAGTCGCGTGCTTGAACGACGTGGAGCCGGAGCCCTGACGGGACGCGTGCGGTGATGCTCCTCGGGCCGGTCTTCATGGGCGCGCGGCGGCGGCGCGTGCCGACGCCCCGGCTGCGCTGACGCGGATCACCGTGGCGTGAGGCGCGGGAGACGGGTCGGCTGCGGCCCGCGGAGGAGGCGCGGTCTGCCCTAGCCGCCGGCGGCTCGCTGCCGCCTGGCCTCGAAGAGGAGGACGGCCGCGGCGGCGGCCGCGTTGAGCGAGCCGACCCGCCCGTGGAGCGGGATCGTCACGAGTCGGTCGCACCGTTCGGCGACGAGGCGCCGCAGGCCCCGCCCCTCGGCGCCGATCACGAGCGCGAGGTCGCCGGCGAGGTCCGCCTCGTGGTACGCCTGCGCCCGCTCCCCCGCCCCGGGGGCGGGCGCGACCGTCCCGACCGTCCAGATCCCGCGCTCCGCGAGCGTGGCCATGGCGGCCACGAGGTTCGTCACCCGCGCGACCGGCAGGTGGTGGGCGGCGCCCGCCGAGGCGCGGACGACCGCGGCCGTCAGCCCGGCGGCCCGGTCCTTCGGGATGACCACCCCCTGGGCGCCCGCCCCTTCGGCCGAGCGGATGATCGCGCCGAGGTTCTGCGGGTCGACGATGCCGTCGAGGAGGACGAGGAGCGCGCGCCGACCGGCGGCCCGGTCGGCGTCCACGCGAGAGAGGAGATCCTCGAGCGCCACGTAGCCCGGCAGGCCGCGCAGGCGCGCGGCGACCCCCTGGTGCCGGTCGTGGCCCAGGATGCGGCTCAGGTCCGACCGGTCGCGCAGCGAGACCGGCACGCCGGCCGCGGCCGCCGCCTCGCGGATGGGAGCGAGTCGTCTCGCCTCCGCCTCCCGGGCGACGAGCACCTCGCGCACTCCGGCCGGCGCCGCGAGGAGCGCTTCGTGCACCGGGTGGACGCCGGCGATCCAGGCGGGCCCGGTCCCCTCCCCGGTCGGCCGCTGCCGGTCAGGGCCTCGACGCATCGGCGGCCGCGATCTGCTGGCCGATCAGCTCGGCGGCCACGATCGGATCGGGAGCGGCGAGGATCGGCCGGCCGATGACCAGGTAGTCGCTCCCCGCCTCGACCGCCTCCCGGGGGGACAACGTCCGTCGCTGATCGTCCGGCAACGATTCGGCTCCGCGGATGCCGGGGGTGACGAGGAGGGGATCCGGCCCGAGTGCGGCCCGCAGGGCCCGCACCTCGAGCGGCGAGCAGACGAGGCCGGGGATCCTCGACGCGATCGCGAGGCGTGCGAGCCGCAGCACCGCCTCCTCGGGCGAGCCCTGCACGCCGACCGCGGCGAGGCCGGCGGCGTCGAGGCTCGTGAGCACGGTGACGGCGAGGAGCGTCGGCGGCCTGGCGGTGCCGGCGCCCTCGACCGCGCCCTGCCAGGCCTCGAGCAGCATGGTCTCGCCCCCCGACGCGTGGACCGTGAG
>DASVDK010000186.1:0-3261 GCA_036381125.1 Thermodesulfobacteriota bacterium | reverse complement strand
GACCGATCGACCGCGCGTGGGGACGCCCCCGAGGCCGGGGTCGCGGCACATCCCGGCGGCGGTCAGGCGGGCGGTGTGGGCGCGCGACGGGGGGCGGTGCGCCTTCGTGAGCCGGACAGGGCGGCGGTGTACGGAGCGAGGGTTCCTGGAGTTCCACCACGTGCGGCCGTACGCGGCGGGCGGCGCGGCGACGGTGGAGAACATCGAGCTGCGCTGCCGGGCGCACAACGGGTACGAGGCGGAGCGGATGTTCGGCCCCCGGGGCGAGTCGCAGGTGCGGGAGCCGGGGAGCGTCTACGCCACGGCGTGCCGGGCCTCGGGGCCCGCGCGAACTCGGTTCGAACCGAGTTGGCCGGCGGCGGCCCACCCGCCGTAAGCCGCAGACGCCGGGACGAGCACGGCCCACACGCTGCGAGCGGGATAGCCGGAAGCGCCGGTCACGAGGCGATGGAGGCGACGACGCGTCGAGGCGATGCCATGTGGTGCGCTCACGTCGACGCAGAGCGCGCCCGGACACCTCGGCCAGCCGAGATACCCTGCCGGCGCCCTCAGGCGGTCCGCTCCAGCGCCGCGAGGTAGAGGCCGGCGGCGCAGATGATGCCGGCCCCGACGAGGCCGCCTATGTCTGGCACGTCGCCGAAGACGACGTACCCGAAGACGACTGCCCAGACGAGGAAGGTGTACTGGTACGGGACCACCACCGGGGCCGGGGCGAGCGCGAGGGCGCGCGTGACGCAGAGGTGGGCCACCATGGCCACGATCCCGAGCAGCAGCAGGAGGACCAGGTCGCGCAGGCCCGGCGTCACCCAGCCGACCGGCGCGAGCGCCGCGCCCAGGACGAGCCCGCCCACCATCTGGAAGGCCACGAGGGTGGTCGTGCCGGCGCCTCGTAGCCGTCGCGTCGCGAGCACGAAGAGGGCGAAGAGCACGCTCCCCACGAGCGACACGACGGCGGCCGGGGAGACCATCCCTCCCGACGGACCGAGCGCCACGAGGACGCCCGCGAAGCCGGCGGCGACGCCGATCCACCTCCGCACGCCGACCGGTTCTCCGAGGAGGAGCGCCGACGCCGCGACGACGTACACCGGCGCGGCCAGCCAGTAGGTCATCACGTCGGCGAGCGGCAGGTGGGCGACGGCCCAGTAGAAGCAGGCTGTCTCGGCCGTGCCGAAGACGACGCGGGCCAGGTGCAGGCCCGGACGCTCCGCGACGCGAACCGACGCCCAGCCGTCCCGGGCGAGGAGCGGCGCGAGCACGATCAGCGCCGCCAGGCTGCGCAGGAGCAGGACCTGGCCAACGGTGTACGTGGTCACGAGCCACTTCCCCATCGCGTCGTTCGCCGAGAAGAGGAAGATGCCGAGCAGAGTGAGACCGATCCCGGCGAGCGCCCGCCGGTCGGATGCGGGGGAGCGGGGCATGTGCGGCGGTTACCGCACGCGGCGGCCGCGGCCCCGGCGGACCGTGTCCGCGACCGCGGTGCCGTCCAGCGCAGCGCGCAGGGCCGACGCCCGGCCGATTCCCAGCTCGCCTCCGGTCACCATGGCGATGCGACCCTCGAGTCGCCGCGACATCTCAGCCTCCCGCTCCCGACCACTCGAGCATTTTCCCATCGGGGTCAAGCCTCGTCGGATCGTGTCCGGGCGCGAGATGTGACGGGCGACGTTGACCGACGCCGCGGTCCGGCGTAGAAGGGCACCCGGCAGCCGTGCTGTTCGGGTCTTTGATGCCGAACGTGACCAGAGGGAAGGGCCATGCCACATGACGCGTGCATCGATTGCCACACCGAGCCGGCCCCGGGCGATCCGGTCCATCGGGTCGCGGAGGGGATCGTCTGCCAGCCGTGCGCCGAGCTGCGCGAGATGGCGTACGGCACGCTCGTCTCGCGCCGCGATTCGACGGCGAACGTCCGCCGCGGGCCGCGTCACCTCGTCCCCGCGCAGGTCGCCGCGCGGATCACGATGAGCCGCAGCGACGGCACCGCGGGGCCGGCGGAGCCGATCCTCGAGATCAGCCGCCACGGCTTCCGCGTGGGCGCGCCGCGGCTCCACGAGGTGGGCCAGCGGCTCCAGTGCGCCGCCGTGGTCCCCGGTCGGGTCGCGCTCCCGACGCAGTTCGACGTCGAGGTCCGGTGGTGCCGCCGGGCACGCCCCGACCGCTTCGAGATCGGCGTCGAGGTGAGCCCCGAGGACGCCGACCGCTACGCCGGGTTCTACCAGAGCCTCCTGGCCGCCATCGAGCACGCCTGACGTGCGGGGCGGGGCGGGCCCGTTCCTCGTCGGCCGTCCGGATCGGGAACGACTCGAGGCCGGACCCCGGACGTCGGGCACTGCGCGAGCCGCGGGTCGGGCGGCGCGTCGGAACAGCACCTCGTACGACTCGGCGAGCTTCGGCTGCGCCTGCATCCGCTCGTCGAGCGCGAGGCGCTGTCAAGGCACGTCCTTGACTCCCACCACCGCCACCGTGACCTCCGCGACGCGACGCGCCGAGGGCGCCGGCACGAAGACCACCTGGAAGGGAATGCTGCGTCGCGGCTCGACCCGCGCGTTGGCCATGCCGTCGCCGAACACCGTCTCGGAGACCCGCCGCTCGAGCTCCGCGCGCGACAGGCCCTTCAGCTCCGGCTCCGCCAGGACGTGGCCCGCGTAGACGGTGCGCTCGGCGATCGTCCGGCCGGCGTCGTCGAGGAGGCGGGCGCGAACCTCGAAGAAGCCCTTCGGCGCGCCGCTGAGGTTCGTGACGGTCCCGTGCACCACGTACAGCCGGCCGGCGCGCCCGGTGATCGCGCCGTGGCCGTCGAGGCGCACCTCGAACGGGTCGCCCGACAGGACGGCGAGCCAGTCCCGGCCGCGCCAGGCGTGGGCGGCGAGGCCCCCGGCGACCGCGAGCCCGGACACGCCCAGGAGGCCGACGAGGAACGCCCGCCGACCCGACGAGGCGGGCGGCCGGACCCGTCGGTACGGGCGCGCCCCGGAGGCCGGCGCGAGCGTGCCGAACGCCGGCCCGCCGCGCGTCTCGCCCGGTCGCCCGCCGTGCGGCGGCGCGTCGTCGCCGAGCGTGGGGCCCAGGTGCTCGACCTCGTCGGGGATCGAGCCGAGCTCGTACGGGTGCATCTCCACCGACGCCTCGTCGAACCCCACCGGCCCAGGACCGTTACTCCGCGGTGCTCCTGGCACCGGCCGCCCTCCTGGAGGGAGGCCCGGCTTTGCCGGGCCGACCGATGACCCGGGGAGGTTGTCAGGAGGGGGGCGGAGTCCCCCTCCC
>DASVDK010000185.1:0-13745 GCA_036381125.1 Thermodesulfobacteriota bacterium | reverse complement strand
GAGCTCGGGCTCGACGCCTGCGCCATCTTCTCCCTCGACCGCGCCAAGGAGCAGCTGACGCTCAGGCTCCTCACGGGCGTGCCGGCCCCGTCCGAGCCGCTCAGGCTGCCGGTCTCCGTGGCCGGGGGGCCGAGCGGCGGGGCCGGCGGCCTGGTGGGGCTCGCGGCGGCCCGGCGTGAGCCGGTCGTCGTCGCGGACTGCGGCGCGCCCTGGCACGACCTCGCCGATCCGCGCCGGGGGCTTCCCGCCGACTGGCGCGAGTTCGCCTCGGCCGCCGCCGTGCCGATCGTCGACGACACCTTCTCCTACGGCGTCCTGCTCGCCCTGCGGCGCGAGCCGGGGCCGCTGCCGGACCGCGACGTCCGGCTCCTCGCCATCGTGGCGCGGGAGATCGCCGGCGCCATCCGCAACGCCCAGCTCTACTTCGAGGCGAAGAAGATGGTGGGCGAGCTGACGACGCTCTACGAGATCGGCAAGGCCTGCTCGTCGACCCTCGAGCTGAACGAGCTGCTGGCGCTGATCGTCAGGACCAGCGTCAAGATCATCCGCGCGCGCGCGGCCGTGCTGCGCCTGCTCGACGAGGCGTCGGGCGAGCTGAAGGTCACCGCCGATTTCGGCCTCCTCGACGTCCCCGGCACGCGCGACCCCATCAAGGTGGGCGAGGGCATCGCCGGCGAGGTGGCGGCCACGGGCCTCCCCATCCTGGTCAAGGACGCCCGCAACGACCCGAGGGTCCTCGACCGGGGCCGGCAGATCGTCTCGTCCATCCTCTGCGTCCCGCTCACCTTCAAGGGGCGCGTCATCGGAACCCTCTCGCTCTTCGACAAGGAGGGGGACGCGCCGGTGCGCGAGCGCGGGTTCGACGAGGACGACCGGTACCTGCTCTCCACCATGGCGAGCCAGATCGCCAACGCCATCGGCAACGCCGTCGTCTTCAACCGCATGGAGACGCTGGCGCGCGACCTCGAGCTGAAGAACCGGGAGCTGTCGATCCTCTACGAGGTCGGCCAGGCGATGATGACGACCATCCAGCGGGACCGGCTCCTGCACACCATCCTCACCGCCGTCACCATCGGCGACGGGCTCGGCTTCAACCGGGCGTTCCTCTTCCTCCACAACGAGGCGGAAGGCACCGTGGACGGCATCCTCGGCGTGGGGCCCGAGAGCCCGGAGGAGGCGGGCGCGGTGTGGCACCGGCTCGCGTCCGAGCGGCGGACGCTCGGCGACCTCGTGCGCAACGAGGACTTCGACGTGAGCCTGGACACGCGCCTCAACCGCACCGTGCAGTCCATCCGGATCCCGATGACCGACGAGTCGAACGTCCTGGTGCGCACGCTCCTCGACAAGCAGGGCCACAACGTGCCGGAGGGGCGGCGCGACCCTGGGGTGCCGGGCTGGCTCGCGGACAAGCTCGACCTCGCCGCCTTCGCCACCGTGCCGCTCCTCGCCAAGGGCCGCGCGCTCGGGGTCATCCTGGTGGACAACCGCTTCAACCAGCGGCCCATCACCAACGAGGACCTCAGGTTCCTCCTCATGTTCGCCAACCAGGCGGGGCTCGCCGTGGAGTCGGCCACGCTCTATCGGAACCTCGAGGTGGCCAACCGCGAGCAGCGCGCGATGCACCAGCGGCTGGTCCAGAACGAGAAGCTGGCGGCGCTCGGCGAGATGGCGGCGCAGGTGGCGCACGAGATCAGGAACCCGCTCGTGTCGATCGGCGGCTTCGCGCGTCGCCTCCACAAGCGGATCGGCGACGACTCGCCCGACCGCGCGTACACGGAGATCATCCTCAAGGAGGTGAGCCGGCTCGAGCGCATCCTCAACGAGATCCTCGCCTTCTCCAAGGAGCACCGGAGCACGGCCTACGAGCCGCAGTCGCTCGAGGCGATCGTCGACTCGACGCTGCAGATGATGGCCGAGGCGTTCAAGGAGAACGGCGTCCGGGTCGTCAAGCGGTTCGACGCCGGCCTGCCGTCCATCGTCTGCGACGGGACGCAGATCCGCCAGGTCTTCGTGAACCTCTTCAACAACGCCCGCGAGGCGATGAGCACGGGCGGGACCCTCACGGTCCGCCTCGCCTCGGCCGACGGGCGCGGGCTCGGGCCGCACCTGGTCGCCGAGGTCGAGGACACCGGGGGCGGGCTCGACGAGACCGTCATGGACCACGTCTTCAGGCCCTTCTACACGACCAAGGAGAGCGGGACCGGCCTCGGCCTCGCCATCGTCAAGCGGATCGTCCAGAATCACGCCGGCTCGATCGAGGTCGCGAACCGACCCGGTCACGGCGTGACGTTCATCCTGCGGCTGCCGCTTCGCCCCGACCAGCTGATCTCCGGGGAGACGCCGGCGGAGCCGGCGGCCGCGGTCGGAGGCTCCTGATGCCCCGAATCCTCATCGTCGACGACGAGCCGTCCATCGGCACCCTCTACAGGGAAGAGTTCGAGGACGAGGGCTACGAGGTGAAGACCGCCGCGAGCGGGCAGGAGGCACTCGCCGCCCTCGACAGCTTCCAGCCCGACGTGGTGACGCTCGACATCAAGATGCCGGGCATGGACGGCATCGAGGTGCTCCGGACGATCAAGGAGCACCACCGGAAGCTCCCGGTCATCCTCTGCACCGCGTACGACGAGTACAAGGCCGACTTCGGCAGTTGGGCGTGCGACGCCTACGTCGTCAAGTCCTCCGACCTCGCCGAGCTCAAGCAGGCCGTCCGGCGCGCGCTGAAGGGCAGCGCGGCGTGAGCCTGGTGAGCGGGCTCAAGGCCTTCCTGCGGGCCGATCGGAGCCGGGCGGCCGAGCATGCCTCCCCGGGGCAGCTCGCCGCGCAGACGGCCATGCTGCTCGAGATCGGCCGGGCGATGTCCTCGTCCATGCAGTCGGTGGAGCTGACGCTCAAGCTCATCACGGAGGCGGTCACCGTCATCCTCGGCGTGGAGCGCAGCCTGCTGCTCCTCCGGGAGGCCGGGACCGGCGACCTGGTGGCGCGCTCGGGCAGCGGGCTGCTCTCCGAGCCGCTCCTCGAGGGGCTTCGCGTGCCGAAGGGCACGGGCGTCATCGGGCGGGTCGCGGAGACCGGCGAGCCGGCGATCGTCCGCGATGCGGCCGACGAGCCCGACGCGTTCGAGGGGATCCTCGGCCGCGCCGGCGTCCGGTCGTTCCTCGTGGCGCCGCTAACCATCGGAGGCCGCACGCTCGGCGTGATCACCGCGGACACCAAGCGCGACCGGAGGCCCTTCACCGACGGCGACCTCCGCCTGCTCACGGTCCTCGCGAACCTCGCCGCCATCGCCGAGGAGAACGCGACCCTGGTCGAGCGGCTGCGCGCCCGGGCCGACCGGCTGCGCGGGCTCCTCGAGGTGGCGCAGGCGATGACCTCGACCGTCGAGGTGGACGCCCTCCTCGACCTCATCGTCGACAAGGCGATCGAGCTGATGCACGCCTCGTCCGGCTCGGTCATGCTGCTCGACCCGGCGGACCAGCGGCTCGTCATCCGGTCGGCGCGCGGTCTCTCGGCCGAGGCGCGCCGCCGCATCCGGCTCCGGAAAGGGGAGGGGATCACCGGGTGGGTCGCCGCGCACGGCACGCCGCTGCGCGTGGGCGACGTGACGAAGGACCCTCGCTACGTCCTCGCCAACGAGAACGTGCGCAGCGAGCTGGCCGCGCCGATGAGCTGGGACGGCGCCGTCATCGGCGTCATCAACGTCGACCACTACCGGCTCGACGCCTTCACGGAGGACGACCAGGACCTCCTCGTGAGCCTCGCCGCGTCGGCCGCGGCGGCCATCCGCAACGCGAGCCTCGTCGAGGCGCTCAGGCAGACCGGGACGCCCGGGCCGAACGCGGCCTAGAACCCGATGCCGATCCCGATCCCGAGGTTCACGGGCGGGCCACCCCGCCGCTCCACCGGGAAGAGGTGCAGCTCGCGTGCCTCGACGACCGGGTAGGTGATCGTTCCGCCGCCCGGCACCTCGCGCGTCTCCGTCCGCACCACCTCGCCGCCGACGGCCACCCGTCTGCCCGGCGCGTAGATCGCCGGGTCGAGACGTCTCGCGTCCACCGCGAGGAAGCGCCCCTGCGATCGGTCGGGGTCGCCGGGACGGCCGGCGCCGTCGGCCGGCGTCTGGAGCACCTCGAGCACCGTCCCCCCGCTCGGTCCCGGGAAGGCGCCGAGCACGATGCCCGAGAGCACGACCGCCCGGCCCACGTACGCCGCCGGATCGGCCGCCAGCGCCGCGAACGGCGGCTGGTCCTTCGCCGCCGCGCGGAGCGGCTCGGAGATCGGGTGACTCGCGCAACCGGCGACCAGCAGTGCGGCGAGAGCCGCGCAGGAGGCGAGCGGCCTCGGGCGGATGGCGGCCGCGAGCCGCCGGAGGCGCGCGGCGATCGTGGCGCGCCGCGTCATGACGCGCCGCCGCGCGGGCCGTCGAGGGGGCGGCCGGTCCCGACGAAGACCGGCTCGCGGGCCGACTCGGCGCCGGTCGTGGGGCCGCCTCCGCCGGGGCCGTCCGGCGGCCAGGGGCGGATGACCGGCTCGGGGTCGGCCGCCTCGTCGCGATGCACCAGGCCGGCCAGGTGGAGGACGCCGATCCAGACGGCGCGCGAGTGCCGGTAGAAGGCGACGGGGAACACGGCGGCGAAGAGGACGACGAGCGGCGTGAGGAGCGTGCGCGGCAGGGCGGTGAAGAACTCCAGGTAGCTCGCGAGCCCGCAGATGCCGAGCGTCGTGACCATGGAGTTCACCCAGATGCCGCCCGCGACCTCGCCGGGGTCGCGCTCGAAGACGACCCCGCAGACCGGGCAGCGCAGGTGGACGGCGAGGCCGCCGGCCCCCATGCGGCCGAGGCCGCAGGACGGGCAGCGCAGGCGCGCGACGAGGCAGGCTGTCCGCAAGACCCGCCAGGCGACGCTCGGCCGGTCGAGGAGCGACGAACCCACGGCCATGGATTTACTCTACCTCGCCGGCCCCGGACTCCTCGGGTCCGGGCGTAACCTCTGCCCGGGGATCAGTTGTCCTCGCGCGCCTGCGCGACCTGCGCCTCGGCCCCGCGCAGTTGCGCCTCGAGGTCCTTCGTGTCCATGTCGAGCCGGCCGGCCCGCGCGGTGGCGACGTCGTACCCGGTTGCCTCGATGCGCCCGTTTCCCGACGCGAAGCCTTCGGGGGAGAAGGTCGGGGCCCGGATGTGCGGCCAGGCGGCCAGGCCGGCGACGACGACGGGCACGGCGCCGGCGATCGCCATCCGACGCCACGGGCGCCCGGCCCCTCGCCGTCCCCCATCGACGCCGGTCGAGGACGCACGCCGGTGCCAGGGCCGACGCTCGTAACGTCACGTGCGCCAGGGGGTGAACGCGCTCGACCCGGAGGAGAAGGGGAGGACCTGGAGGAGGAGAAGAGAGGTGGTGGAGCTGAGCGGGATCGAACCGCCGACCTCTGCGTTGCGAACGCAGCGCTCTCCCAGCTGAGCTACAGCCCCACTTCCAACGGCTCGCGGCCGGCGTCCGCTCCGCCCGGGATGAACCCGGGCTCCGCTCGTCGGCGGCCCTGCGGGCCGCCAACCACCGGTGGCCGCTCGCCTCCCGGTGCGGCTCACGCCACACCTCTCGCAACGGCTCGCGGCCGGCGTCCGCTCCGCCCGGGATGAACCCGCAACGGCTCGCGGCCGGTACCACGCGGCTGGAAACGCGCGGAAAGTCTACCCGACGCCCGTGGGAGCGTCAAGCGAGGGGCGCCGCTCGCGCCGGGCGGATTGACCGCGCCCGGCCCTGGGCGGCACAATCAGCGCCCATGTCCTCGGTCGCCCCCCTGCCGGCCCGGCGCCCCCTCGCCGAGGTCGCCGTCGCCCTGCCGGTGGGAGGCACGTTCCATTACCTCGCCCCGCCGCCCCTCGACGCGCGACTCGCCATCGGCCACCGCGTGCTCGTCCCCTTCGGCCGGCGCCAGGTGACCGGCTACGTGGTCGGCTTCCCCGAGTCCGCCGAGGTGGACGGCCTCAAGGCGATCGCCGCCCTTCTCGACGACGGCGACCCGCTGGTGCCGCCCGCGCTCCTCGACCTCCTGCGCTGGGTGGCCGACTACTACCTCGCGCCGCTCGGCGAGGTCTGCCGGACGGCGTTGCCCGGCGGGCTCGCGCCGGCCTCCTCGCGCCGCCTGGTGCTCACGCCGGAGGGGCTCGCCGCCGCCCGCGCGCTCGAGACCGAAGGGGGACCCGACACGGCCGAGGCGCGGCTGCTCCGCCGGCTGGCCGCCTCCGCCGACGGCCTGCTCCACCGATCGGCGCTCGCGGGCGCCGGGCGGTCGGGGAAGCGAGCGCTCTCGGCGCTGCGGCGCAGGGGGCTCGTCGCGCTCGCGGAACGGGTGGGAGGAGACCGGGCGAAGCCGAGGCGCGAGACGATCGTCCGCCTGGCCGGCCCGCTCGACGAGCCGGCGCTCGCCCGCCTCGGCCGGCGTGCGCCGAAGCGCGCGGCGGTCCTCCGGTTCCTCCGCGAGCGCGGCCCCACACCGCTTCCGGCGCTGCGCGCCGCGTTCGGCGAGGTCGCGCCGATCGTCAGGGCGCTCGTCGACTCGGGCCAGGTCGCGACCGAGGAGGTCGAGATCGGCCGTCGCGTGGACTGGGGGCTCGGCGCCGCAGGGGGCGGCGACGCCCCGGCGGTCCTCACGCGCGCGCAGTCGGAGGCGCTCACGGTCCTGCGCGCGGCGCTCGCGTCGCAGACCTTCGCGCCGTTCCTGCTGCACGGCGTGACCGGCAGCGGCAAGACCGAGGTCTACATCCGCCTCGTCGAGGCGGCGCTGGCCGCGGGACGCGGCGCGATCGTGCTCGTGCCCGAGATCTCGCTCACGCCGCAGCTCGTCGGGCGATTCACCCGGCGGCTCGGTGACCGCGTCGCGGTTCTCCACAGCGGCCTGTCCGACGGCGAACGGCTCGACGAGTGGCGCCGCGTCCGACGAGGCGAGGCGCCGGTGGTCGTCGGCGCCAGGTCGGCGGTGTTCGCGCCGGTCGAGCCGCTCGGCGTGATCGTCGTGGACGAGGAGCAGGAGGGCTCCTTCAAGCAGGACGACGGCGTCCGCTACCACGCGCGGGACGTGGCGCAGGTGCGCGCGCGACAGGCGGGCGCGGTCTGCCTCCTCGGCTCGGCCACCCCCTCGCTCGAGAGCTGGGCGCGCGCGACGCAGCGGGTCGAAGGGGCGAGCCCGCTCGGCTACCTCAGGCTGCCCGAGCGGGTCGAGGCGCGGCCGCTCCCGGTCGTCGAGGTGGTGGACCTCCGCCGGAAGCTCGGCGAGGCCGCTCCGAGGGCGCGGGCGGCCGAGCCGCCGTCGCCAGTCTCGCCCGCGCTCGAGCAGGCCCTCGCGGAGACGCTCGCCGAGCGGCGCCAGGCGCTCCTGTTCCTCAACCGGCGCGGCTACGCCACCTTCCTCCTCTGCCCCGACTGCGGCACCCGGTTCGGGTGCGAGTCGTGTGCGGTCTCGCTGGTCTACCATCGCGCGGAGCGGGCCCTCCGGTGCCACTACTGCGGCGCCTCCCGACCGGCGCCCGCCGTCTGCCCGAAGTGCGGCGGCACGCAGGTGCTCCAGTTCGGCGCCGGCACGGAGCGGATCGAGGAGTGGCTGAGGGCGCGCTTTCCCGGGGCGCGCCTGGCGCGCCTCGACCGCGACGTCGTCGGCCCTCGCGGCGCCGTCCGCGACGTCCTGAAGGAGGTCGCCGCGGGCGAGGTGGACGTCCTCGTCGGCACGCAGATGGTCGCCAAGGGGCACGACTTCGCGGGGGTGACGCTCGTGGGCGTGCTCCTCGCGGAGAGCGGGCTGTCGCTGCCGGACTTCCGCGCGGCGGAGCGGACGGTGCAGCTCCTCACCCAGGTCGCGGGGCGCGCCGGGCGAGGGGACGCGCCGGGACGGGTGATCGTGCAGAGCTACGACCCGGATCACCCCGCGATCCGCTTCGCCGCGGCGCACGACGCCGACGGCTTCTACGCCGTGGAGCTGGAGGCGCGCCGCGAGCTGGGCTACCCCCCCTTCCGCCGCCTCGTGAACCTGCGCGTCGACGCCCCCTCGGAGGCGGCCGCGCGGCGCGCGGCCGGATGGCTCGCTGCGCGCGCCGCCGCCCGCCTCGCCGCCGACAGCTCGCTCGCCGGGCAGGTCGAGGTGGTCGGGCCGGCGCCGGCGCCGCTCGCGCGCCTGCGCGGCCGCCACCGCTGGCAACTCCTGCTGAAGGGCCGCGGCAGCGCCGCGGTCCGCCGCGTGGCGGCCGCCCTGGCGGCCGAGGCGCGGCAGCCGGCCGGGCTGTCTCGCGGGGCGATGCTCTCGATCGACGTGGACCCCGCCAACCTGCTTTGACACCGGCCGCCCGGCACGCTATCATTTCTCCTTTGATTACAGGGATTTGAGGACTGCATGATCCTTCCGATCCGCCACTATCCCGACCCCGTGCTCAAGCGGCGGGCCGAGCCGGTCGAGCGCATCACACCCGAGATCGTCCAGCTCTGCCGTGACATGGCCGAGACCATGTACGCCGCTCCGGGCGTCGGCCTGGCTGCCAATCAGGTAGGGGTATCGCTGCGGATCTTCACGGCCGACTGTCACGGCGAGGGCGAGCCCCGGCAGCTCATCACGATGATCAACCCGGAGATCGTCGAGGTGAAGGGGGAGCTCAAGGAGGAGGAGGGCTGCCTGTCGGTGCCGGAGTACTCGGCGCCGGTCGTCCGCTACGCCGAGTGCACGGTGAAGGGGCTCGGGCTCGACGGCAAGGAGCAGGTCATCACCGGGCGCGACCTCCTCTCGCGCTGCTTCCAGCACGAGATCGACCACCTCAACGGACTGCTCTTCGTCGACCGCCTGGGGCCGGTCAAGCGCGACCTCTTCCGTCGCCGGTACAGGAAGTACCTGGCCGCAGCCGAGTGATCGTCCCGTTCATGGGCACCGCGGCCTTCGCGGTGCCGTCGCTCAGGGCGGTCGTGGCGGCGGGGCACCGGGTGCCGGTGGTGGTGACCCAGCCCGACCGGCCGGCGGGGCGCGGGCAGGCGCCGACGCCGCCGCCGGTCAAGGTCGCCGCCCTCGAGCTCGGGCTGCCGGTCTGGCAGCCCGAGACGATCCGCACCGAGGAGGCCCGCGCGCGCCTGCGCGCCCTGGCGCCCGACGTGATCGTCGTGGCCGCCTACGGCAGGATCCTGCCGCAGGCCATCCTCGACATCCCGCGGCACGGCTGCGTCAACGTCCACGCCTCGCTGCTGCCGAAGTACCGCGGCGCGGCGCCGGTCCAGTGGGCCATCTACCACGGCGAGCGCGAGACCGGCGTGTCGATCATGCGCATGGAGGCCGGCCTCGACACCGGCCCCGTGTATCATGTCCGTCGAACGCCGATCGGCCCGGACGAGGACGCGCCGACGGTGACCGAGCGCCTGGCGTCGCTCGGCGCCGAGGCGCTCGTCGAGGTACTCGGCCGGCTTGACGCGGGCACGGCGACGGCCGAGCGCCAGGATGACGCGGCTGCCACGCTGGCGCCGATGCTCACGCGCGAGCACGCCCGGATCGACTGGACGCGGCCCGCCCGGGCGATCCACGATCAGGTGCGGGCGTTCCAGCCCTGGCCGGGCGCGGTGACCGCGGTGGCGGGCCGGCCGGTGAAGATTCTGAGAACTCGTTACGTCTCGAACGGTTACGAGGCCTCCGCCCGCAGGCCGGGCGAGGTGCTGGCGGTCGTCCCGGACGGCATCGCGGTGGCGACCGGGGAGGGGGTCCTCCTCCTTCTCGAGGTGCAGCCCGAGAGCCGAAAGCCGATGTCGGGCGCGCAGTTCGCCCGCGGCGCGCGGATCGGCCCCGGAACGGCGCTTGCATAACCTCGAAACGATGTTCGTGGTGGAGGGGCAGGGCGTCCCTCCCGGAGGAGATCGATGAACGCCATCAAGACGACCATCCTGCTGGCCACCCTGACCGGCATCCTGGTCGCCATCGGTGGGATGCTCGGCGGGCAGCAGGGCATGGTCATCGCGCTCGTGTTCGCCGGCGCGATGAACTTCGTGAGCTACTGGTTCAGCGACAAGATCGTGCTCAAGATGTACGGGGCGCACGAGGTCGACGAGCGCGAGGCCCCCGAGCTGTACGCCATGGTCCGCGAGCTGGCGGGGCGCGCGGGCATGCCGATGCCCCGTCTCTACATCATCCCGCAGGAGCAGCCGAACGCCTTCGCGACCGGCAGGAGCCCGTCGCACGCGGCCGTGGCGGTGACCCAGGGCATCATGCGCCTGCTCTCTCGCGACGAGCTGCGCGGGGTCCTCGCGCACGAGCTCGGTCACGTGAGGAACCGCGACATCCTCATCTCGTCGGTCGCCGCGACGATCGCCGGCGCCATCTCGATGATCGCCAACATCCTCCAGTGGGGGGCGATCTTCGGCGGCCTCGGCGGGCGCTCGGACGAGGAGGGCGACGGCGGCAACATCGTCGGCCTGCTCGCCACGATCATCATCGCCCCGATCGTGGCGATGATCGTCCAGATGGCCATCAGCCGCACGCGCGAGTTCTCGGCCGATGCGACCGGCGCGCGGCTCTCGGGGGCTCCGCTCTCGCTCGCGAACGCGCTCCGGAAGATCGACGCCTACGCGCACCGCATCCCGATGACGGCGGGCAACGAGGGGACGGCGCACATGTTCATCGTCCACCCGTTCGCGGGCGGCGGACTCGCGCGGCTCTTCAGCACCCACCCGCCGACCGAGGAGCGCGTCGCGCGCCTCGAGGCGATGGCGATGGGGAGCGTGCGGCCGAGCTGGGTCTGACGACGGGCATGCGCCCGCCGCGCGGCCGCGCCGGCGTACGGGGCGTGGCCGTGCGGATCCTCGCGCGGGTCGAGCGGGGCGCCTTCGCCGACCGCCTCCTCGAGGCCGCCCTGGCCTCCCTCGCGGACCCGCGCGACCGCGCCCTCCTGACCGAGCTGGTCTACGGCACCCTGCGCTGGCAGGGGCGCCTCGACCACGTCCTCTCGTACTTCGCGAAGCGTCCGCTCCGCACCCTCCACCCGGAGGTCCGCGCCGCCCTCCGCCTGGCGGCCTACCAGCTCCGCCATCTCGATCGCATCCCGGCCCACGCCGCCGTGGACGAGGCGGTGGAGCACGTCAAGCGGGTCGCGCGGGGCGCGGCCGGCTTCGCGAACGCGCTCCTGCGGCGCGTGGCGGACGAAGGGGGGGACGTGCCGCTGCCGGCCGATCCGATCGAGCGCCTGGCCGTCGAGACCTCGCACCCGCGCTGGATGGTCGAGCGCGAGGTGGCGGCGCACGGGGTCGAGGAGGCCGCGCGCCGGCTCGGCGCCGACGCCTCGCCGGCGCCGCTGGTCCTGCGGGCGCGGGAGGGGGTGGAGCGCCTGCGCGCGCGACTCTCCGCGGCGGGCGTCGCCGCGCGCCCCGGGCGCGTGGCGCCCGACGCGGTGGTGATCGAGCCGGGATCGCTGCCGCCCGGCGGCGTGGCGGCCCTCCCCGGGTTCGCCGAGGGGGCCTTTGCCGTGCAGGACGAGGCCTCCCAGCTCGTGGCCAGGCTCGTCGACCCTCCGACCGGCGCCCGCGTCCTCGACCTCTGCGCGGCGCCGGGGGGCAAGACCGGTCATCTCGCGGACCTCGTCGGGCCGCACGGGCGCGTCGTGGCGCTCGACGTGGACCCCGCCCGCCTCGGGCGAGTTCGCGAGACGGTCGCCCGCCTCGGCGTCGCCGATCGGGTCACGGTGGCGGCGCACGACGCCACGACCCCCCTGCCGGCGCCGCTCGCCGGCCCCTACGACGCCGTCCTGGTCGACGCCCCCTGCTCGGGGCTCGGCGTCGTCAGGCGCAACCCCGACATCCTCTGGCGGCGGCGTCCCGAGGACGTTCCCCCGCTCGCCGCGACCCAGCGGGCCATCCTCGAGGTCGCGGCGTCGGCGGTCCGCCCGGGCGGCCGACTCGTCTACTCGGTCTGCACGACGACGGCGGAGGAGGGGCCCGGCGTCGTCGACGGGTTCCTCGCCGGGCATCCGGAGTACGAGGCCGAGGCACGCCTCGTGACGCACCCCGCCGACGGCGGCCTCGACGGCTTCTTCGTGCAGCGAATGCGGCGCCTCGTGAGGTAACCTCGCATCTGTCCCAGTCCACAGAGGAGGTGACGATGGCACAGGTCGAGACCCGAATGGTCACGCTCTCCACCGGGGCGGGCGCCTACGAGGCGAAGCCCTCGGGGACCGGGCCATTCCCCGCGGTCGTGGTGATCCAGGAGTGGTGGGGCCTCAACGAGCACATCAAGGACGTGACGCGACGCGTCGCGGCGGAGGGCTACCTGGCGGTCGCGCCGGATCTCTACCACGGGAAGGTCACGACCGACGCGAACGAGGCGGGCGCGTTGATGAACGCGCTCAAGGTGGACGACGCCGTGCGCGACCTGAAGGCGGCGGTGGACCACCTGGCGGCGCATCCGGCGGCGAGGGCCGACCGGATCGGGGTCACCGGCTTCTGCATGGGCGGCCGGCTCGCCCTCCTGCTGGCCGCGAACGACGCGCGGGTCAAGGCGTCGGCCGGGTGGTACGGCGTGCCGGTCCCCGACGACGACACGCTCAGGCGGATCGGCGCCGAGGTCCTCTACATCTACGGCGACCAGGACCCCTTCGTCCCGGTCGGCGAGGTGCGGCGCCTCGAAGCGGCGCTGAAGGCCGGAGGGGTGCGGGGACGGGTCGTCACCTACCCGGCGCCGCACGCGTTCTTCAACGACACTCGCCCCGAGGTCTACCGGCCGGAGCACGCGAAGGACGCCTGGGGCAAGGTGCTCGACCTCTTCGATCGCGTGCTGAAGCGCTAGGGACCTTGACTTGTCTACACGCGTGCCGTCTCCGGGGGGCGCACGCGTGGGGCTCCGGGGAGCGGCGACGACCTTCGCCGCGGTGATCCTGGTGGTACACGCGGGGCCGATCCCGGCGTCCGGTGGACGAGGCTCGAGCCGAGGCGGGGCAGGTCGAGCCCCGCCTCCTCTCCCTGATCGTGCTCGCTCCTGGCGGGCGCCGCTGTCCCGCTGCTGCCCCGTCGGGGCATGCCTCGGCCACGTTCAGGGTGGCCACGCTCCTGGCCGGCCGCTACGGCTGGCCGGGCTCGCCGTCACCTTGTCACGTTGACGCCGGCTTCGGCCGGTGTGGCACGCCGCCCCGGCACGGCGCGCGGGCAAGGCAAGCAAAGGGGAGAGGTTTCGCGCGGTTAGAGATCGGCACGTCGGTTGCTGTCACGGTCGCGCAGTAGCGGTGCCCGGGTTTGCCGGGTGCCGCGCACCCGACCCTTACGGAAGGAGGCAAGACAGATGGCGATCGTGCGTTGGGACCCGTTCCGTGACCTCGCCGTCCTCCACGAGCGGATGAACCGGCTCTTCGACGAGACGCTGAGCCGCACCCGTACAGGCGAGCCCTCGGAGCTGACCGGCAACTGGTCCCCGGCCGTGGACGTCTACGAGAACGCCGACCGGTACGTGGTCGTCGCCGAGCTGCCCGGGCTCACGAAGGACGACGTGCAGATCGAGCTGAAGGACAACGTGCTCACGCTCAAGGGCGAGCGGAAGTTCGCGGACGAGTTCAAGGACCAGACCTGCCACCGCATGGAGCGGGCGTACGGTCAGTTCGTCCGCAGCTTCTCCATCCCGGCGCAGGTGGAGGCCGGCAAGGTCGAGGCGAGGTTCAAGGACGGCGTCCTCACCGTGACCATCCCCAAGGCCGCGGCCGCCAAGCCGCGCGTCATCCCCATCGCCGCGTAAGCGCCGCCGCGCACCCGGCG